>JBBRPS010000049.1:0-22562 GCA_038227745.1 Gemmatales bacterium | reverse complement strand
GCTTGTTTCCAATCATTTGTCGGAAACAAGTGGGCCTCACGTCACGCAAGTCAATCGGTTCCTGGTTGTCGCTCACGGCGTATCCTCTCCAGGTCGTTGGGCCATTACAAAATCGTCACTGACACGCATGAAGGCCAAGCATCTGGTGTCAAACGTCACTGGATTTGCAGGGTCCGCAGCGAGTCGCCATACCGCACCAACTTGCCTGCCGACTGCGCCGCAAGGAGGTGGTCGGCAGGCGCGGCCCCGTGCCCAACATGGCAGAGGTCGAGTTGGAGAACGTCTCGGAATCCCCCCTTGAGATCCTCTACTGGATGACGGAACTCCACCACCTGAACTTGGTGGTGACCGATGCGACCGGCACGGTCGTATCGAGGGGGCATTTCGGCGATCGGTTTGCTCCAACCTGTGAGCCATCGATCTTGCGACTGGGGCCGGGTGAGAAGTTCGCGGCGAACGTCCACTTTTTCGCGACGATGCCGATCTATCCGCCCCCGCCAGGAACGTATTCGGTCACGGCGGTATACGAATACGAGGGACTCCGGGCGGTCTCGGAGCCGGTCCAGGTGACGGTGTAACGATGGCCTTGATGCGAAACGAAGCGGACGGGCGGTGACGACTACATGCAGTGGCTCAACGAACTCCTGGGCGTCAAGGCGCCGGCAGGCACGACGCTGAAGTCCGCGGAACTTGCCTTCCGCGGCCTCTTCCCGTGGTGGCTCGCCGCCCTGCTCGTCGTCCTCCTCGGCGCCGGCATCGTCGCCCTCTACTGGCTCGAGCGCGCCCGCATCGGCCCCCTCCGCCGTTCGCTCATGGCCGGGCTGCGCGTCGCGCTCGTGCTGCTGCTGGTGCTGCTCCTCTTCCGCCCCATGCTCCTCTCCGACTTCGAGGGCGAGCGCCCCCAGCCCATCGCCCTGCTCATCGACAACAGCCAGAGCATGAAGCAGCAGGACCGGCGCATGTCGCAGGCCGACCTGCTGCGCGTCGCCATCGCCCGGGGCCTCGTCCCGCCCACGACTCGCGTCAAGGGCACCGACTCCCTCAGCGACGTCCCGCCCGACACGCCGCGCGAGCCGAGCCGTGCCGACCTGGTGCGCTACGCCCTCACCAATCCGCGCCTCGGCCTCCTCGACGGCCTGCGCCGCCGTGGCCCCGTCCGCCCATACCTGTTCGGCCAGGACCTGCACGCCGCCGTCAAGGAATCGCTGGAGAAGATCGAGCAGGGCAAGACGGCCGCGGCCATCCTTGCCGACTTCGACGCCCACGAGGACAGGACCGCCCTCGCTGACGCGATCAACGGACTGCTGCAGCGCAAGGACGGCGAACTGCCCGGGGCCATCGTCGTGGTGACCGACGGCCGCGACAACGCCAGCAAGCTCACCCTGGAGGAGGCGGCCCGCGAGTGCGCCCGCCTCAAGGTGCCGCTGCACGTCTACGGCGTCGGCTCCGCCGAGGCCGGCAGCCTGCAACTCAAGGATGTCGTCATCGCCGACACCATCTTCTTCGAGGACGTCGTGGCCGTGCCGCTGCGCTGGCGGGCGCAGGGCTTCAAGAAGGGGACGGTGCAGCTCACGCTGACGCTCGGCGGCAAGGTCGTGGCCCAGAAGGACGTCCCCGTCAAGGCCGGCGAGGACCTGCGCGCGGTGCTGGCCTTCATCCCCCCCAAAGGCGAGAAGCGCGAGGAGAAACTCGACCTCGTCGCGAGCATCCGGCTCAAGGAGAACGACGCCTTCCGCGACAGCATGACGCGCCAGGTCCGCGTCATCGACAGCAAGGTCAAGGTGCTCTACGTCGAAAACACGCCGCGCTGGGAGTACAAGTTCCTCCAACCGGCGCTGCTGCGCGACCGCCGCGTCGATGCGAAGTTCCTCCTCGTCGGCGCCGATCCGCAGACACTGCGGCCGCCCGGGTCGCTGACGCCGGCGCAGCGGCTGCACTGGCCCTACCTGCAGGCGTTCCCCACGCGCGACAAGCTGCTGGAGTACGACGTGCTGATCCTCGGCGACGTGCCGGGCGGACCGAAGGGCTTCCTGAACCGGCAGCAGCTGGAAGGGATCCGCGAGTTCGTCGAGGAGTTCCGCGGCGGCCTCGTCGTCATCGCGGGCCGACAACACATGCCCGCCGAGTACCGCGACACGCCGTTGGCCGAGATCCTGCCGGTCGAGTTCCTCGCGGTCAACTACAAGGCGGAGAGCGATAAGCGGATACAGCCGTTCCGGCCGGTGCTGACCGACGCCGGCCAGCGCGCCGACATGATGGCGCTCGCCGACACGCCGGAGGACAACCGCAAGGTCTGGCTCGACCTGCCGGGCTTCCACTGGCACTACCCCGTCACGAAACTGCGGCCGGGGGCGACGTCGCTGCTGGCCCACCCGCGCGACAAGATGGGCGAGCAGCCGATGCCGCTGCTGGCGTCGCACAACTTCGGCCGCGGCCAGGTGCTGTTCCTGGCGACCGATGAGACGTGGCGCTGGCGCTTCAACGCGCAGGACAAGTACTTCGGCCGCTTCTGGGGCCAGCTCATCTACCAGGTCGGCCTGCCGCACATGCTCGGCAACAACTCCAGTCACGTGCAGATCGCCCTGGAGCGCTCCGAGGCGGTCCTCGGCCGGCCGGGGACGGTCTACGCGCGCCTGCTGGACAAGAACTTCCGCGGCCTGAAGGAGAAGCAGGTGGCCGCCGAGCTGATCGCCCTGGACGCGAAGCAGGGCGAGCCGCGCGTGCAGACGATCCAGCTCGAACGGGTCGAGGGTCGTGACGGCGAGTACCGCTACCTGTTGCCGCACGACAAGCCCGGGCGCTTCGAGATCAAGCTGACCAACCCCGAGCCGGCGTCGTTCTCGTACCGCGTCAACCTGCCGCCGCGCCACGAGCTGACCGAGGCGGCGATGGCCGAAGACGCCCTGCGCGAGGCGGCGCAGGTGAGCGGCGGCCACTTCTACCAGGAGGAAGACCTGCACTCCCTCGCCGAGCGGGTGCGGCCGCGCCGCGAACCGTTCACGCTGCGGCAGGAAGTGCTGCTGTGGAACTACCTGACCTTCCTGCTGTTCCTGGTGCTCATCACCGCGGAGTGGGTGCTGCGGAAATTCTCGAACCTGAGCTGACGTCATGGTGCCGGCGACGATCCGAAAGCAACTGGGGCGGCTGCGGCGGCGCGAGAAGCTCCTGCGCCTGGCGTGGGGCGCCTCGCGCTGGCTGGCGCTGGCGGCCGCCGTCCTGGCGCTGGCGTGCCTGACCGACTGGCTGATCGACCGCGTCCGCGACACGCCCTGGCCGCTGCGGGCGTTCATGAGCTTCTTCCAGGTGGGGCTGTGGGCGACCGCCGCGTTCTTCCTCGTGCTGCGGCCGCTGTTCGCGCGCCTGTCCGACAGCAAGCTGGCCCTGTGGGTCGAGGGCAAGGCGCCGCACCTGGAGCACCGCCTCATCTCGACCGTGCAGTTCCACCAACCGGCGGCGAAGACGGAGGGCATGTCGCGCGAGCTGATCGCCGCCGTCGCGCGCGAGACGGAGCAACTCACCGCCGCCGTGAATTTTCCCGCCGTCGCCGACCACCGCCGCCTGAAGTGGAGCGGCGCCGCCGTCGCGCCGGTGCTGCTCGCCGCGCTGCTGGCCCTGGTGCTGATGCCGAACCTGCTGATGACGCTGCTGGCCCGGCAGCTGCTGAACGACGTCCCGATCCCGCGCTCGATCTACCTGCGCCCCGACACGGCCGAGGTCTGGCCGAGCGGTGAGGAGGTGGTGCTGCGCTTCCGCGTGTGGGGCTCGGGGCTTGACCCCGACATTGTTGGCCGGGCATACGTCTCGCCGATCTACGGCCCAATGGAGAGTTACGAACTCGTCTATGAGGCGATGGCGACGGCTGAGGAGGCGATCTTCGCGGCTCGGGTCCGGCCGCTGTCGGTCGATTTCACCTACGGCGCCGAGCTGCTCGACGGCCGCACGCCGTCCTCCGGGCGCATCCACTTCGAGCCGCGGCCGGCAGTGGTGCGACAGGAGGCGTGGGTGGTGCTGCCGGCGTACTGCGGCTCGCAGGCCGACGGCTCGCCCTACGAACTGCCGCAGCCGCGCGGCGAGATCGTCGGCCTGAGCGGTCTGTCGGCGCGGGTGACGGCGGGCACGCAAAAGCCCGTCAAGGAGGCGGTACTGGAACTGCTCGGCACGCCCTACCCCGACCTGTCGCAGCCGTCGCGCGAGAGCGCCGCCCAGCGCAGCGCCGTCGAGGCGGTGACGACCGCGTCGGCGCTCGCCCTGGCGGGAGCGCCGTCTGGCGCCGGGCTGCTGGAGGGCGTTTCGGCGCTGGTGGCGGGGCGCGGCGAGGTGGTGCTGCGACGGCTGCGGCAGACGTTCCGCGCGCCGGTCACGGAGGCGCACTGGACGTTCGAGCTGCGCCCGACCGAGACGCGCTACCGCATCCACGTCGTGGACCAGTACGACTTCGCCAACGCGGCGCCGGCCCTGCGCAGCGTCGCCGTCGTGCCGGAGCGGGCGCCGCAGGTGGCCCTGCTGCGCGAGCGATTCCTGCCGCCGAAGGCCTTCCTGACCAAGGGCGCGAACGAAGAGGACTTCGAGGTCGATGGGATGCCGCTGGCGCTGGACGAGGAGGGCAACCCCGGCTCGATCCGCATCGCCTACACGGTGAGCGGGCCTTACGGATTGGGCCGGGCGCAGCTCCGCTACCGCGTTCACAAGAAGGTCGAGGGGTCGCAGCAGGAGACGCCGCCGGCCGACGATCCGTGGCTGACGCTGCCGCTGATCGAGGTGAAGGAGTCGCCGAAGGGCGGGCCGTTCGACCTGGCCCGTGGCGTGTTCACCGACACGGACGAGAAGGAACAGGTGCCGTTCCACGCGCTGGCGGTGCCGCGGCCGCCGTTCGTGGTGCCGCGGAGCCAGGGGGGCGGCCGCTTCGAGTTCGAGACGGCGAACCTGCTGGACGCGAAGGGCGAGAAGATCGTCCTGAAGGCGGGCGATCAGGTCGAGTTCTTCGTGGAGGTGTTCAACCGCAACCCCGACCGGGCGGAGGCGGTGGCCGGCCGTTCGGAGACGCGGGTCAAGACGGTGGTGACGGCGGAGGAGTTCGTGCGCTGGGTGCTGGACACGCTGCAGGAGGAGAGCCGACTGCGGCAGCTGGAACAGCGGCAACGCGGCGTGTTCGACGCGAAGCAGTGATCCCACCGTTTAGCCGCGGTTCGCAGAACCGCGTGGGGCTGCATCCCTGGTGGAGACGCGCGCGGTTCTCCGAACCGCGGCTAAACGAAATGCATCACGCCCGCGCCGCGCACTTTTTTATGTAGCGAATACTCGCGCGTGCGATCGTCACCGGGTCGGGCGTGTAGTCGAACACCTCCACCGACACCCACCTCGGCTATTCGCTCTGGCGCACGCCCGGAACCGCGGCGCGAGGTCGGTCATGCTGAAGCCCGGACGACTTGCAAAATGGGGAAAGCCAGCAGCCTGCTCATCGCCACAGCCCCAAACTGACGTGATTGAGTGCTTATTTATTTGCAAGATATGTCGTTTTAGGGCACGCTTCGCTCCTGAAATAGGATCCTGCCTTGCCATTGTTCTGTTTTTTTGGTAAAATGTGCCTTGTGAGGGCACAAAATGCATCGAAAACAAGACGGAACGCTGAAGACCCTTGGCCCCCAGGCTGCCCACTTGGTAGCCACCCTTTACGAACAAGGACGCCCAAACTTCAGGCTGGCCGATATTCAGAGCATCACCGGCCTGAAAGACTCTTCGGCCAGGAGTTTCGTCCGCAAACTTGTTGCGCGCGGGGTCGTATCGCGGCTCCGCCCTGGTCTTTTCAACCTCGTGCCTTTTGAACTCGGACATGAACGCGAATACTTCGGCAACCCGTATGTGGTGGCCCGGGGGATCATGCGCGGCCGGCCGTATTACCTCTCGCACGGCTCCGCAATGGATATTCATGGGATGGTCACGCAGCCGCAACTTGTGGTGTGTGTAACCTCTCCGGCGTGGATGCGGCGGTGTGTGGTCCTCGGGACGGAGTATCGGTTCATTCGCTGCAAGCCGGATCATTTCTTTGGGACGAGTGACTGTTGGGTGGACAAGCAGGAAAAGGTTACGGTCAGCGACATGGAGCGCACTGTAATCGACGGCTTGAAGCAGCCAGAATACTGCGGCGGCCTCACAGAGGTGGCCAAGGGATTATGGATGCGCCGGGCCGGCTTGGATATCCCGAAGCTCGTCGGATACGCGCTGCGGCTGGAGATTGGGGCTGTCATTCGGCGACTCGGCTACCTGATGGAGGTTTACCGTATCGGCACCCCGGCAGACGCGGAGCGTCTGCGGACTCGGCTCACCAAAACGTACCTGCTTTTCGATCCCTTGCTTCCGCCAGAGGGGCGGTTCTTCGCGCGCTGGCGACTCCGGCTCAACGTGGAGCCTGAGGAACTGCTGGCTGTGGTCAGGAGTTGACCGATGATTCCGCAACGGAACCTGTCCCTACTCTCGAACCGGCTGGCCCGCGAGGGCGGGCCAGCGAGGGCGGGCGACGCATCCCCGAGGCCATCCTCGAACGCGATTATTGCCTCGCCTGGTTCCTGGTCGCTCTCGCGCGCAGTGCCCTTTGCCAGCGGTTGGCCTTCAAGGGCGGGACTGCTCTCAAACGCTGCTACTTCGGGGACTATCGCTTCTCCGAAGACTTGGATTTCACGCTCACCGCCGAGGTGAGCTTTGATGCGATCCGCCAAGGACTGGACCCGGTGTTCGCCGAGGCCGCCCGTGCCGCAGGTGTCGCCTTTAGGTTCGTGCGCAAGGACCGTCACAAACACGAAAACAGTCACACGTTCTATCTGGGCTACGAGGGGCCACTGCCGGCGACCGCCTCGGGCAAGGAGGTGAAAGTGGATGTCACAGTTCGTGAATGTCTTGTCTTCCCGCTCGAAGCGCGGCCTGTCGTCCGCGGGTACGAAGAGTACTTGGATTTGCCTGAAGATGCCCGCGTGCCGACCTACTCGCTCAGAGAGATCGCCGCCGAAAAAGTCGTCGCGCTCATGGACCCGGCCCGGAACGAACCGCGCGACCTCTACGATATCTGGTATCTGACGAGGGAAGACCACATCGACTTGGCGGACATCATCCAAGCCGTCTCGGAGAAGTTGGCATTCCGGGGGAAGAAGCCAGCCGACGTGCGCGAGACATTTCAGGCAAAGGAGGGCCGCTACAAGAAGCTCTGGGAGTCGCGTCTGTCGGCCCAGATGGCAGAGTTGCCCAAGTTCGAGGAAGTCCACCGCGCTGTCCGGCGTGCGCTGCGTCACGCCGGTCTGATCGAGAAGTAGGGTTCCCGAGAAGATGACAGCACATCCGCAGGGAACTCGCCTCACGCCCGCGCCGCGCACTCCTTCATGTGGCGGATGCTCTCGCGCGCGATCGTCACCGGGTCGGGCGTGTAGTCGAACACCTCCACCGACACCCACCCCGGATACCCGCTCTGGCGCAGCGCCCGAAACAGCGGCACGAAGTCCGTCTCCCCAAACCCCGGACCACGGCGGTTGGCGTCGTTCGCGTGGAAGTGCCCCGCCATCGCCCCGTAGCGCTCGATCAGTTCAGGCAGCGGCGCCTCGTCGGTGTGCATCGCCTTGACGTCGAGGTGCAGTACGAAGTTCGGGTGGTCGAGGCGGCGCAGGATCTCCATCGCCTCGCCGCACGTGTTGATGAAGTCGGCCTCCGGCGGCGACAGCGGTTCCAGGCACAGCCGCACGCCGCTGTCGGCGATGCCGGAGGCGGCACGGCGGAACGTGTCCACCGCCCAGTCGGTCGCCTGGGCGCGCGTGGCGCCGGCGGGGATGCGCCGCTGAGCGGGTGAGCCGAACACCATCAGTTCGCCGCCCAGGTCGCGGCAGCAGCGCGCCAGCTCCATCACGTAATCGGCGGTCCGCTGCCGCACCTTCTCGTCCGCCGACGTGAGCTGCAGGCCCTCCGTCTTGGCCAGCAGCCAGTGCAGGCCGATGATTTGCAGCCCGCTGTCTTCCGCCTGGCGGCGCAGGGTACGACGCTGCTCGGCGGTCACGTCGGTGATCCGCGGCGCCAGCGTGAACGGAGCCACTTCCAGCCCCTGGTAGCCCAGCTCGGCCACGGTGCGGCAGACGCGCGCGTGGTCCCAGCCCTCGAAGGTCTCATTGCAGATCGCGTAACGCATATCAGTTCAGGGTCACTTTCGGCGCGGGCTGGCCGGGGTCGCCGGTCAGCGTCAGCTCGACCGGTCCGGCACGGCCCTGGATCTCGCGGTAAAAGGCGGCCGGGTTGGCAACCGCCCGGCCGTTGACGTGGGTGATCACTTCGCCGGGCTTGAGCAGCGCCGCGGCGGCGGACGTGTTGGGCTGGACTTCGCTCACCAGCACCCCCTGCGGGATGCGCTGCACGGGTGGCCGCGGTTGCTGCACGAGCAGGCTCGTGTAATCGACGCGCAGGCCGCGGAAGAGCGGGCGGCTCGCGTGGTCGGCGATGCGCTTGCCCGGCACGTAGAACTTGGCGAGCGTCACCGCCACCTTCTCGCGCGGCGGCCCCCCGGGCTTGCGGACTTCGAGCTGTACCGTCGTCCCGGCCAGCAGCGTGCCCAGCGCCAGGAACAGGTCGTCGCTCTCGTGGACCGGAGTCCCATTCACGGTGAGGATGACGTGGCGCGCCTTGAGTCCCGCCAGGTCGGCGGGCGAGCCGGGCGTCACCTGCTCCAGCGCCACGCCCTCGGTCCGCTCGCCGCGGTCATCGACGCCGACGCCGAGGAACCCGTACTCCACCTCCTCGCCGCGGCGCAGCACCTCGATGACCCGGCGCATGCCGGCATTGAGCGGCACGGCGAAGCCGCCCGGCGTCTCGCCGCCGGCGATGGCCGCGGTGGCGCTCGTCAGGCCGACCAGCGTCCCGCCGAGGTCGATCAGCGCGCCGCCGCTACAGCCGAGGTTGAGGCGGGCGTCGGTCTGGATGAGCGTGCCGTAGTGGTGCAGCGTCTTCGTCAGCTCCTCCTCGCGCGCCGGTGCGGGGGCACGGCGGCGGACGTTGCTGACGATGCCCCACGAGGCGCTCGGCTTGCCGTCGCGGAAGCCGGCGGCGAACGGGTTGGCGATCGACAGCACGAACTGGCCGCGCTTCACCAGACCGCCCTCGCCGAGCTTGATCGCCTTGAGGGTCAGCTTGGGGTTGAGCAACCGCAGCACGGCGAGGTCGCTGCGCGGGTCGGCGGCGTGGACGTCGGCGTAACTGCCCTGGTGGTCGGGCAGACGCACGAAGATCTTCACCGCCCCCGAGACGACGTGGTAGTTCGTCAGGACCAGGCCCTGTTCGTCGAGGACGACGCCGCTGCCGTAGGACTCGGGGAGGTGTCCGGGGTGGGCCATGTCGAGCTGGCGGCGGAGGCGGTGGCGCTCCTTCTCGCCGAGGCCGCTGACGAGGGGGTGGCGCTCGAAGGCGACGGGGTCGAAGGGGCCGAGCTTGCCGGCGTTCTCGTTCGCGGGACCCTGGCTGAAGCGCTGGTAGGCGTCGCTGCGCGAGACGAGGATGCAGGCGATGCTGGGCTCGGCCTCCTCGATGGCCTTCTGCAAAGTCTCCTGCAGAGCGAGGGCCTGCGCGAGTTTTTTCGCCCGTTCCCCGTCCTGGGCGGCGGCGGCGGCGGCGAGCGCCAACGCGCTGAGGATGCACGGCAACCCGACACGGTACATGGCCTGCCCTCTTCCATGGGTGAGGACGCTGTCCTCACAGCGAGCGCGGCACGGACGACTCGTTTGGTTCCCTCCTGTTGTACCGCGGCGCCGGGCGGGATTCCAGCAACAAAAAAGGGAGCAGGGGAAGACCCTCTTCCCCTACTCCCTATTCCCGACTCCCGACGCTCTACTCGGCAGCGGCCGCCGCCTGCCGCCGGCCTTTCGTGGGCTGCTCGGGCTTGGCCTCCGCCTTGGGCGCCGGCTCGGCCACCGCGCCGTTCGTCTCGGGGGCCACGGTCGGCACGGGCTGCAGGCCGCGTTTCTCGAAGATCTTGCGGGTGATCTCCTCCACCAGAGCTGGGTTCTCGCGCAGGAACTCCTTGGCCTTCTCGCGGCCCTGGCCCAGGCGGATCTCGCCATAGTTCAGCCAGGCCCCGCTCTTGTCGATGATCTTGGCCTCGACGCTCAGGTCGATCAGGTCGCCCTCGCGGCTGATGCCGTGGTCGTACATCAGGTCGAACTCGGTCTGGCGGAACGGCGCCGCCACCTTGTTCTTGACCACCTTCACCTTGACGCGCGAACCGATCTTTTCCTCGCCGTCCTTGACGTCGCCGATGCGGCGGATGTCCATGCGCACCGAGCTGTAGAACTTCAGGGCCAGGCCGCCCGGCGTCGTGTTCGGATCGCCGTAGCCCATCGCCTGGATCTTCTGGCGGATCTGGTTGACGAAGATCAGGCAGGTCTGGGTGCGGGCGATGGTCGGGTTCAGCATGCGCAGCGCCTGGCTCATGAGGCGCGCCAGCAGACCGACGTGCGAATCGCCGATCTCGCCCTTGAGCTCCGCCTCCGGCACCAGCGCCGCGACGGAGTCGATGACGATGATGTCCACCGCGTTGGAGCGCACCAGCATCTCGGTGATCTTCAGCGCCTCCTCGCCGGAGGACGGCTGGCTGACGAGCAGCCCTTCGAGATCGACGCCGAGGCGCTTGGCCCAGCTGGGGTCGAGGGCGTGCTCGGCGTCGATGAAGGCGGCCACGCCGCCCTGGCGCTGGGCGTTGGCGACGACGTGCAGGGCCACCGTCGTCTTGCCGCTGGATTCCGGACCGTAGATCTCGGTGATGCGCCCGCGCGGCAAGCCCTTGCCGCCCAGCGCCAGGTCCAGACTGAGCGCCCCGGTCGAGATGCCCGGGATGTCCTGGACGGCGTTCTCGCCGAGCTGCATGATGGCGCCCTTGCCGAACTGCTTCTCGATCGCCTGCAAGGCCGTCTTCAACTCGCGGTCGTGTGCCTGATCGGCCATGGTCCCTCCTCGTGGTGGAAAGGGGTGTCGCCGCGCCGCAGCGCCGCCGAACACCGGCAGGAACGGCTGTCTCACTCGATGTCGATTTGCAGGGTGTGTGTCACGAACCCTACAGAGTAATCTCTTTGCGAGGCGCGACAAAGTGTACGTTTGTCATCGTACCGTGGAATCGCCGCCACACAAGGCCAGCAGAAGAATTTGGCGCGCCCGGCTCGGAGGGGGCGCCGTTTTCGTACAATGGCTCTGATTGTGTCGGACGGTTGCTCGACGCCGCGCCCTGTCCGGACGACAAATCATGTCCTCCACCGGCTCGGTCACCACCTGGCTCGGACACCGGGCGCTCCCCGATGACCTGTGCCCCTTAGCCGTGGGGGTTCACGGGTATGACGGCCGCGGGCCGGCGGAGTGGGATGGCGCGGCCGGGGCGGGACCCTGCAGGGTGAACAAGCAGAGATATCCATCTCCTGCGAGGCGCCCCTGGCTTGCCGTTTTGCGCTCACCGCGCTTTCCGCGAGCGGCGCCGGAAACGGAAGAGCAGCACGCCCACGAAGAGCGCCAGGTTGACCAGGCTGATGACCAGCACGGTGAACGTGTTGGAGGCTTCGGCGACAACGGGCGCGGGGCGTGCGGCACGGGGGGGCGGCGAGATCCGTTCCGCACGCGACTTGCCCTCCAGGCGGTAACCGCCCCCAGAAGAAACCCAGTGGCCGTCCGAGAGGTCCTGCCGGGCGAGGAGTCCCAGGACAGTCCACGCGGGGCAGTCGCGCAGCTGGAGGGTCCCCAGGTTGGGATGATGGTGCCACAGCGACGGGCCGAGGGTCAGCTCGACCCCGGTCGCCCGCTGCACGGCGCCGAGGACCTTAGCGAAGACGAAGCGGTCGCCCACCAAGGTCAGGCGGGCCTGCAGGCGGGCGTCGGCGCGGAGCGCCTGCATCGGGTCGGCCGGCGCCGTCTGCACGCGCACGCGCTTCGGCGGCGCCGCGGTGGCCCCGGGCGGCGGGTTCACCCAGCGGGCGCGCAGCACGCACCGCCCCCGCACCCAGCGCTCGCACGTCCGCCACCACTTCTCGCCCACGGCCCAGGTCTGCTCCAGCCGGATGCCCGACTCCCCGCTGGGGAACAGGTCGGCTGTCACCCGTGTCAGGGCGGCCTCGTGACGGGACGAGGCGCGGACCGGGATTCCCTGGGTGACCACAGTCGTAGCCGCGCCGACCGGGGCGGCGATGAACTCAAAGGGCATGACACCCAGGGGCCCGCTCAACACCTCGGCGTAATGGGCGGCATCCAGAGGCTCGACGGCGGAACTGCCATCGGACAGCAGGCGGCGCAGCCTGCGGACCACGCCGGTCGATCGGTCGATGAGCAGATCTGCGTGGCAATCCAGCCCGCTCTCACGGGACGAGTTGATGAGCAGGCGCCAGCAGGGGACGCCATCGAACGGGATCGGTCCGCTGACGGTGAAGTAGAACAGCAGCGGCCCCTTGGCGGCATCTCCGGGGCGCTCGACCTGGACGCGCCACAACTCGCCGGGCTCCCACTGGCGCCACGGCGCGGACGGCGGCTGGGCATGCACCAGCGCGGTCGCGCCAAGCAGCCAGCCGAGGACGAGACACGGCCGGAGAAAGCAAGTCACAACCACCCCCGTGCGGCTAGGTCACCTCTTGACGTTCAGGAGCTGGATGGCCCTCTCGAGGCGTTTGCGGGCCTCGCCCTCTTCGGTCCGCAACTGCAGTTCGATGCGTGCGCGCGCCATCTCCCTGCCGAAGCCGCCTTCGGCATAAATCTCCTCCAGGCAGTGGACGGCCGTGCGGGACTTACGCTCGCCGTCTTCCAGGAAGATTTCGCGGTAGATGCCCTCAGTCCCCTTGGGGATGGGGTCCGCCTTAAGCTCGTTCAGGAGGGGCTCGACCGCCTTCAGTCCGTAGCTCTTGAGCGCGTGGAAGGCGTAATAGACGCGGTCCCCCTCGCTGAGGGAGAACATCGGCGGCCGGTAGTGGATGTGTCGGGCGAGGACGGGCAGGAGCCCCGCGGGCCGGAGCCGGGGGACTTCCTGCAGCGCCTCGCGCAGCTCCTTCAGGCGACGCGGGTCCGTCCAGATCTTCGCGTCGCCCAGCTGTCGAGCCAGGGCGGCCGCGGGGCTTTCGGGCCGCGCGCCAGGGCCGCCCGCCATGTCGAACGACGCCCACAAAAAGGCAAGTTGGATCACCATAGAAAATCCCTCGCTGTCAGAGGAGAGCAGCGCGACGCGGGTCAGTTGACAATTTTGAACCCACCGATCGTGGATTTCCCCTTCGGATTTTCGATGACCAGGTCCCACACGTCGCCGACGGTCCCGTCGATCGGGATGGTGATCTTGATCTTCGTCAGCAGCGAGCGCCGCGGATCTCCCGGGTCCGCCTGGGCGAAGGCACCTAACGGCTCCATCGGGTCCTTCCCTGCCTTCCGCAGAGTCACCTGCCCGATCAGATCGGTCCCATCGATAATGATATCAATAGTTGTCTTGTTCTTCAGGTCTTTGTTCCCGGCCGCGTTATTGGCGACGGTCATGTTCGGGGCGTTGGGGAAAGCCACGTCCAGGGACGCCAGCTGGGTGTCGCCCAGGAGCTTGTTGCGGGCACCGATCCCGTTGGGCGCGTCGTACAGGAACACCGCCTTGAGGTTGAAATCGAGCATGAAGTCGATGGTGCTAGCCCAAACGATCCGCTTGGTGACGCGCTCGGGCTTGGTGGAGTTCCCCCAGTAGAAGACGATGTGCTCCCAGAAGTTGTTCCGCTGCTGCTGGGCGTAGACGAAGAGCGGGAACAGGGCGCCGCCGGGGCCGTCGAAGTCGATGATCAGCAGGTTGCTGTCGGGGTCCGTGTCGGGCGTGACGTCCTGGAACAAGCGCACGCTGTCGTCGTAGCTCTTGATCTCGTCGGCCGCCGTCATGCCGTTGATGTACCCCTTGAAGTTCCGGTAGCGGCGGAAGACGAACCCCAGCGTCGCCTTCGTCGGCGTGCCGTTGACGTTGGTCTTGTCGGGCGCGGTCCCAGCGACGAAGCCGACGGGGAAGGTGACGCCGGGCAGGGAGAAGTCCTTGGGCAGGATCGACCCCTGAATCTCGATGGCGGCGAAGGCGGCCTTCGTCCCCTCGGTGCTGCCCGCGGCCGAGCGCTGCACCCCAAGGTTGGGCTGGCCGAACCTCGTCGTGACGGTGTCGTAGCCGTCGAAGAGGGGCTTGCCCGTCCGCGGGCCGGTGATGCGCGTCGAGATGTTCACCCACAGCACCGTGATGTTCAGCTGATCCCCCGCGGCGTAGGTACCGCCCCCGGCGTCCTCCTTCACCTTGAGCCAGTCCTGGCGCACCCCCGGGCTGGGGTCGGTGCCGCCCTGCAGCCAGTAGGACGTGTCCTTCTTCAGCTTCACCTCGCTATTGCCGTCGAAGGCCTGCTCGGTGCCGGCGGTCGCCGCGTCGAAGAGGCGGACCCGGGCGGAGCTCCGCTTCGCCACGACGTCGGCGCCGAGGAACTTGATCTCGCGGCGCAGGGCCTTCTCCGCCGGGATGTACTGTGTCCCCCCGACCTGCAAGCCGGTGTCGGCGTAGACGCCCTCCTTGTCGGCGATGACGACCGTACCGCTGTTGAGCTTCAGCGTCTCGGAGTCGTCCGTCCCGTCCAGGTTGCCGTCGCGGTTGACGTCCGCCCGGATCTGCACCCGGCGGGCCCGACGCTGCTCCTTGGTCTGCCCCGTGTCGTCGTCGGTGAGCGTGAAGACGATGAGGTAGCCGTCCACGGGGACGCCGCCCATGAACACGTGCGTCAGGTCGAACGTGCGGGCTTTCTTGAGGTCCACCGTCTGCGGCGCCGAGGCGTCGCCCCAGACGACCTGCAGGCTGAACGTATCCGTCGCACCCGGGTCCGTGAATTCGCCGTGTACCGTGACTTTGTTGCCCGCGTCGGGCGGGGACACCGTCAGCACGGTGACCGTCGGCGCCACGTTCATGACGGTGATCGTGACCTCCTTGGAGTCGGTGTTCGACTTGGAATCGGTCACGGTGATTTTGACCTTGTTGTCGTCCTGCGGGGTGCCGGTGGGGTTGTCATCGACGTAGAGGTGGGTGAACGTGACGTCCGTGATGCCGGTGGCGTTGGTGACGGTCCTCTCCTCGGCCGGAGAGACGCCGTCGCCCCACTCGATCTTCACCGTCATTGTCTCGTTCAGGGTCGGGTGCTGGATCGTCACCTTCACCGTGGCCGTGTCCCCCTCGTTCAGCGAGTTCGGGGAGTCCACGTTCGAGATGACCGGCTTCTTCGGGGCGTCCTCGTCGAGGATGATGAGCGTTGCCGTGTACGGGTCCTTCAGGGCGCAGGCCGTGGGGTCCTTGAGCGTCAGGTTGACGGTCCGGTTCGGGTCGGGCGTGTTGGTGTAGAGGATCTTGACCTTGACCTTTTGCGAGGTCACGCCTGTGGCGAAGGTGACGGTCGCGGTCTTCTCCTCGTAGTCCTTGCCCGCGGTGGCCGTCCCCGCGCTGGTCTGGAAGGTGACGGAAACCTCGGGATTGGGGTCGCCCTCGCGGATGACCTCGATCTCGGCGTCGCCGACCTTTTCGCTGACCGAGTAGGTCTTCGATTTGAAGCTGACCGTCACCGGGGGCTGCGTGCCCCCCCCGGAGTCGGCGCGCTGCCCGAGGAGAGCGGCGCCCAGGATGAGGACGACAAGGCAGAGTCGCAAGGGACGTATCACCATCGCGGACCTCCCGGGGTTCGATGCCTCGAAGGATGGCTCACTGGTTTCCGAGCGGGTGTGCCGGGACGTCCCCGTCCCTTGCAGTCGCCGGCCTCGGCACATCCGAGTGTCAAAAAATGCAGTTTAGCTTCGGAAAGTCTTCACGCTACAACAACACTGCTGCAGCACTGCTGTAGCCGTGCTCTCGGTCCGGGAAGTCAGCAGTGCCGGCGAAGCAGCCCCGGAGGTCGGCTACAAATCCGCGCGGTCGATTGCCGAGGGGGGGCGCGGGCTATTCTGCGCCCTCGTATCGAGGGGGGCGGCGGGGGGAAGCGAGACAAGCCCCGGCGCTCGCCAGGCACTTTCCCGGCCGCAAAGCGCTCTAACGAGAGGCAAGACGGCAGTCGGTCGGATCATCCTCCAAGGCCGGGGCCGCCTGCTCTTGCGGCAGTGGCCCCAGTTCGTCTCCCCACTGGGTCCACCCCGCCCGCCGCTCGCGCGCGAACAGCTCCAGGTACGGCCCCGAGCTGCAGCGCTCGATCAGGTCGTGAAACGCCTCCGGCTTGCGCGAGTGGTCGCGCTTCGCCGACGGCAGCAGGTTGACCTGCCGCCGCCCTGGCTTCAGCGTCCGCGCGTTCTTGCCGCGCACGCCGAACAGCAGCAACTCCGTCACGTTGCGGAAGTAGAAGCCGACGCCGCGCCCGTCCGGCCCGCCGTCCTTGCGCACCTTGTACCAGACGAGATTGCTCTTGTAGCTGAATCCCCACGCGCGCAGCACCTGGAGCCCGTCCGGCAGCAGGGCATTCGGCACCCACAGGTAGAGGTGGCAGCGCTCGCCCACGAGGGTCGTCACCGGCAGGGCCGTGATCTCTTCCAGTTCCATGGTGCGGTAGCGGCGCAGGTGGCGGTGCTCCGGCGCGACCTTCCCGGTGCGATTCACGAACCTCCACGGCGGATCGGCGAGAATGGTCTGGAAGCCGCCCTGCGCGTGCCGTAACAGCTCGATCATCGGCCCCTCCCAGCGTGGCAAATTCCGCCCCCGCGCGGCCCAACCGGCGTGGTGTAAGTGTACCGCTTCTGATATGATAACCGAGAAGGAAATCGAGGTTTTTTCCGACGATTTCTCGCCCTGGACCCGATCCCGAACCCGCTGAGGATCCCTGCATTGGCGGACGAACTCCCCCCCCCGAACACGCCCCCGACTGTCCCCCCGGCGCCCGGCGGCAACGGCGACCGCCAGGAGCCGCTCAACATCGAGGACGAGCTGCGCGACAGCTACCTCAACTACGCCATGAGCGTCCTCATCAGCCGCGCCCTGCCCGACGTGCGCGACGGCCTCAAGCCGTCGCAGCGGCGCATCCTCGTGGCCATGAACGACCTTAACCTCGGCCCAACCTCCGCCACCAGCAAGTGCGCCGGCATCATCGGCGAGACGATGAAGCGCTACCACCCGCACGGCGACCAGTCCATCTACATGACGCTGGTGCGCCTCGCCCAGGACTGGACCATGCGCCACTGCCTGATCCACCCGCAGGGCAACTTCGGCTCCATCGCCGGCCTGCCCCCCGCCGCCCACCGTTACACCGAGGCGCGCCTCACCCACGTCGGCGCCGAGATGCTCGCCGACCTCGACCGCGACACCGTCGATTTTACCGAGAACTACGATGGGAAATACCGCGAGCCGCTCGTCCTGCCGAGCAAGTTCCCCAACCTGCTCGTCAACGGCTCGGACGGCATCGCCGTCGGCATGGCGACCGAGATCCCGCCGCACAACCTGCGCGAGGTCTGCGATGGTCTGATCCGCCTGATCGAAAACCCCGACATGACGGTCGATGAACTCACGGAGGTCATCCCCGGCCCGGACTTCCCGACCGGCGGCATCATCTGCGGCCGGCAGGGCATCCGCGACGGCTACCGCAATGGCCGCGGCAAGGTGACCCTGCGCGCCCGCGCCCACATCGAGGAGGACGCGAAGCCGGTGCAAATCGTCGTCACCGAGGTGCCCTACCAGCAGACGCGCAACCGCCTCATGGAGTCGTTCGGCGACCTCATCAAGGACGAGCGCATCAAGGGCATCGCCGACGTCCGCGACGAGAGCGCCGCCCGCAAGGGCGAACCCGTCCGCATCGTCTTCTACCTCAAGCGCGACGCCAACCCGGAGTTGATCCTCAACCAGCTCTACCAGTATTCGCCGCTGCAGAAGACGGTCAGTATCATCCTGCTGGCCCTGGTGGACAACAGGCCGCGCACCCTGAACCTCAGGGAGATGCTCGACGAGTTCCTGCGCCACCGGGTGACGGTCATCCGCCGCCGCACCGAGTACCTGCTGCGCGAGGCCAAGCGGCGCGGGCACGTCCTCGAGGGCCAGCTCATCGCCATCTCGTCGCTCGACGAGGTGATCCAGATCTGCCGCCGCTCGCCCAGCCGCGCCGAGGCCAAGGTGAAGTTGCAGGACCTGCAGGTGGCCGCCTCGGTGCTGGAGCGGGCGCTGGGCGCGGAGCACTTCGCCGCCCTGCGCCGCGAGATCGGCACGCAGGACAGCTACGCCATGACCGAGGCCCAGGCCGAGGCGGTCGTGCGCATGCAGCTCGGCCAGCTCGCCGCCCTGGAGCGCGACGAGATCATCAAAGAGTACAACGAACTGCGCAAGCACATCGTCGGCTACGAGACCTTGGTCAGCGACGACAAGAACATCCGCGGTGTGGTCCGCGACGACCTGGTGCAGATGCGCGACAAGTACGGCAACGAGCGGCGCACGCACATCATCGACGCGGCCCCGGGGCAGCTCACCCTGGAGGACCTGCTCGCCGAGGAGGCGAACGTCGTCACGCTGAGCCACAACGGCTACATCAAGCGGCTGCCGCTGAAGACGTACAAGACGCAGCACCGCGGCGGCAAGGGCGTCTCGGGCGGCGGGGCGCGCGAGGACGACTTCATCGAGAACTTCTTCGTCGCCTCGACGCACGCCTACTTGCTGTGCTTCACGAACCGCGGGCAGCTCTACTGGCTGAAGGTCCACGCCATTCCGGAGATGAGCCGGACGAGCGTGGGCCGGGCGATCGCGAACGTGCTGTCGCTCAAGCCGGAGGAGAAGATCACGAGCGTGATCCCGGTGCGCCGCTTCGGGGACGACAAGCACCTGATGATGGCGACGCGGCGCGGGCGGATCAAGAAGACGGCCCTGCAGGAGTACAGTCGGGTGAAACAGGGCGGCATCATCGGCATCGCGCTGGAGGAGGGCGACACGCTGATCGACGTGGCGCTGACGGGGCCGGGCGACGAGGTGGTGCTGAGCACGCGGCAGGGGATGGCGATCCGCTTCGACGAGTCGCAGGGGCGGGCGATGGGCCGCAACACGCAGGGCGTCAAGGCGATCAGCCTGCAGGAGGGCGACGAGGTGGTCGGCATGGTGATCGCCGACCCGCAGGGCTACCTGCTGACGGTGTGCGAGAATGGCTACGGCAAGCGGACGCCGTTCGGGGCCAACACGGCCGGCGAGGAGCCCGCGGAGGGCGAGGGCGAGGCGGAGGAGCCGGTCGAGGAGGTCGCGGAGGAGCCGGCCGCGGCGGAAGGTGCCGAGGACGGCGAGGAGGCGGTGCGGGACCGCTCGGCGATGCGTTACCGCAAGCAGAGGCGCGGCGGTAAGGGGGTGCGCGACATCCGCACCGGCGACCGCAATGGCCCGGTGGTCGGCGTGCTGTCGGTGCGCGATGGGGATGATGTCATCCTGATCACGACGCAGGGGATGGTGAACCGCACGCACGTGAAGGAGATCCGCGTGGTCGGCCGCAACACGCACGGGGTGCGGATCATGAACCTCAAGGAGGGGGACAAGATCGCGTCGCGGGCGAAGGTGGCGAAGGAGGACATCGAGGAGGAGCGCGTGGCCGAGGAGCAGGCGGTGACCGGGCAGCCCGCCGCCCAGACGCCGGCCGAGAGCCCCGAAAAAGCGGGAGACAGCAACGGAGCTTGAACCCGCGGCGAGGAGTCAAAGGAGTTGTTGCGCCCAGGCGGCGTCTTCCGCCGACAGGTTCGGCGAGGGCGCGCCGTCGTAAATGTACGTCTGATAGCCAGCCGAATCGTAACAGCGGTGCAGCAGTGGCTGCAGTTCCAGCCGGGCGTCGGGGTCGGGCGCACGCACGGGGACAGGCACCACCGGCAGCGGCTCGCGGAGGCGAACCGGCCAGAGCCCCGCGACCGGCCGCTGCTCATGACGACTGACGAGCACGCAGTAATCGCAATCGGGCGACCCCGAGAACGGCATTCGCGGCCCGCCGCGGAGCAAGTCAATTTCCACGAGGTGTACCGGGCTGGCGAGGAGATGCCGGCGCTTGGACAAATACTGTTTGCGGTCGGGGCCGGCGTATTTGTTCGCGGGGCTGAGGAGTTCCACAGCGGTGATGAGTTGTCGGCTGGCCCGATCGCGGATCTCCACGCGGGATAGCTTCTCCACATCGACGTCGAGCAGTTCGACGCAGGCCGGCGCCTTCAGGACAGTCGCCTTGGCGCCCGGTGCCCCTGCAATGCCAGGGCTGAGACAAAGATCGGCCCTCCCGATGAGGCGCCGAGCCTCGGCAGGCGGTTCGTGGACGTACAGCTGCTCCTCGATCTTGACGATGTAGCGGGGATCGACCTGCGCCCGCAGCGCGTCCCGGATCGAGACGATGAAACTCTGGTGGAAGTCGGTCCAGACGTCCGCCTGTTCGAGGTAGGGGTTCATCCCCGGGAAAGGTGACGGCATCGCACATTCCTCCGACCTTGGTTTCGCTTCCCCACTCTCACCTAAGAATACCCGCCGGCCCGCGCCGACGCCAGAACGGTCGTCGCCCGCCACCTTCCCCCGCCCGCGCCCAGTCTTTAGAATTGGCAGCATCCCGCGACCGCGCGCGCGCTTTCCGACAAACACGCGACCCCCTGGAGGCAACGGCCATGTCTTCTTCGACCCCGTCGAACATCACCAGCGTCCTCAAGGAAACCCGCCAGTTCCCGCCGTCGGCCGACTTCGCCTCCCGCGCCCACGTCAAGAGCCTCGCCGCGTACGAACAGCTCTGGCAGCGTGCGAAGGACGACCCTGAAGGCTTCTGGGCGCAGCAGGCCGAGGCGCTGCACTGGTTCAAGCGCTGGGACAGGGTCCTCGTCTGGAACGAGCCGCACGCCCGCTGGTTCGACGGCGGCAAGCTCAACGTCAGCTACAACTGCCTCGACCGCCACCTCGACGGCCCGCGCAAGAACAAGGCGGCCATCATCTGGGAGGGCGAGCCGGGCGACAGCCGCGTGCTGCGCTACCAGGACCTGCACCGCGAGGTCTGCAAGTTCGCCAACGTCCTCAAGGGCCTCGGCATCAAGGCCGGCGACCGCGTCACCCTCTACATGCCGATGGTGCCCGAGCTGGCCATCGCCATGCTCGCCTGCGCCCGCATCGGCGCCACGCACAGCGTCATCTTCGGCGGCTTCAGCGCCGACGCCGTCGCCGACCGCAACAACGACGCCAAGGCGCGCCTCGTCATCACCGCCGACGGCGGCTGGCGGCGCGGCAAGGTCGTGGCGCTCAAGCAGAACGTCGATGCCGCCCTTGCCAGGTCGCCGACCGTCGAGAAGTGCGTCGTCTTCAACCGCTGCAACACCCAGGTGGACATGCAGCCCGGCCGCGACCTGTGGTGGCACGACCTGATGGCCGACGCCTCGCCCGACTGCCCCGCCGAGCCGCTCGACAGCGAGCACCCGCTCTACATCCTCTACACCAGCGGCTCGACCGGCAAACCCAAGGGCGTGCTGCACACCAGCGCGGGCTACCTCCTCGGCGTAGCGCTGACGCACGAGTGGGTCTTCGACCTGCGCGAGGAAGACACCTACTGGTGTACCGCCGACATCGGCTGGGTGACGGGGCACAGCTACATCGTCTACGGCCCGCTCGCCAACGGAGCCACGACGCTGATGTACGAGGGGGCGCCGAACCACCCGCGCGAGGACCGCTTCTGGTCGATCATCGAGAAGTACCGCGTCACCCTCTTCTACACCGCCCCGACCGCCATCCGCACCTTCGTCAAGTGGGGCGACCAGTGGCCGAACCAGCACGACCTGTCCAGCCTGCGCCTGCTGGGCACCGTGGGCGAGCCGATCAACCCCGAGGCGTGGATGTGGTATCACGAGGTGATCGGCCATAAGCGCTGCCCGATCGTCGATACGTGGTGGCAGACGGAGACGGGCATGATTATGATCGCGCCGCTGCCGGGCGCGATCGCGACCAAGCCGGGTTCCGCGACGCGGCCGTTCCCCGGCGTGGTCCCGGAGATCGTGGACCGGCAGGGGCGGGCGCTGCCGCCGAACCAGGGCGGCCTCCTGGTCATCCGCAAGCCGTGGCCGTCGATGCTGCGGACGATCTACGGCGACGACGCGCGCTACCGCGAGCAATACTGGTCGCAGGTGCCGCACTGCTACTTCACCGCGGACGGGGCGCGCCAGGACGAGGACGGTTACTTCTGGATCATGGGCCGCGTCGATGACGTGCTGAACGTCTCGGGGCACCGCCTGAGCACGATGGAGGTCGAGAGCGCGCTGGTGCATCACCCCAAAGTCGCGGAGGCGGCGGTGGTGGGCAAGCCGGACGAGATTAAGGGCGAGGGCATCGCCTGCTTCGTGACGCTGATCGGCGGCGTCGAGCCGACGGAGGAACTGAAGAAGGAGCTGCGCGACCACGTGGTCAAGGAGATCGGGGCGCTGGCGCGGCCGGACGAGATTCGCTTCACGGAGTCGCTGCCCAAGACGCGCTCGGGGAAGATCATGCGGCGGTTCCTGCGCGACATCGCCAGCGGCCGGCAGACGACCGGCGACACAACGACGCTGGAGGATTACGGCATCATTGCGAAGCTGCTCGAGGAGGACTAGTGAGTCATTGGTCT
>JBBRPS010000048.1:0-22656 GCA_038227745.1 Gemmatales bacterium | reverse complement strand
GTGGAGGCGGCGTGGCCGGAATACAACGAACGCTACGCCCACCCGTTTCAGTGGACATGGACTAATCCCCAGATGCGCCAGTGGTTCGCTCGACACGCTCCCTAATTCCTTGCAGAACTTCCGCAGCGGGACACTAGCTTGATGCGGGTACGGTCCACAGCGTAGTCAGCGGGCGGCGTCTTTGCGGTTGCGCCCACCGCCGCATAACTGAAGGGCAGCTTCGCTTGCGCCTCCAGAAATGGCCTGATTGACTCAGCAGACGGTTTTCGCAACGACAACATCTCCACCTTCGATCTCGCCCGCAGCCAAGCCTGTGCCGTGGTTCGATAAACGGTAAACTGCCCTTGTAGAATAGTATCCGCAAACCACCCCGCTTCCCAACCGGGAGACTGGCCGAGGACGATGCCGACCATGGAATCGGAAACTCCTGACGTACCGAAGGCTTCCGTCGTGCTGTTGGCAGGCGCATCCGGCTACGTCGGCGGTCGGCTGATCCCCCTGCTCGAACGGCAAGCCGTGATCCTCCGGTGTCTGGCCCGAACGCCCGACAAGTTGCGGCCTCTTGTCAAGAAATCCACGCAGATCATCCGGGGCGATGTTCTTGACCCGCCTTCGGTGGATGAAGCGATGAAGGGCGTCCACACGGCCTATTACCTCGTCCACCTGATGTCCGGCTCAAAGGACTTTGAGCAGGACGACCGGCAAGCGGCGCTGAACTTCTCCGGGGCCGCAAAGAAGGCCGGGGTGCGCCGCATCATCTACCTCGGTGGGCTGGGCGACGACGGCGACCCGAAACTCTCGCCGCACCTTCGCAGCCGCCACGAGGTCGGCAAGATTCTGCGGGAATCCGGCGTGGGAACCATCGAGTTCCGGGCCTCCCTCGTGATAGGCACCGGCAGCCTGTCGTTCGATCTGGTAAAGTCGCTGACCGACCGGCTGCCAATCATGCTCTGCCCACGCTGGCTCACGACGCAGACCCAGCCCATCGCCGTGGACGACGTGCTGGCCTACCTACTGGCGGCGAAGGACTTGCCGCCCGGCGAGAGTCGCATCTTCGAGATCGGCAGCCCGGATGTCACGACCTACGGCGGCATGATCCGGGAATACGCCCGGCAGAAGCACCTGCGGCGCTGGCTGATCTCGGTGCCTGTTCTGACGCCCTACCTGTCGAGCCTGTGGCTGGCGCTGGTGACGCCCGCAGCCTTCGAGGTCGGTCGGCACCTGATCGAAGGGCTGAAGAACCCCACCGTGGTTCAGGACAAGACCGCACTCGACGTGTTTTCAATCAGGCCAATGGGGATTCGAGAAGCGATCCAGCAGGCGCTTACCAGCACGAAAGAGTGATTTTCTTGGTCGTCGCCAAAACGGAAAGTGAAGTGCGGGTCGTGGTAAAGGGGCAGCATTTTTCGTCCTTATCACGCCAACCGGATCAACGATTCCTTCATCTGTCGAGATAGAGCCTTGATCGCCAACTCACGCTTCAAGGCCAAACTGCGACTGGCTTGAGCCTCCTGGTAGACCAAAGCGACCGGGAGGCGGCTGCGGGTATAGCGAGAGGCGGTCCCGGCATTGTGCTGTTCGCAACGACGGCTCACTTCGTTGGTGATCCCGGTGTACAGAGAGCCGTCCGAACACCGCAGGATATAGACGAACCATTTGGCGTCGGACTTCTTTAGCACGGCCAGCAGCTTCAGCACGGCCACTTCTTTCGCCTTCGCCTCGACCTCTACCGTGATCTTCTTCCGCTGCCAGCACGCTGGGAAATCCTCCACGTCGATGAAGTCGTGATGACGTTCCGGCTTTGCTCCTTTCCAACCATCAATTGGGCTGGAGATGTGGAACAGCGGCTCCCGGTTCCAGGTCGCCAGAGCTTTTCGAGTAGCCTGTTCGATGCTCAGACCATCCGGGTTGCAGCGATGATGGTGCACGTCGTAGACCAGCGGGATGCCTTCGGCTTTGCAGACCGGCAGCAGATCAGCGGGCGTGTAGGTCTTGTCGTCATTCTCAACGGTCAACCGGCTTCTGACTCGACGTGAAAGAAGCTGGAGGTTCCGAGCAAAGTCGGCCAACGCCTTTTCCTTATCGCCGTATGCCCCGCCGCCGTGAATGTTGACGACATCGGCACCGACCCACTCAGCGACTTCGGCTTGGTATTCCAGTTCTCCCACGGACGATTCGACTACTTCGGGGCGATGCGAGTTCAGGACCACGAACTGATCCGGGTGAAAGCATGTCCGTAACTTGTGCTTGCGAGCGAATTGCCTGCACTCCTTGAACCGACGAACAATCTCATCGCCTTCGGGAAGATCAGCGACTTCGTATCCGCACGTCGGATGCGTCTTGATCGGTAGAATCTGGCTGTTGATGCGAAAGCAGCCAATGCCGTTCTCGGCGCAGAACTGAAGTGAGGCCAGCAGTGCTTCAGCGTTCTCCATGCACAGGCGGCTCAACTTCGCCAGTGCGTCGGGCCTCTTCATCTTGGCGATGGCGGTAGCCGTCGTGGTGACGAACTTGATCGGCTGGTCACGGAAGATGCAGCAAAGGCCGAGGCGAATCATGAGTTCCCCCAATTCATCGCCGTGATTGATAACTGGATCACCGTGGCAATTGACACCCACACGAAGTACGGCACCTGCGCCGCCGCTACCCACTTGTAGAACCGCCACACGGCGATCATGCACCAGAGGGTCGTGGCCCACACGATCACGATGTCCGCTGCCGCCAGCGGGACGTTTCGCAGCCCGGCGAAGATCGGCATGAACAGGAGATTCGCCACGAGGTTGATGGCGAACGGCACGACGACCTCCCAGCCAACCTTGCGCCGGAACGCCTGGACGAACACGAAGCCGAAGCTGACAATGATGATCGAGTAGAGGATCATCCAGATCAGGCTGATGGTCGATGGCGCAGGCGTCCAGGAGGGCTTCGCCAGGCTGTTGTACCAGTCGATCCAGGTCATTTTGCTTCGTACCGCTCCTGGTGCCGCTTCTTCTGCCGGACGTATTCGGTGTGCTGTCGGGCAGCGGCGTACCGCTCGTAGAAGATTGCCGCCGCTGCCGCCTTCTCGGCGTCCACGGTCCTGGGCAACTCCTCGCCGGTCGTCTTATCGTACTTGCGCCCGCCCGTATGGTTGGCGTAGCGGCGGGCACGGGTCCACCCCATCTGGAGGAACTTTCGAGCCATGTCCGCTCCGGGGAAGTCACTCGCCTTCAGGTACGCCAGGAACATCTTGTAAATCTTGGCCGACGACTTCTTGGCCTCGGCGACGTTCTTGAACTTCCAGTGCGGCAGGATTTCGCTTTTGTACGGCTCGACCAGCAAGACGCCCTGCTCCCCCTTGCCGATGCGGTATCGCTCCGGGTGCTGGCGGAAGTCGGTGTTCTTGAAGTCCAGGGAGTAGTTGAATACGGTCGGCCCCGGTTTGCGGCCCTTCATCGGACTACTCCCTTTCAGTCCAAACCCGCACGTCTCCGTCCTCATCAATCTTGACATGGATGACGTTTGGGCGGCAGCACACGGGACAATCCTCGACGTACTCCTGTTCCGACCCAGCCGACAGGTCGATGGACAGGACGATCTCCTCGCCGCAGGATTCGCAAACGTAACTTGCCTCGTCCTGCATCGTTTCCCTCCTGGCCCGCCGAAGCGAGGATCGCTCTTACCCGTCCCCTCGTGCGAGCGTCTGGAAGGACAATTCGGCGGACGGGCGGGTATCTGCCTTCAGCACCATGCGCATCTGGTCCGGGGCGTAGCGGTTCTCCTCCTCCGTGTTCGAGGCCACGCAGTCGGACGGGACCGCCAGGCGTAAGTCCCGCATGTAGGCGTCGTTGTTCGGCCCCGACAGATCAACTCCGCCGTCTTCGCCCAGGGCGGTTGCCATCAGACCTGTGAGCCAGCCACGGCTCCTCGCCCGTGTCAGGCACCTGCCGCTTGGAATTGCAATTGCTCCAGTAGTTCTTGCAGGGCGGATAGGTCCACCGGCTTGGTCAGGTGGTGAGCGAACCCGGTCTCCTGCGAGCGGCGGCGGTCCTCCTCCTGGCCCCACCCCGTAAGCGCCACGAGGACAACCCGCCCCAGGCCGGGCTGCGAGCGCAGCCGCCGGGCCAGTTCGTAGCCGTCCATGCCCGGCAGGCTGATGTCCAGCAGAGCAACCTCCGGTCGCTGCGCTTCCACCGCCCGCAGCGCAGTGGGGCCGTCGTGGGCGACCGCCACTTCATGCCCCCACAGCCGCAGCAACATCCCCAAACTCTCGGCGGCGTCCACGTTGTCGTCCACGAGCAGAACGTGTACGGCCCGCTCGGTGACAGGCTCTTCATCCGGCGGAGCCTTGACACTCGCCGGGATTTCTTCGCTCGTCGGGAGCGGCCAGCGGACGACGAACTCGCTGCCCTGGCCGGGGCCGGCGCTGTGGGCCTCCACGCTCCCGCCGTGCATCTCGGTGAGGCTCTTGACCAGGGACAGCCCGATGCCCAGCCCGCCCCCGGCACGCTCCTGGGTGCGCTCCACCTGGGCGAACAGCCCGAAGATGCGGGACAGCATCTCCGGCGGGATGCCGATACCCGTATCCCGGACCCGCACGACGGCTTCGCCGCCCTCGGTCTTCGCCGTCAGCCAGATGCGGCCACCCTCCGGGGTGTAACGGGCGGCGTTGTTGAGCAGGTTGGTCAAGACTTGCTCCAGGCGGGTCGGGTCGGCCAGCAGGCGCACGGGGGAGGCGGGCAGGGAGACAATCAGTTCGTGCCGCCGGGCCTCGACCAGCGGGCGGCTGGCTTCGGCGGCACGCCTGGCCGATTGCCCCAGGTCCACCCACTCCTGGCGCAGTTGCATCTTGCCACGGGCGATCCGGGACAGGTCCAGCAGGTCGTCCACCAGACGGCCAAGCTGCTGCACCTGCCGCCCCATCATCTCCCCGGTGCGCCCGACGAACGGCTGGTCCACGCCGGGCTGCTGAAGCAGATGGGCGGCGTTCCTCAGCGGGGCCAGCGGATTGCGGAGTTCGTGGGCCAGCATCGCCAGGAACTCGTCCTTGCGCTGGTCCGCCTCGACCAGCCGCTCGTTGAGCCGTTCCAGTTGGGCGTTCTTGCGGGCCAGTTCCCGTTGGGCGGTCAGCAGTTCGTTGTTCAGGCGGCTCAACTCGTCGTAGACGGCGACCTCCGGCGGCGGCGGTCGGACATCCTGCCGCTTCCCGATCCCGGCCAGCATCTCGGCGGGGTAGGTCTTCCGGCCCTTCCGCTCTCCCGGCTCCTGGATGTTGAGGAGCCGAGCCGCCACGTCCAACGCCTCGCCCGCATCCCCGGCGTGGCCGTCTGCGCCCACCCGCCGCCAGAGTTCGGGGTCCACGTTGAACGGATAGCCGCCCACCATGATCTTCACGCCCTGGCAAGCCTCCGAGGACCGGACCTGGGCGATGAGTTGTTCGACGCCCGGCAGATGGAAGGCCATCGTGACCGAGATCATGAGGAGGTCGGGCCGGTGCCGTTCGACGGCCTCGACGACGCTCCCGGCGGGCAGGTTGCCTCCCAGGTACAGCGTATCCCAGCCGTCCGCCTCAAAGAGATCAGTGACGATGCGCAGGCCGACCTCGTGCAACTCCCCGCCCACCGACGCCGCCGCCAGCTTGCACCCCTTCTTGGGCAGGGCGAAAAGGTAGGGGTACAATTGCGACAAAGCGAGTTGGGTCGCCGCCGTGCAATAATGCTCCTGGGCCACCGTAATCTGCCGCAACTGCCACAGGCGACCGACCTCTCGCTGGCAGCGCTGAAAGACCTGCAAGTACAGATCGCCGACGGCAACACCCGCCCGCACCGCATCAAGGACGAGGCGGCTGCCCTCTTGGCGCTCGGCCCCCAGGAGGGTTTTGAGGTACTGCCTTGCCAGGTCGCTGAGGGCGTCATCCCCGTCGAGCAATGACGGCAGGGCGGTCGGCGCTGCCGGCAGCATTTGCAGGGCCGCTTGGAGGTAAGGGATTACTACTTCCCCCATTCCGCCCGAAAGTTGCTCGGCCAGAACATCCCGGAGACAGACGAGGTTACACTCCACATCCTCCTGCCCGACGCCGTGTGCCGCAAGGGCTGCTTTCGCCCAGGCGATGTAGTCGGTGAAGAGGGCCGGGCTGGAGAACTTGACCGCCGCAGCAAGGTAGGCAAGGTGGTACTCCGTGTCCTGGACGCACTTGGACCGCCCACCCTCACCGTACTGCTCTCGCAGTTCCGGCTGGAGTTCGTACTGCCGGGAGACGACGGCTTCGGCCAGCGCAGGTCGCTGCGCTTCAATGGTTTGACCCGCTTCTCGGTTACGATCAGGCATGGCGGTCACTACGATCCTGCCCGCACGGGCACGTTCCAAGATTTCACCCCGACTCCACAAAGGCTCGCACGGCGAAGGCAGTCGTCGGGTGGGTCACGGCTCCCACTCCGGCCTTGATCCCGGATTTGAACAGTGGCTACCGTCCGAGTCTCTAATATGGCCTTTTGTTCAGAGGGCGCCCGTACGTCCGATTTTGTCCCATGAACAAACACGGCTCGGTCTCCTACCCTGGCTTTGGCACCACCAAAGCGGAGACACGAGCCATGCCTACCGACCAGCATACCCCGGCAGCGCCCACCACGGAAGCGCCTTTTCGCTATACTCGCTCCGAAACCGCTCGCCACCTCCACGACCGCCTCAACCCGGATCGCCCCGGCCAGTCCGCACGCCACGCCGCGCACACGGCCGGCATCCCCCACACCACCCTGCGCTACTGGGAGCAACGCCAGCAACACACCGCTGCACCCGCCGAACTCGTCGCCTTCTTTGAGTCCCCGGCCGGCCGCGCCTTCCTCAAGCGACTTCTACTCGCCCTCCACCTCGTCTTCCAGCAGCACGGCACCGCCGGCATCCGGCCGCTGTGTCGCTTCCTGGAGCTGTCGCAACTGGCGCCCTTCGTGGCCGCCTCCTACGGCGCTCACCAACGCCTGGCCGCGCTCCTGCAAGAGCTGCTCGGCCAGTACGACCAGGAACAGCGGCAGCAGTTTGGCCCGCGCATGAAGCCCAAGGACATTACCCTGTGCGAGGATGAGAACTTCCACGGCGCGCAACCCTGCCTGGTCGCGATCGAGCCGGTCTCGAACTTCCTGGTGCTGGAGGTCTACCGGCCCCAGCGCGACGCCGACACCTGGACCAGCGCCGTCGGCACCGCCCTGGAGGGCCTGCCCGTCACGGTCGTCCAGGTGACCAGCGACCTGGCCAAAGGGTTGCAGGCGCACGCCCGGGAGGGCCTGGCGGCCCAGCACACGCCCGACCTGAGGCACGCCCAGGCCGACCTGCACAAGGCCACCGGCCTCCCTTTGCACCGGCAGCTGGAGGCGGCCCAGCAACAGTTCGCGCAGGCCCAGGAGGCCGTCCGCGACTGGACCGAGCGCTACCGACGGCACCAGGCGGGGATCCGCTCGCCCGGCCGGCCCCCGGACTTCCAGCAGCGCATCGGCTGGGCCCAGCAGGCCGCCGACTACTGGGCGCAACAAGTCAGCCAGCGGCAGGGGCGTCAGGACCAAGTGCAGGAGGCGGTGCGCGGCCTGGGGGAGGGCTACCACCCCTTCGCTGCCCAGACCGGGCAAGCGGTATCCGCGGAGCAAATGCAGCGGCGTCTGGAGCAGCGCTTGCAGACGGTCGAACGGCTGGCCGCACAGGCCGAGGTCTCGGACGCGGGTCGGGAGAAGATCGCCAAGGCGCGCCGGGTGCTGCCGCGCCTGGTCGCCAGCCTGGTCTGGTTCTGGCACAGCGTGCGCCTGTTGGTGGAGTCGTTGGAGTTAAGTGAGGCAGCGGAGCGCGCCGTGTACGAGCAGCTGTTGCCGGGCTTGTACTGGGGAGCAGCCGCCGAGCGGGCACGGACGGCCGCGGACAAGAAGCGCCTGCGTGGGCTGGCGGCGGGTTATGTGGCGCAGGCCTGGTCAACGGCAGGCGTGTTGAGCGGCCTGGGGGAAGGGTTGCAGGGGCTGGTCAAGCGAGTCTGTGCCGAGGGGGTGAGCCGCTTCGTGCGTTCGAGTTCGTGCGTGGAAGGGAGGAATGGCCAGTTGTCGTTGCACCACCACGGCTGCCATGCCTTGAGTCCGGGGAAGTTGAAGGCCTTGACGGTCTTGCACAACTACTTCGTCGAGCGGGTGGATGGGACTACGGCCGCGGAGCGCTTCTTCGGTCAGAAGCCGGCCGAACTGTTCGAGTGGCTGCTCGAACGGTTTCCAGACCCGCCGCGGCCGGCCAAACAGAGCCGAAAACCAGCCAAGGTGGCGTCCTCACCCTGATCAGGCTGGTCAAATCCGGGATCAAGGCCCGGCCTCCCATCAACGACACCTGGCTGCTGGAGCCGGCCTACCGCCTCCTGGGGAAGGGGGAGGAGTACCTGATCGCCCACGGCACGTCGGCCAAGGTGCAGCTGCCCAACGGCACGCGGGTACTCATCAACGTCGGGTAGCGAGGCACCGCGTCTGCCGCCGCCGGTTCCCCGCACCACCATTCATCCAGCCGCCCGACGCGGCCGAAGACCGCCTGCCGGGGATGAGCAGGACGTACCCCAGCGGAAGCCAGAGCCGGGTGTCGGCAGCCTCGCCTTCCTCGCCAGGGGAACCTACGAAGCGGCGGAACTCGCTACCGGCCGTCCCGCCGGGAGCTCCAACCAACAGGTCAGTTCGCCTCGCAGGATGCGGACGTCGGCGGGGGCCTCGACGCCAATCCGGACCCGGCCGCCAATGATCTCAAGGACCGTGAGAACAATGCCCCCGCCGATGACCAACTTCTCCCCGGGCTTCCTGCTCAAGACCAGCATCTTCTTCTCCTTCGGAGATGGGACGTCCCACGGGACAGGTGCCATGGCAGGGACCTGTCCGTGGACGACGGAGGCACAGAAGGCACAACGCAACCGGCCCAGGACCGGCACCAGGCAACCGCCGCAAACCGGGCGACACGCAGGATCCGGCGGGCTCTCGTTCCTCGGCAAGTCGCCGAGCGTAAGGGGTGATCCGACGCATCTTCATGCTGTCCTCGCCGCGAGGAAACCTGGGACCAGCCTCCTCGTTGTGTGAACGGATGGACAGCATAGCGGTTCGGCGAAGGCGCTGTCAAGAGCGACTCGTCCTCAATCCCCGCGGGTCCGGAACGGCGCGGGGCGGGCCAGGAACAGACACCGCTGCCCCGACCCGTAAGGCCACTATCGCTGTGCCACGCAGTTGGCACCGCGGCACCCTGGCACTCCGCCTCCCCGTGGCTCAATAGTCGTCGGCGTTGACCGCCTGTCCGTCGCTCCGGTTCGCGAGGTAACCGAAGAGGACGGGGTCGATCGTGTAGCGGATCGGGCGCACCGAGCCGTCCGCGAACACGGCGTTGATTCCGGCCGGGTGCGACGAGCCGAACCGAAACAGCGAGTCCGAGGCCACCCCGAAGAAGTCGCGCTGCGGCGCCGCCGCCGCCGAGCGGATCGTGTCCGGGTCCCAGCCGGCCGTGTAGCCCTCGTTGTCGTCGGGCACGACCACCCCCAGCGTCGCCAGGTTCAGCCGCTTCTCACTCACGACGAACGTGTTGGAAGTGCCGTCGGTGATCTCGGCCATGCGCGTCGGGACGAAGCGGCGCACCACGCCGGTTCCTTCCCAGTTGCTGCCGCCGTAATCGCACAGCGCGTGGGTGAGCGGCGTCCCGGTGAGCCGCGGGATGTAGGTGTCCGCAAAGGTGATCGTCTGCGGGGCGCGGCGCGAGGGGCAGAAGTACACCGGGTGCGGCGTGGCGATGGCGACCACGGGGCCAGCCTTCCAGGTGTTCGCGGCCTCGAGGTGCGGCAGGATCTGGAATGCCCAGCCCGCCTGCTGCGCGGCGCCGACGGCCGGCTGCCCTGGGCCGACGTAGTTCGGCGGTAGGTACCAGTCCCAGCCCCCCGAGGGGAAATACTTCATCTGGTCGTGGTGCGTCTGGAAGGCCAGGCCGATCTGCTTGAGGTTGTTCTGGCACTGAGTGCGGGCGGCGGCCTCGCGTACCTGCTGCACGGCGGGCAGGAGCAGGCCGACGAGGACGGCGATGATGGCGATCACCACGAGCAGTTCCACGAGGGTGAAACCACGGCGGCGGTGGGAGGAGGAGCGCGAGGGGGTCATGGGGACTCCGGCAAAGCCGCCCAGGACGCCCGGCAGTGCAGGCAGTCCGCCTGGCACGGCCGAGCACCGTCCCGCCGGGGCCATCCCTGGGTGCGCCGGTCAAGCGCTGGCATTCCTCTTGGCCGAGAACCGGGGGAGGGCCGCGCCAGCCGGGCAGGCACCGGCGCGGGCAGCTTTCCGAAGAGAGGGACCGGACGCCGGCCCGTCGGCGGGCGGCGCGTCCACGGCCCCGTCACGGAGTCCACGGCCCGGGGCGACAAGCTGGGCCGTCAGGGTAGTATGGGGTAATTTCCGGCGAAGTCAACCGTGAGACAGGCCCCGAGTTCTCGCGTCGGACGAAAGGGAGGTCCGTGGGCCCGGCGGAAAGGAGGACCGCCACGTCCTTCCCCTGGTATTACTCCGGCACGAAAGATCCTCACACAAGCCCGACGCGCCAGCGAGGGGTCCCTCGCTGGCGCGTCGGGCTTGTGTGACCACCTTCCGCGCCGGCGTACTATCTCCAGTGGGCCCGGCTGGACTCGAACCAGCAACCAAGGGATTATGCCTGCCACTTCGGCTTTCGCCGCCAAGCGTGCCCTTGTTCGTGGTCTGGACTGTGCCTTCACCGTGGACCCCATGGTCGGTAGGTGCCTCCGTGTCCAGTCTCTACACCTTCCCCTGGCGGGGCTTGGCTCGGCGTTGGCGTGGGGCGGACTTCCCGCCCGGTAGCGTTCACCGACTTTACGGAGGTTCATCGTCATGATTTCTCAGGACGCGACCCGCTGTGTGGGCCGCCTCGGAACGGGCCCTGGGGCGGAGTTGCCGGGCCGGGGAGATGCACGCCCCCGGCCGCGACGATTACCCGCAGAAGCGCCACACTCGAGTCCCCTGCTCTGCCATTGAGCTACGAGCCCTCAAGTCTTGAAGGATTTCACCGCGGCGCTATCTTACGACGCCCGGCCTGCTGCTGCCAGCCGCGCGGCGGCCCGGCTACCGCGGGCGCGGCGATTCCATACAATGACGGCACGATCGGGGCAGAACGGCTGCCTCTCCGAACGGACGCAACCCCTGTCGCAAGGCGCCGCGCACTATTGTCACCGCCATGAGCGACTCGTACGCCGAGCTGGCCGAGTTGGCCGGCGGCTTCATCCACGAGATGAAGAACCACCTCAGCACCCTGGGACTCAACCTCCAGCTCCTGGCCGAGGACTTCCAGGAGCCGCAGTCCCAGCGCGAGCGCCGCGCCCTCTCCCGCGTCCTGCGCCTGCAGAACGAGTGCCAGCGCCTCCTTGACGTCTCCAACGACTTCCTCCGCTTCGCCCGCGTCACGAACCTCGAGCTCGCCCCCGCCGACCTCGCCCGCCTCGTCGAGGAGATGATCGACTTCTTCGGCCCGACCGCCCGCGCCGCCAACATCGAGATCAAGCCCTACTTCCCCGCCGACCTGCCGCAGGTCCTGCTCGACAGCGATCTGTTCAAGCAGGCCCTCCTCAATCTGATGCTCAACGCCGAGCAGGCCATGCTGGGCATGCCGCAGGGCGAGATCACCCTCCAGGGCGCCGTCGAGGCGGCCCCACCCGGCGACGGCCGGCCCACGTGGGTCTGCCTCAGCCTCATCGACACCGGCAAGGGCATGGCCCCCGACATCCTCGCCAAGGTCTTCGAGCCGTTCTTCTCCACCAAGCAGGAGGGCACCGGCCTCGGCCTGGCGACGACGCGGCGCATCGTCGAGGCGCACGGCGGCACGATCACCGCCGAGAGCGAGATCGGCCGCGGCACGCGCTTCACCCTCCGCCTGCCGGCCCTGCCCGGCCCCGCACCCCAGGCGGCCGCCGACGAACCCGCACCACTCCAGGGGGCACGATGACACCCCGGCCCGCGCTCGCGAACGTCAACGGAGAGACGATGCCGCTGGAGGAGGTCAAGGTCCCCGCGCTGGACCGCGGCTTCCTCTTCGGCGACGCGGTCTACGAGGTCCTGCGCGTCTACCAGGGTCGCCCCTGGCTCGCCGACGAGCACTTCCGCCGCTTCGGGCGCAGTCTCGAAGCGGTGCGCATCGCCGGCGTGGACCTGGAGCGCCTGCGCCGCCGCATGCACGAGACCATCGCCGCCGGCGGCTTCCGCGAGGCGACCGCCTACCTCCAGGTGACGCGCGGGGCCGCCCCGCGCAAGCACCCCTTCCCGGCCGAGGCCGTGCCGCTGGAGTTCCTCTACGTGCAGGAGTTCCACGACCCGTACGCCGAGGCCCGCCGCACCGGTGCCGCGGTCATCACCCACCCCGACGTCCGCTGGGGCCGCTGCGACATCAAATCGACGAACCTGCTGGCGAACGTACTGGCCAACCAGGCGGCGGCGGAGGCGGGCTGCGCCGAGGCGCTGCTCTACCTGCCGGACGGCACGCTGACGGAGGGGACGCACACAAGCTTCTTCGGCGTGCTGGACGGGGCGGTGCTGACGGCGCCGAACAGCAGCGCCATCCTGCCCGGCATCACGCGCGGCCTGGTGCTGCGTCTGTGCGAGCGCGCCGGCGTGCCGGTGCGCGAGCAGCGGCTGCGGCGCGACGACCTGGGCAAGGTGACGGAGCTGTTCCTGACAGGGACGACGTCGGAGGTGCTGCCGGTGGTGGGCGTGGACGGCCGGCCGGTGGCCGACGGGCGTCCCGGCGCGGTGACGCGGCGGCTGCAGGAGGCGTACGCGGCAGCGGTGCGCGAGTTCCTGGCGCACTCTCCCGCCCCGACGCCTTGACCATAGGCATGTCAGTTCTTCACGGCGGCGGCCCCGTGGCTGGCGCGGCGAGCGGCCGCCACCCGCTTCACCAATTCGTCTACCGTTACCCCGACAAGAATGACGATCCCGATGATTGCAAATTCCAGGCGCGTCGGGAAGCCGAGCAGGCTGCTGGCATTGTTCAGCACCGGGATCAGCGCCGCCCCCAGGACGACGCCAAGGACTGACCCCTCCCCCCCGCGCAGACTGCACCCCCCCAGGACCGCGGCGGCGATCGCGTAGAGTTCGTAGAAGGAGCCGTGCTGCGGCGGCTGGATCGAGTTGTTGTCCAGGAGGGAGAGCACCCCGGCCAGACCCGACAGCAGCGCGCACAGTACATAAGCGAGGAGAACGATCCGGTGCGTATTGATGCCGCTGTAGCGCGCCGCCTGCTCGTTGCGGCCCACTGCGAGGAGGTAACGCCCGTAAATCGTCAGGTTGAGGAACACGGCCGCCACCGCCGTGACGGCGAGCAGGATGAGGAACGGGATCGGGACCGGGAAGTTGAGCAGCGGCAGCGTCACGCGGCCGGTGGCCAGCACGCGCAGCCCCTCGTGCGCCCCGGTGAAGCCGCCCGGCGGTGTCAGGCTGTCGCCCGTGATCCAGCGCGCCACGCCGCGGTAGAGCAGCAGGCCGCACAGCGTCACGACGAACGGCTGCAGCCGCATCTTGGTGATAAGCAGGCCGTGGATCAGGCCGAGGGCGAGGGCCAGGAGGAACAGCAGCAGGAACACCAGCGGCGTCGACAGCCCCCAGTCCACCAGCAGCAAGGACATGAGGCAGCCGACCAGCGCGACCATCGAACCGATCGACAGGTCGATGCCGCCCGACATGATGACGAACGCCGCCCCCAGGCCCATGATGCCGTACAGGGCCGTCCGCTTGAGGATGTTCTGCAGGTTGTAGGAGTTGAGGAAGTCGGGGTTGCCGAGCGACGCGATCACGCAGATCGCCAGCAGCACCCCGAAGATTCCCAGGACCTTTTTCATGAACCCCTCGGCCGCTTGGTTTCCCCCGCGCCCCCGTGGCCGGTGGCCAGCTGCATGACGGCCTCCTCGCTGGCTCCCTCCCGGCCCAGCTCGCCGGTAAGCCGCCCCTCGTGCATGACCAGGATGCGGTCGGCGATTCCCAGCACTTCCGGCAGTTCGCTGCTGACGAACAGCACCGCCGCCCCCGCCGCCGCCGTCTCCTCGATCAGGTGGTAAATCTCTTCCTTGGCGCCGACGTCCACGCCGCGCGTCGGCTCGTCGAGCAGCAGCACGCGCGGCCGCAGCAGCAGCCACTTCGCCAGCACCGTCTTCTGCTGGTTGCCGCCCGACAGGGTCAGGACCACCTTCGTGTCGTCGGCTGGCCGGATGCGCAGCTTCTGCACCATCGCCGCCGCGTCGCGCCGCTCCTGCTCGCGGTTGAGGAACCCGCCCGCCCGGCAGTGGCGGCGCAGGCTCGGCAGGCCGATGTTCTGCCGCACCGTCATCTCCAGGATCAGCCCCTGCTCCTTGCGGTCCTCGGGCACCAGGGCCATGCCGGCGGCGATGGCGTCGCGCGGGCTGCACAGGCGGACCGGCACCCCGCCGATGCGTACCGAGCCGCCACGCGCCGGCTCGATCCCGAACAGCGCGTGCAGCATCTCGGACCGCCCCGCTCCGACCAGGCCCGCCACGCCGACGATCTCGCCGGCGCGGACGGTGAAGCTCAGCGGGTGCCGGGGGTTCGACGGCACGACGAGGTCCCGCACCTCCAGCACCGGCTCCCCGAGCGAGCGCGGCAGCCGCCCCTCGAACAGGGAGACGTCCCGGCCGACCATCAACGACACCATGCGGTCCGGGCGGATGTCGGCGCCGGTCAGTTCGCCGGCGTTGCGACCGTCGCGCAGGACGGTGACGCGGTCGGCCAGTTCCTCGACCTCGCGCAGGCGGTGCGAAATGTAGATGACGCTCACGCCGCGGCCGCGCAGGTCCTTGATGACGCGGAACAGCGTCTCGGCCTCGTGCTGCGAGAGACTGGAGGTCGGCTCGTCCATGATAAGGATGCGAGCGCTGGTCGCCAGGGCCTTGGCGATCTCCACGAGCTGCTTGCGGCCGATGGGGAGCCGCTCCACCAGGACCCGCGGCGAGACGTCCAACCCGACCATGTCGAGGTAGCGTCGCGCGTCGCGCTCGGTGGCGGCGCGGTCGAGGAAGCCCCAGCGGCGCGGCTCGCGGCCGAGGAAGACGTTCGCCCCGACGTCGAGGTTCTCCGCCAGGTTCAGCTCCTGGTGGATCAGGGCGATGCCCAGCTCGAGCGCCTCGTGGACCGAGCGCACTTCGACGGCCCGGCCGTCGAGGAGGACGCGGCCGGCGTCGGGCCGCTGCACGCCGGCGAGGATCTTCATCAGCGTGCTCTTGCCGGCGCCGTTCTCGCCGATGACCGCCAGCACTTCGCCGCGGCGCAGGGACAGCTCCACGCGGTCCAGAGCCGTCACACCCGGGAAGCGCTTGGTGAGTGCCTCGGCCTGCAGGAGGGTGTCGCTCGCCTCGGCCATGGCGCTTCAGTTCTTCTCGCCCAGGTTCTGCTTCAATTCCGCCCAGAACGGATCGACGTTGTCGCGCGTGATGGCGCGGGGGGGGATGTCGAGCACGCCGCCCTTCGGCAACACGGCCTCGTCCTTGCGCGCCAGGCCGGCGAGGATGCGAACCGACTCGTAGCCGTACTTGTACGGGTTCTGCACCACCGTCCCGTAGATGGTGCCGTCCTTGATGCCCTGCAGCGTGATCTTGTTCTCGTCGAAGCCGACGATCTTGATCTTGCCGAGCCGCCCGGCATCCTTGACGGCGTCGAGGCAAATGGGCGGGTTGTAGGCGAACAGGCCAACCATGCAGGCGAGGTCGTCGTGGCGGATCAGCGCGTCCTGGGCGTAGGCCTTGGCCTTGGCGTTGTCGAAGTCATCCGTCCGCGTGCCGAGGACGGTGTACTTCTGGCCCTTCTGTTCCGCATCGACCGGGTCGTTGCGGCCTGAGTCGTGGCTGCGGTCGAGGAGTTCGTCGATGACGCCCTGGCGGCGGAGTTTGGCGTTGGCCTGCTCCAGCCGGCCGATGAAGATCATGACCTTGCCGCCCTCGGGCATCGCCTTCTTGACCAACTCGCCGACCATGCGGCCAGCCTGGTAGTTGTCCGGACCTATGAAGCACTTGCGCTTGCTGTTCGGCGCGTCGGAGTCCTGCGTGATGAGGTTCGTCTGGGCGGCGATCTCGTCGAGGAGGTCCTTCTGACTTTCGGGATTGATGGGGCTAATGGCGACGCCCTGGACGCCGCGGGCGAGAAGGTCTTCCACCATGCGCTTCTGGTCGGCCATGCCGCCGGGCGGCATGACGACCTTGAGTTCGACGTTGAATTTGGCGGCGGCGTCCTGGGCGCCCTTCTCGGCGATGGTCCAGAACGGGTCGATGCCGTTGGTGACGTAGGCGATGGTCGGCTTGCCGCTGCCGGCGCCCTTCTGGCAGCCGGCGACCAGGACCGCGGCGGCGGCCAGCACCCAGGTGACGTGTTTCATGAAGAGGCTCCCGGCGCCCGCTCACGGGGCGGAGCGATGGCGGTGCGCATAAAGAAACAACCGTTCGGGCGACGCCCGGCCGGCCCTGGGGTGCCGGCGGCCAGGTCCGAACGGCCAGCGAGTGTCGGTTTGGTATGAGAATATCTGAAAACGACCGCGGAGCAAGTTCTCTTCGCGGGTCAGGTGCCGCTGCCTCAATCGGCCTCGGCCAGCCGGTCCGCCGCCTCCAGCAGGCGCGCGAGCGGCACGTCGAACCCCGGCAGGAGCGCGGACTGGTAGGTTTCCTCTTCCTTGACGACGCGCTCTTCCGGGCCGGAGGGCGTGTTGCGGACCACGGTCAGAGTGCGCTGAAAGCGGTCGATGATCCAGTATTCGCCGACGCCCGCCTCCAGGTACTCCTGCCGCTTGTCGATGTAGTCGCGCTGGCGGTTTCTGCGCCCGGCCGAGACAAACTCGACGGCAATGCTCGGCAGGTCGCGCCGCCGATTCGGTAGGCGGCCCAGGCCGGCCCAGATCAGCCGATCTGCCAGGCGCCGGCTCGTGTTCGTCCGGACGTACTGCTGCGGCAGGGTGTAGTCGAGCGCTTTGCCCTGCGAATGGTCTTCCTGGTAGTTCAACAGGGAATATGCAAGGAGTTCGTTGAGGCCGGTTTCTTCCGGCCACGGGAGGGGGCTCACGACCAGAACTTCGTGGATGAGCTCATAGCGGTAGTTCTCGTCGTACTCCTCGACGGCGTCGAACTCCTCCGGCGTCATGAGGATGCCGGCCGCTTCCAGGCCCAGGACCAGCGGCGGGTCCGCGATTTGCGTTGTCATGAGATACCTCCTCCCCAGGGGTGACTTCTGCCGTGCCATTGTACCCCGGCGGACCGTGACCTCAGCGTCTTTCCGGGTCAGACGCCTTCGTGGGCGACTCGCTCCGCGAGTCGCGGCTCGCCTTCACAAAGCGACTCACGGAGTGAGTCGCCTACGAAGGAAGACGGCGGGCGTAAAGCCCGCCGCTCGCCACGATCACGCCACGGCCTGCTTGCGGAACACCCAGCGGCCCGCCTTCATCACGGCCTCCACGTCGCGCAGGCACTCCAGGTCCGCCAGCGGGTTGCCGCGGACGACGATCAGGTCCGCACGCCTACCCGGCGTCAGCGTGCCGCGGTCGTGCAGGCCGATGGCCTCCGCCGCGGTGCCGGTCGCCGCCCGCAGCACCTCGGCGGGCGTCAGGCGCAGCTCGCGCACCGCCGCCCGCAGGCCGATGTCGAAGCGGTCGATGGGAGTCAGTCGCACCCCCGCGTCGCTGTGCAGCGTGTAGCGCACGCCGAAGTCGATCAGGCGTCGCTCGCAGGCGAAGCGCGCGTCAAGGCGGCGCACCGGGCCGATGTTGAGGTTCGCGATCTCCGGCAGGAAGGCACGGCGGGCGATGCCGGACATGGTCAGGCCGACATACTGCTCCTGGTCGAGGATGCGCCGCGCCAGGTCGGCGTCAAATTCGTAGCGGTCCTCCTCGACGCGCCAGTCGCAGTGCTCGATGGTGCGCACTCGCGCCGCGACGGCCCCCGGCAGGGCGGCGCGGCTCAAGACGTGGGCGGCGGTGTGCTTGCGGGCGGCGCGGCCCAGGTCGGCGATCAGCGTCAGCGTTTCGGGGTCGTACTGCGCCTTCATCGGGTTCGAGCCGGCCGTCATGTTGCCGCCGGTCGCCATCACCTTGAGGAAGTCGGCGTCCTCGGCAAGCATTTTCTCGGCGGCGCGGCGGACCTCGTCGGTGGTGTCGGCGACCAGGCCGAGCCAGTGACAGTGGCCTGTCCGCGTGGTGATGGGCGAGCCGCAGGAGAGCACGTCCGGTCCCTCGGCCCCGCCGGTGCGGATCAGGTCGCGCAGCTGCTGAATGAGCCGGCCCTTGCCGCCGCAGTCGCGTACGGTGGTCAGACCGGCGTGCAGGGCGGCCCGCGCGTTGGCCAGCGCCCGCCGCCGCAGCTCCTCGTCGGACTCGCGGCCGACCTGTTCGATAATCGCCTCGTTGGTGTCCAGGGCGGACATGATGAGGTGGACGTGCGTGTCGATCAGGCCGGGCAGGACGGTGCAGCCGGGGAAGTCGGAGCGCTCGCCGGAGCAACCGGGCGGCGCCAGCAGGCCGCGCTCGACGCTCTCGATGCGGTCGTCGGCGAGGCGCAGGACGGGGCGGACGACGGTGGCGGCGCCGGTGCCGTCGAAGAGGCGGTCGGCGGTGAGAAGTGCGGTCGTCATGGCGGTCCCTTCCAGGCGAGCAAGACGTTGGGGGCGCTCAGTAGGTCGCGGGCAAGTCGCCGCGCTCTTTCTGGGCATGAGCGGATCGTCCCAGCCCTTCGGGCCGGGTGTTGCCGCTCGGCGGCTGGAGACGGCGCAGGTCGGGGAGGTCTTCAGGGTAGCCCATGAGCCGCCGGTACAGTTCCCGATCGTGGCGGGCGGCCAGGGAGACGATGCCGATCCAGAGCATCCGGAATTCGGCAGACGGAGCGCTGTCCAGCCCCAGCAGTTCGATCAGCCTCGCGGCCTCGCGATTGTCGGTGTGAAGACTGCCGTCTTCCGCCACGCGCACCGCCGGGCTCGTCAGCACCGCCAAGGGATCGGGGACGGAGCGGTCGCCCTTGGCCGTGTTACAGGTCGCGCACGCGTAGAGCAGGTTGTCGTAGTCGGTGACGCTGTCGGGGTGGTGGGCAACGGCCAGAAAGTGATCGATGGCGTAGATGCCCCGCACGCGACCCCACTGCTCGCGCAGCAGGCAGTAGACGCAGCGGAAGGAGAACTCGTCGCGCAGCCACGGCCGGTAACTGGCGTAGTCGGTGTACCCCTGCGGTCCGTGACGCCGCACGTGCGGAGAAGGCGGATACTCGAAGGGGGTGCTCATGCGTCCGCCGGCGTTGGGGAAGCCGCCCTTGTCAGCAACTCCTGGTGCAGGCGCCGGGCGTCTTCCAGCGGCAGCGGCGCGACGCGCTGGCGGTGCCGCAGCATCTGCTCCTGCAGCTGAGCCAGCTCAACCGTCTCCGTCGGGGTGAGGCCTTCCGCGTACTTCCGGTCGATGAGGTCGCAGCGGCGCTGGTTCTTTGCCTCGGACCAGGGCTCGTCTCCGTCCGCCGCCTGCGGGACGGCGGGGACGACCCAGGCCACGGGCCGGCCGTTGAGCTCGAGGACAGAGCCGGCCGGATCGACGGCCACGGCCAGGACGAACTGCCTCACCGCTTCATCGACTCCATCCAGGTTCACATGTGTCATGATCACTCCCAGGCGTTTCCTGCAACGGAGGGAAGGTTTGACTTATTCTACCAGCAACAGCGTCCCGCCGCACGGCCAGCCGTTCCTTGCGACCTTCCTACCCGGCGCGGAAGCCCGCGACCGACCGTTGACGCAACGGGGCCATGCGGCGCCATCCGCTTTTTTCTTTCTAACCCGCTCTGGTTCCGTTACGATCAACGAGCGGACTGGCGCGAATGCAGCAGTCCGCGGCCCGGGTGCGAGGCCTTGCGTCACGGAGGCCCTGCGAACGACAGCGGCCTGTCACTGCCACCAACCCGGAAAGGATCTCATGAAGCGCCTGCTCGTCGCGATGCCATTGCTCCTCCTCGCCGGCCCGGACACCGCGCCCGCCGTCCAGCCCGCCGACACCGAGGACGCCCGCCTGGCCGCTTTCTTCAAGGACTACCTCGAACGCGAGTTCCGCCACCGCCCCCTCGAGGCGACGCGCCTGGGCGACCACCGCTTCGACGACCTCCTCGACGACCTCTCCGCCAAGGCCCGCGCCGCCACCACCGAGCGCACGCGCAAGGCGCTGGCCGACCTGCCGGAGAAGATCAGCTACAAGAAGCTCGCGCGCGGCGGACAGATCGACTTCGAGATCCTCGAACACCACCTCAAGCGCGAGATCTGGCTCGCCGAGAACACGCGCCCCTTCGAGGACGACCCGCGCGTCTACAATGACTACATTACCGACAGCGTCTATCTGCTGCTCACGCAATCGACGCTGCCGCAGGCGGTCAACGTCAAGAACAGCGCCGCCCGCATGGCGCACATCCCGAAGGTCATTGCGGCGGCGAAGGCGAACCTGCGCAACCCGCCGCGCCTGTTCGTCGAGACGGCCATCCGCCAGAACCGCGGCGCCATCGCCTTCTACGAGCAGGGCGTCTTCGACCTCGCCGGCGAGACGCCCCAGCTCAGCTCCCTGCGCACCGCCGCGCAGGCCGTCGTCGCCGGCCTGCGCGCATACCAGAAGTTCCTGCAAGAGGACCTGCTGCCGCGTGCGAAGGGCGAGTGGCGCCTGGGCAAGGAGCGGTTCGCGCGCAAGCTGGAGCTGGAGCTGAACGCGGGCCTGAGCGCCGCGGAGGTGCTGCGCGAGGCCGAGGCCGAGGCCGACCGCGTCGAGGGCGAGATGTATGTCATCGCCCGCCAACTTTGGGGCAAGCTGTTCCCGAAAGAGGCCCTGCCGCCCGACGACGCCGAGGGCAAGCGGACGACCATCCGCACCGTCCTCGACCGCGTCAGCCGCGAGCACGGCCGCGCCGAGGACCTCGTCAAGGACGCCCGCGCCACCGCCGAGAAGATCAAGGCGTTCATCCGCGCGCGCGACCTGCTGCGCCTGCCCGAGCCGGACCGCTGCCGCATCGTCGAGATGCCGGAGTTCCAGCGCGGCAACACCGTGGCGTACCTCAACCCAGCGGCCCCCCTCGATCCCAAGGGCGCCAGCTACTACGCCATCAGCCCCCCGCCCCACGACTGGGACGCCAAGCGCGTGGCGAGCTACCTGCAGGAGTACAACCGCCACATGCTCAACGTGCTCACCATCCACGAGGCCTACCCCGGTCATTACGTGCAGCTCGAATACTCGAATCGCCACCCCTCGCTGATCCGGCGCGTGCTCTACTCGGGCGTCTTCGCCGAGGGCTGGGCGGTCTACACCGAGCAGATGATGCTCGATCAGGGCTTCGGCGACGGCGACCTGGCGCTGCGGCTGAACCAGCTGAAGTGGTACCTGCGGGCGGTGACCAACGCCATCCTGGATTACAAGATGCACTGCACCGGCATGACGGACCGCGAGGCCCTGCTGTTCCTGGTCCTGCGGGCGTACCAGTCGGAGGCGGAGGCGATCCTGAAGATCATCCGCGCCAAGCAGAGTTCGTGCCAGCTCTCGACGTACTTCGTGGGCCGGATGGCGTTCCACCGGTTGCGGCGGCGCTTCCAGGGCGAGCTGGGCGAGGGCTTCCACCTGGGGCGGTTCCACGAGGCGGTGCTGGACCACGGTACCCTGCCGGTGAAGTACCTGCCGGAGCTGGTGCGCGAGCGGCTGCGGCGGCCGCGGTGAGGGTCCGGCGGTTTTCCCATGGGGAGATTTGACAGCCGTGAACGCTTGACCTAGTCTTGCACGATGTCCGAACCCTTCTCCTCCCCGGAGACGCGCCATGCCAGTGTTACAGACCGCACCCACCGCAACGACTTCCGGCCAGGGTGTGCCGCGCGCGGAGTGTCGCGTCCGCGAGCGGCGCCCGTGCGACCTGGAGGCGTCGTGCCAGCCGGTCGCCGCCCGCCTCGATAATGACCTGCACTGGCCCGGCACGATCCGGGATATTTCGACCGGCGGCGCCGGGCTGATCCTGGGCCGCCGCTTCGAGCCGGGCGCGGGCCTGGCCGTCGAACTGCCGGCCAGCGGCGACCGCTCCGAGGAAACCCTGCTGGCGCGGGTGCGCCACGCCACGCGGTTGCCGGACGGCCGCTGGCTGCACGGTTGCGCGTTCATCAGCGAACTGAGTGACGACGAGCTGGAGCGCCTCCTGCGCGCGACCCGGGGCTGGCTGGCGCCACCTCCGGTGGTGGCGGCCCCGCCCGCGGAAGCCTCGGTCGTCGCCAACGTCACCTTCCAGGGCCTGGCTTCGGACGGCAAGGCGGTGCGGTTCACGGCCCGGCGTGCTCACCCGGCGATCGAGTGGCCGCTGGCGCCCGGGACGGCGCTGGCGCTGCGCGTCGGCGGCGATGGCGAGGACCCGGGACACGTGCGGATCGTGGCGGAACGGTGCTGGGAGCAAGACGACGCCTGGACGGTGCGCTGCCGTTTCGTGGACCAGCCGCGCGCGGAGGTGCTGCGCCTGCTCGGGCACCCGGCGTTCCGGGCGTGACACGGCCGGGGTGAAGCCGGCCGCTCGTCGAGACCTCAGCTGTCCCAGGACTGCCTGGCGATATACTGCCCGCGGGGAGGTTTGACACAAGCCCGAAGCGCAAGTGAGGGACCCCTCGCTTGCGCTTCGGGCTTGTG
>JBBRPS010000047.1:0-22911 GCA_038227745.1 Gemmatales bacterium | reverse complement strand
GGTCCCTCGCTGGCGCGTCGGGCTTGTGTGCCCCTCTTTCGCGCCGGAGTAATACTCAACGGCGCGGTGGGAGGAGCGCGCCGTCAGAGCGACAACCCTTCCTTCTCGGCGAGGGCGCGGACGCCCTCCATGATGCGGCGGATCTTGCGGTCGGTGATGCCAAGCCGCTCCGCGATCTCGACGTTGCTGTAGCCCTCCATGCGCATCTCGAGGATGCGCCGGTGCTCGTCCTTCAGCTGCGAGAGGAAGTGCTCCAGCTCATCGACGAAGGCGGCGGCCTCTTCCGGCGTGGGTTCGCCGGCGAGCAGCTTGAGCAGCATGTCCTGCGCGTCGTCGCTCTGCCCGGTCTCTTGTCCGGGGTCACGCTTGGCCCGTTTGTGAAAGGCGATCTGGCGGAACGTCTTGTGGACGGTGATGCGGGCGAGGAGCTTGCAGACGTCGTCGGGGTCCTCGAGGTGGAACTGTCCCTGCTTGGCTCGGTGGAAGAAGGTGCGGAAGACCGACTGGAGGATGTCCTCGGCGTCGATGCGGCTGGTGAGGCGATGGCTGATGCGCTTGCGCGCCAGCAGCATGAGCTGTTCGGCGTAGCGGTCGAACAGCTGCCGGGCGGCGTCCTCGTCGCCGGACTGCCAGGGGTTTGGGGAGGACCCGTCCCGGGGGGACTCGTCCATCGCCATGCTCCTCCTCTCGACCGCCTGTCCGGGGCGCGGCCCACGGAGAACCCACGCCACACGGGGCGACACGCCGAGGGCGGCCGGAGAGGCCGGCGCTCCAGGGGATATGCCGATCCAAAGCGGTCGATCTGTCCCTCAACCTAACTGCCGTGCCGGCGCTTGGCAAGGCCTCCCTGATTCAGAGTCCGGTTACTGAGTCCAGCGCGGAGAAAGGCACCGCGTTCGGCGAGCGCGGTTCTCCGAACCGCGGCTAAACGAGGTGCCTTTCTCCGCGCTGGACTCAGTAGCCGGTCCGGAGCGTCTCCGGCAGCCCGCCGAATGCCGTCCGAAACTATCCGGGCCGGCACCAGCGCGCGACGACCACGATCGACAGGAGGATCACCACGGGCAGGGCCAGCGCCGTCCACAAGACGGGGTCGGCCTGCACAATCCGCTTGAGGGCCTGGAACCAGGAGCGGGCGGGCGCAGCGCTGTGCTGGAATCGGTAGAGTTGCCAGCCGAGGAACCCCACCACCGCCAGGACCGCCAGGACCGTGAGGCCCATCCAGGGGACGCGCACGCCGCGGGAGCAGCCCAGTTCGTCACCGGCAGCGCGACAGCGCTGCAGCACGCCGGCGAGCGTCCCTCGATCGGCCGAAGCCAGGGCTCGCGCCGTCAGCCACGGCTCGGCGATCGCCTCCAACCGCTGGAAGCGGACACGCCGTGCCGGGTCCGCAGCCTTGGCCTGCGCACCGCACAGCGCGAGCAACTGGCCGTGCAGGAGTTGGTAGGCCTCCTCGCGCACGCGGGTGCAGTCCTGCCCTTTGGTGATCGCCTCGACGACTTCCGTCCACTGCTGCCACGCCCTGCGGACGGCGGCATCGACCTGCGCCAGCTCTGCCGGGGACAGCGGCGCCTGTTCGGCGGCGGGACCTTCCGGCTCCGCGGTCTCGTCGGTGCTCGGGGCGGCCGGAAAAGGGGTCGCCTGGTTGGGCCGCTCAGCGTGGACGACCAGGGGGCGGAACGCCGCGGGCACGGGGGTGACGGCGGTGACGGCGGGCTGGTCGGCGATGGCGGCATTCAGGGCCGCGGCGGTGACGGCCGTGCGGTCCAGCGGTGTCTCCGCGGCGAGGCCGGCACTGTCGCGCTGGTCCTCGCGGGATAGTGCCGGGAGGACGGCGGTGGCGACGAACGCGGACTGCGGCAGTGGGCGTGACTCCGCCCCGCGCGAGGCGGGCGCCGGCCCCGGTTTGAACGCCGCGGGCCGCGCCGCCCCCGCCAGGCGCATCGGCGCGCCCTCCTGGCCACAGAGGAACGCCAGTTCTCCGATCAGCTCGGCCGGCGTCTGAAAACGCTTCTCCGGCTCCTTCGCCATCAGGCGGCGGATCACCGCGCCGAGCCCCGCCGGCGTCTCGGGCCGCAATTCCTCCAGCGGCGGCGCGTCCTCCTTGAGGTGCTTGACGACCGTCTCCAGGGCCGTCGTCCCGCGGAACGGCCGCTGCCCGGTCAGGGCGTGGTAGAAGGTGCAGCCCAGGCTGTAGAGGTCCGAGCGGATGTCCACCGCATGGACGTTGTAGGCCTGCTCCGGCGAGACGTAGTCCGGCGTGCCCAGGAAACTCTTCTCGTTCTGGAGCATCAGCGTCGCGGCGCTGGAGTTGCTGTGGAGCCGCGCCAGGCCGAAGTCCACGACCTTGACGGCCACCGCCGGCGCCGAAGACGGCCCGCGCAGCAGCGGCGTGAGGGACAGCTGCGCGACGGCGCCGTTCGGAATGAGCAGGTTGCCGGGCTTGATGTCGCGGTGGACCATGCCCTTCTCGTGGGCGTACTGCAGCGCCTGGGCCGCCTGCCGCATCAGCTCGCAGGCCAGCGTGAACGGCAGCGGCCCCTGCTTGCGCACCAGCGCCTCGAGGTTCTGGCCGTCCACGTACTCCATCACCAGGAAGAGCATGCCGTCGGCCTCGTTGGCATCGTAGGCCATGACGATGTTCGGGTGGTAGAGCTGCGTGAGCGCCAGCACCTCGCGCTTGAACCAGGTGCGCGCCCGCTCGTCCTCGATCAGTTCGGGGGCGATGACCTTGATGGCGACGATGCGGTCCATGACCGTGTGCAGGGCCTTGTAGACCTGTCCGAAGCCGCCGCGGCCCAGTTCGTCGAGGATGCGGTACTGGCCCAGCACCAGCCCCTGCCCCTTGCCGGCGCAGAGGCGCTTCGCCTGGAAGGTGGTCAGCAGGCCGTCGGCGATCAGACCGTCCACGAGGGTGTCCGCCGGGGCGTCGTCGCCGAAACGCGCGACGCCCGCGGTGAGCTGTTCTTCGGTGAGCAAGCCGCTCTGCCGCAGGTGATCGAGGAAGGTGTTTCGGTCCACGGTATCTCCCTGGGCCGAGGCCCGGTTTGTACGTAAGGGGAAGGCACGGCGGCGGGGCCGCCTACTCCACCAGGAACACTTCGGGCACCCTGGGGCGGTTGCTGCCGTTATCGACCGTCAGGTTGCCGCGCCCGGCAATTTGCAGCGTGTTCGCCACGACGGCGCCGACGGACAGGTCCCCCCCCGCCCCGTCCTGCGCGCCCGAGGCGAGGGTCAGGTTGACCGCCGCCTTGGGGGCGTAAATTGTCCCGGAGATCCCACCGCTGGTGCTGAGGGTGAGCGAATTGGTCAAGGCGGGATCCTGGAAGATGCTGATGCCGCGGTAGGCGCCATCGGTGGGCGGACTCATGTTCACCTTGATGCTGATCTTGATCGGCCCCGCGGTGCGGGTGGCACTGGTGTTGTAGATCACCACGCCGGTGGCCGTCACGGTGCCGCTCTGCTTGTACTCGCCGGCCACGGAGAAGCCGCCGCCGTCCATGATGTAGACGCCGGGCATCAGGGTGACGTTCCCCTCGCCGAAGATCGTGATGCCGCCGCGGTAGATCCCCGGTTGCAGAATCGTCACCGTGTCCGAATCGGTGACGAACGGTTGCGTGCTGCGGACCGTGTAGTCCGTGAGTTTCGGCGCGGGCAGGGCGCGGAGCGGGTCGGCGAACGCCGACGCCCCCGTGCGCAGGGGGCCAACGACCGTCGACATCGGCCCGCTGTAACCGCCGGCAACGGCCTCGTAGTCGGCCTTCAGCTGTCCCGTGCCGGTCTGCGTGAACGCCGCCGGGTCCGTCGAGTTGACCGTGATCCCCCCCTTGACCACGGTGATGTTCCCCGCGAGCTTGTCGAGGAGGGTGCCGGCGCCGCTGGCGGCCAGCGCGAGGATGCCCGGGTTCTGCGGCCGCCCCCGGGCCACGGCGCGGGCGTTGACGGTCGTGTCGGCGCCGCGGATGGCGGCCCCGAAGGTGGCCTTGAGGTTGGACTGGACGATGACTTCGACGTGGTCCGCCTGGCCCGCGAAGGTGCCGCTCCGCGGCGGGATGTTGACGGTGACGACCGAGACGGTGCCGTCGTTGGCGTAGCCGTTCGCCGCGGCGGAATCCGTGGCCGCCTTCGCGGCGGTGCCGGCCGGGTCGGTGCCCTGGTTGGCGGCGTAGTTACGGTACAGGTCGGCGGCGGCGGCGAGGGCGGCGTTGTCGGCGGCGGCGCGGGCGCGGCGGCGCTCCTCCATCATGCGGCCGCCATCGAGGCCAATCGCGACGACGCCGATGATGACGCCGAGCGACGCGATCAGCCAGACGGTGACGGCTCCGTGTCGCGGGCCACGGTCGAGGGGGAGGAGCGGCATCGGTCGGTTCTCATTCGTGTTGGCGCTCGCGGCCTCAAAAAGCCATCGGCACCTCGGACACGCTCTGAAAGCTGAGTGGTCCCGTGCCCGCCAGCGCCGGCACCCAAGTATAGCTCACGGTGACGCGCACGCGGTTGGTGACCTTGTCTCCGGCCGCGTTCACCGTGCTCGGCGCCTGCGCGGAGCCGTCCCACGCCTGCGCCTGCCCGGTGGCGCCGTTCACCCACTGCACCTGAACGGTCAGCTGCGCCGGGTCCATGGCCGCGGCGAGAGGGACGACGACGTCGCTGCGGATCCGGTCCTGCGTGGCGGCGGACTGGCCAGTCTCGTTCTGCCAGTTGCTGCCGTGGACCGCCGCCCAGCGCGCCGCTTCCCGGGCCAAGAAGGCGACCTGCTGATAGCGGAACACGCCCATGCCGCCGACGATCAGCATTAGCAGCAGGAAGATCATCACCGGGTAGACGAAGGCGGCCTCGACGGCGAGGGCGCCGCGGCGCCGGGGGCTTGGGGAACGCCTGAGCATACTTCCTCCCAGCCTTGGCTCGGGGGATCGTGGCCGACTCGCTCCGCGAGTCGGGGCTTTTCCCGACTCGCGGAGCGAGTCGGCCACGAACCGGGCGACACTCTAGCTGCCGACCGTCGGGGCCACCGCCATCTTCACGGTGCGCGTGATGGTGACCGGGCCGCCGACGCCGGGGTAACTGGTGATCGTCTGGAATACGTAAGTGACCGTGACCGTGGCGGTGCCGTCGGCGACCGTCACCGCCACGTTGTCCGTCTGCAGCGGCGGGTTGAGCGAGACGCCGTCGGCCACGGCGGCCTGTTTCGCCGCGTCCGCAGCGCTGACGCCGGCCGCGGGCACGGCCGTGCCGCTGGCGTACAGCGCCGCCGCCTGGGCGCAGCCCTGAACCGTCTGCGTGCAGTAGAAGACGCGGCAGTAATCGACGGCGACGACGAACATCAGGGCGAGGAACGGCAGGAAAATCGCCAGCTCGCAGGTGGCGACGCCGCGGCGCCGCCGGGTTCGGGGAAGCAGGCGCATAAGGACCCTCCGGGCATCCGCCCTGTCACTTCGTGTTCGCGAACATGTTGGCGATCTGGTAGGCGGCCGGGCCGAGCACGACAATGAAGGTCGCCGGGAAGATGCACAGCAGCGTCGGGAAGAGGATCTTCACCCCCGCCTTCTGGGCCATCTCCTCGGCGAGCTGCTGCCGCTCCAGCCGGCAGGTGTCGGCGTGGATGCGCAGGGCCTTGACGATGCTGGCGCCGTAGCGCTCCGACTGCAGCAGCACCGAGGCCAGGTTGCGGACGTCCTCCAGGCCGCAGCGCTCGCCGAGCTTACGCAGGGCCTCGCCGGCGGTCAGGCCGAGCTGCATCTCGCGCTCCACGATGTTCATCTCGCCGGCGAGCAGGGGGTGGGCGGCCTGCATCTCGCCGGTGACGCGCTGCAGCGCCGCCGGCAGGCTCACGCCGCCCTCGACGCACAGCACCAGCATGTCCAGAAAGTCCGGCAGGCCGCGCTGGAACGTGGCGCGGCGGCGGTTGCGGCGCGCGTCCACCCAGGACCCGGGGAGGACCACCCCCACCCCCATGGCGACGACCCCGAGACCGAGGGCGACGCGCCCCGACAGGAGGTCGCACAGGTAGGGCACGAGCACCGTCACGGCGGGCAGCACGAGTGCCAGCAGCAGCTGCGCCCCGAGGAAGATCGGGATGGCTTGCGGCCCGTACAGGCCGGCGACGTTGAGGCGCCGCTGCAGCCGCAGGCGGAGGTTTCCCTCGCCGGGCAGCAGCAGGCTGCCGAGCTTGGGCAGGGCCGCGAGGGCCAGGTCGGTGACACTGGACCGCTCGGGGGCGCGCTCGCCCGGCGCCGCCAGCTCGCGCAGGCGCACCCGCGCCCGGCGGCGGTCGCCCTCGAAGCGCGCCAGCAGCAGCGACGCGAGGCCCATCGTCGCGAAGAAGACGCTCACGAACACCGCCATGCTCACGAGGCCGTTGAGGTCGAACATCGCCGTCCTGTTCTCCGTCGTCGTTCTCCCGGGCGGCACGAGGGCCGGTCGAACCGAGCCCGCGCCTCACGGTTCAAAGTTCACGATTTTCCGAATCCACACCGCCCCGAGCCCCATGGCCACGCCCATCGCGGTCAGCAGCCCGGTGTGCTCCAGGAGCACCTCGGCGTAACAGCGGTTGACCGCCATCATCGCCCCGAAGACCACGAACGGCAGCACCAGCAACGTCAACCCCTGCAGCCGCCCCTCCGCGGTCAGCGCCTTGACGCGCCGCCGCAGCCGCAGGCGCTCGCGCACCAGGTGCCCCAGGCGCTCCAGCACCTCCGCCAGGTTGCCGCCCGTCTGCCGCTGGATGAGCAGGGCCATGACGAAGATGCGGACCTCGAGGATGCCGCTGCGGTCGGCCATCTCGCGGAACGTGACCTCGGGCCGCAGCCCCAGGTTCTGCCGCTTCTGGCAGGTCGCGAACTCGCTGGCGATGGGGTCCTCGAAGGCGTCGCCCACGGCCTGCAGCGCCTGCGGCACCGACTGCCCCGAGCGGATGACGCGGGCCATCAGGTCGAACGCCCCCGGGAGCTGGTTCAGCAGCTTGTCCCGCCGCGCCCGCCGCTTCATCTCCACGAACACCAGCGGCATCGCGGCACCGGCGGCCGCACCGGCGAGGCCGAGCAGCGGGCCCTGGAACAGGGTCGCCGCCAGCCCCAGCGCCACACCGAGGCCGGCCGCGACGCTCAGCAACTGCCGCAGGGTGATGGTCAGGTTCGACTGCTGCAGCAGGATCCGCAACCGGACCTTCAGCCCGCCCTCGGACGGCGGCGCCTCCGTGACCTCGAAATCGGTGAAGGACTGCGGGCGGTCGAGGTTCACCTGCTCCAGGTTCTTGAAGAGCGCCGACTTGGGGCGAGTCGCGCTCGCGCCGTCCTTCTGGAACTCACTCTCGACGCGCTGCCGGACGCGCGAGGCGTCGCGCGCCAGCACCCCCGCGAGGGCGAAATAGCCCGCGGTGATCCCAACCGTCACGCTCACGAACACGAACAAGGACAGACCCACGTCTGCTCCTCCGAATCGGCGAACCAGTGCGGATTGCGGATTGCCGATTGCGGATTGCCGATTTGAAGAGGGCGCGGCTCGTCTTCAAATCCACAATCGGCAATCGGCAATCTGAAATCCGCGATGGTTCGCTGTTACGTCGGCCCCGCGTTCAGGATGCGCCGCTCGAACAACTCCGCGGGCAAGGCCGCCCCCAGCGCCGCCAGCCGCTCCAGGCAGTTCGGGCGGATGCCGGTCGTGTGGAAATAGCCCTGCGCCTTGCGGTTGGCGTCCAGCCCGGTCTGCTTGAAGGCGAACAGGTCGTGCATGACGATGTTGTCGCCCTCCAGGCCCGTGACCTCCGAGATCTTCACCACCTTGCGCGCCCCGCCCAGGAGGCGGCTGACCTGCACGATGACGTGGATCGCCGAGGCGATCTGACGGCGGATCACCCACATCGGCAGCTCGAAGCCCGACATGCCCACCATGATCTCCAGCCGGCTCAGGGCGTCGCGCGTGTCGTTGGCGTGGACGGTGGTCAGGCTGCCGTCGTGGCCGGTGTTCATGGCCTGGAGCATGTCCAGCGCCTCGCCGGCGCGGCACTCGCCGATGATGATCCGGTCGGGCCGCATGCGCAGGGCGTTGCGGACCAGGTCGCGCGTGCTGACCTCGCCGGCCCCCTCGATATTGTTCGGCCGCGTCTCCAGCCGGCCGACGTGCGTCTGCTGCAGGCGCAGCTCGGCCGCGTCCTCGATGGTGATGACGCGCTCGTCGTCGGGGATGAACGCCGACAGCGCGTTCAGCAGCGTCGTCTTGCCGCTGCCGGTGCCGCCCGAGACGAGGATGTTCAGCCGCGCCCGCACACAGGCCCCGAGGAACTCGACCATCTCGGCGGTGAGCGACTTCTTCGTCACCAGGTCGCGGGCGACGATCGGGCGGGCGCCGAAACGGCGGATCGACACCAGGGCGCCGTCGAGAGCCAGCGGCGGGATGATGGCGTTGATGCGGCTGCCATCGGGCAGGCGGCTGTCCACCATCGGGCTGGTCTCGTCCACGCGGCGGCCGGCCTGGCCGACGATCCGCTGCACGATGTTGAGCAGGTGGCGCTCGTCGGTGAACGTCACCGGCGCCCGCTCCAGCACGCCGTTGCGCTCGACGTAGACGGTGTGGTGGCCGTTGATCAGGATGTCCGTCACGGTCGGGTCGGCCATGAGCGGCTCGAGCGGCCCCAGGCCGAACGTCTCGTCGAGCACTTCACTGACCAGGCGCTCGCGCTCGCTGCGGCTGAGCAGGTTGGAGCTGCGCTGGCACAGCTCGTCGGCGACGCGGCGCACCTCCAGGCGCAGCTGCTCGCGGTTGAGCGTGCCGATCACCGACAGGTCCATGCTGGTGACGAGCTGGTGGTGCAGCTGCGCCTTGAGGCGGCGCAGGTCCTCGGCGGTCCGGCCGTCGGCGGGCGCGGCGTCGATGACGTCGGTGCGCACAGTGCCGGGGTAATTCACATCGGGAGGCGTTCGGGCCATCGGGTCGTGTCTCCGGGTTGCCGCGCCCTTCACCGGGGCGCGCGCCAGGTCTTGTCAAGGGCTCGACCGCGCCGGCAGCGGCCCACAGGCGGCGACGGCTGTGGGCCGAGGCAGGCGCGGTCGCCCCGGTCGGGTCGGCGACCGGGTGAGTACGATGAAGTCCGACCCGCCGGGTTCGTCAGCGCCCAGGCGGGGTGCGACCGCCGTGGCCGCGGGTGAAGCGCGTGACCGACGTGGTCACGCCTCACCGAGACAGGAGTACACCTTTGTCGAAGTCAGGGTCGTCGCGGGGACAGCCGCCGGCGGGGTCAGTGCAGGGCCACCTGGCTGCCGCGCGGCGCGTCGGTGCGGCGGCGCTCCAGGACGCCCCGCGCCACGGCGGCGATGGCCTGGGAGACCTTGGCGGACGGGCTCTTGAGCACCGCCGGGATGCCCGTGTTGTTCGCCCCGTTGATGGTCTTGGCATCCTCGGGAACGAAGAAGGAAATCTTGTCGCCGAGGGCTTCCTCGGCCTCCGCGACGGGAAGCTCATTCGGCTGACCGTAACGGTTGGCGACCAGGCGTATGCGGCCGCGCGCGACGTCCGCCTCGTTCAGGTAGTCCAGGATCCGCCGGACGTTCCGCAGCGAGGTGAAGTCGAGGCGCGACACCACCAGGATGGCGCTGGCCTGGTGCAGAGCGAGGAGCTGCTCCTCGTGGAAGCAGTCTTCCAGATCGACAACCACGTGAGTGAACAGCCGCCGGGCCATTCCCAGGGCCTGGCTGACGCCCTGGGTGGTCACCAGGCGAGTGCTGCCGAAGACCTGCGGCGCCGCCAGCAGGTGGATGCCGTTGGCGTGCGATACCAGGACCTTCTCGAACATGGCGCGGTCGAGGCGGGCGGCGTTCAGGCAGACGTCGGCGAGGTTGAAGGCAGGCTTGAGGTCGAGCAGGGCGGCCAGGTCGCCGCGGCCGGGCTTGAGGTCGAGCAGGGCGCACTTGCCGTGGTCGCGCGCCAGCACGGAGGCGATGTTGACCGCCAGGGTGCTGGCGCCGCTGCCGCCGCTGGCCGCCAGGATGCCGATCATGCGCCCGGCCGGCGCCTCCTCACGGCTCTGCAGCCGGACCAGCACCGACTCCAGGCTCGTCTCCAGCTCGGTCTGGTCGAGGTAGTGGTCGGCCCCCTCGTGCAGAGCGCGCAGGATCAGCTTCGGCTCGGAGGCCTGGCCGACGGCGAGGACGTAGCCGGAGGTCAGGCGGCGGCCCAGCCGCAAGGTTTCCAGGCCGCGCTCCGGGTCGTGCGAGAGAACGACGACGAGCATCTCGGCCTGGGCCAGCGGCAGGCGTCTCTCGACCTCGTCGAAGGTCGCCGTCGCCGGCCCCTGGCTGTCCACCGTGGCCCGCAACAGCTCTACGAGGCGGACACTGATAGGCTCGAAGGTGTGATTGCTGACAACCAGGGTACGCATGGTTCCCCTCAAACGCCGGCCGCGCTCGGCCTCCCGGACAGGTCCCTCCGGGCCTCTTGGCACACGTTCGCCGTCGGCGTGTCGCGGCCGCGCGGGCCAGCCCCAAACTCGCTTGACCTGTCCGCTTGACGTGTCCTGCCCCTTCGGACTTTTCACGTATACACAAGGGTTAGCTCGGATTTGATGCCGTGTCAAATTTGGGCACGAAGGCCGCTTCCGAACCGGACCGGGTCGCGGCCCTTTTCGCCCGGCGCGAACCCGGGCTGCCGCACCGCCCCTTTTCCCGCTCGTTTTTTGCGCTAGTACCTCGCGGCAGAAATGAGTGGCCGTTCGTTTAGCCGCGGTGTACTGGACCGGCGGCGGTGACGGGGCGGCGCGGCGCATCGACCGCCCACTGCACCGCCAGCCCTGCGATCATCGCGACGCTCACCCACTGGTAGAACGTCAACCCCAGCAACCCTGCCGGCTCGGGACGGAGGTATTCCGTCAGGAAGCGGTACACCGCGTACGAGATCAGGTACAGCTTAAGGTGCTGGCCGCGCAGCAGGTCGAGGTGGAGCAGCACGAGGAGCACGCCGGCCATCGTGAGGTGGAACAGGCTCTCGTAGGCCTGCGTCGGGTGGCGGGCGACGCCGTCGCCGAAGCCCACGCCCCAGGGCAGGTCCGTCGCAACGCCGTAACAGCAGCCGTTGAAGAAGCAGCCCCAGCGGCCGACCGCCAGCGCCAGCGCCAGCGGCAGCGCGAACGTGTCGCCGGTTTTGACGCGCACCTCCAGCAGCAGCTTCGCCACCTCCACCAGCAGGTAAGCGCCGAGGAGCCCGGTCGTGATGGTCTTGCCGTCGCGGAACCAGGCCAGCTGGCCGAAGACGCCGTCCGCGCTCACGAAGACGAACGGCACCTTGGCCCCCAGCGCCCCGCCGACGAACGCGGCCAGGGCCAGCGCCGCCCGCTTCCACCACGGCAGCGCGGCCAGCCCGCGCGGCTTCGGGATGAAGTGGCGCGCCAGCAGGAAGACCGCGAGCGCCAGCACCATGAAGACGGCGTAGTGCAGGCGACCGGGCATCAGGTATTTACCAAGGTCAGGGACTTCCGCGGCGCGGCCTGTCGGGCGTCCACGAGCGGCGGCAGCGGCACGTGGCCGTCGCGGTACAGCGTGTTGTACGCGCAGAACGGCACCATGTGCCCGCTCGGCAACAGGTGCGCCAGGCAGCACTTCATCACGCGGCGCGTGTCGAAGTTGTGGACGTCGAGGAACGCGGTCAGCGTGATGCGGAACACCTCGGCGCCGACGAGCTTCTCGGCCAGCGCCTTGACGACGAACTCGTTGAGCGACGGGTCGGCGGGGCCGCAGCCGCCCGGGCCGCAGCCGCAGCCGCCGGCGTTCTCCAGGTAGCGCGCCACCAGCTGCCGCGCCCGCGCCGGCGTGTAGACGACGCTGTTGGCGATCAGGTCCATGTGCTTCGTCACGTCAATGATGCGGTTGATCGGCACGGGCGTGTCGCCGCCGCGGTAGACGTACGCCATCATGTGACAGTTCGGGTGGGCGCACGGCAGCGGGTAGAAGTCACTCTCGGCGACGAGGCCGCCGGTCTGGCGCACGATGCCCTTGACGACGTCGGGCATGGTGGCGCGCCGCTCCAGGTCGAGCGGGTCGAGGTGGCGGCCGCAGTAGGTCGCGAGCTGGAAGCTGACGCCGCGAACGTACGGCCGCTCCAGGCCGAACTTCACCACGGCGCCGACCTCGTGCAGGTTGGTGTTGTGGTCCACGGTGCAGACGAGCGTGCAGCGGATGTCGTGCTTGCGCAGCGCCTCCAGGGCCGCGAGCTTGGTCTCCAGCAGCGGCTCGCCGCGCAGCGCGGTGTAGGAGCGGTCCTCCAGGCCATCGAACTGCAGGTAGACCTCGAACCGATCGCGCATGGCGGCGAGGGCCTCGACCAGCGCGGGGTCGTGGGCGAGGCGGATGCCGTTGGTGTTGATCATCACGACCTGGATGGGCTGTTCGTAGGCGTAGCGGACCATGCGCACAAGGTCGGGATGGAGGGTCGGCTCGCCGCCGGAAATCTGCAGCACGTCGGCGATGCCCTCGAGGAAGACGAGGCGGTCCACCATCTTCGTGTAGGTGGCGAAGTCGAGGTGCTTGCCGCCCGGCCCCGACTCGGCGAAGCACATCGGACATTTGAGGTTGCAGTTCGAGGTAATCTCGATCAGGGCGATGCAGGTGTGCTGCTCGTGCTCGGTGCAGAGACCGCAGTCGTAGGGGCAGCCCTTGTCGGGGCGGGTGCCGTAGACGCGCGGGGTGCGCGCCGGCTGGCTGTGCTCGTGGCGGTCGTAATAGGCGACATCGGAGCAGATGAAGTCCTCGACGGTGCCGTGCTCCGGGCAGGTCTTGCGGAAGTAGACGCGGCGGTCGCGGACGACGATCTTGGCATCGACGAGGCGGCGGCAGTGCGGGCACAGGCTGCGCGTGGTGCCCAGGAAGGTGTAATCGCGGAGGTTCATCGCATGCGCCTCCTGGCGCTGGTGGGTGTCGTTGTCCGCTTCGGCCCCTCGTCACGGGTGGGGTGCCGGCGACATCGTCTAATCCTTCTTCTCTTCAAGGACGTCCGCCGGCGCCGGGGAGAGCGGCGCGTAGCTCTGCCGACAGGACGGGCAGCCGACGAACGCGAACACCCCCGCCGCGCCCGTCGAGACTACCAGCAGGACCGCGAGCATCGCCACCTTCAGCGTCGTGAAGACGAACCGTGGCTTCCGCCGGCAGTATGGACAGACCGGCTTGCCGCTCGCGTCCACTGTCCCAGGCTGGACAGGCCGCCGGCACACGGGACAGGTTGTTTCGGTCGGCATCGTCGTCCCTCCCTGGACTTCGGGTTGACAGTGACATCCTGTTATACCAGCGCCTCGGCTTCTGCAACAAGGATGCTTCCGCGGAGCGCCTCCGCCGGCGAAGAGCCCTGACATCGGCAGGCCCAGCACACCAGCACAGCAGGCGGCCGCACTTCTCCGCGCTGCCTCCCCCCGCACGGCTCGAAGCAGCCCGCGAACGCATAGAGAACAACGGTGACCAGGATCGCGAAGCCGAGCACGGTGAGCGCCAGGGCCCCGATGATGATCGAGCCGATGCGCGACCCCTCCCCCCGGCTCAGGCCTCCCACGACCATGCCGGTTACGGCCAGGCCGAACAGCACCACGCCGACGCCCATGCCGATGCCGGCGGCCCCTTGGGCCTCACTCTTGCTGTGTACACTCCCCAGGCCGCCGCCGCAGTAGAACAGGATCATCCCCAGGCCGCCCAGCAGGGCCAGCAGCGTCAGACCGCCGCCGACCAGGCCCATGTCGCCGCGCACCTCGGCGTCGAGCGGCTCGGGCGGCGGCCCACGGTGGACGAGCACCGCGTCGCAGTGCGGGCAGTAACGCCACCCCCGCTCGACCGGTTGACCGCACTCGGGGCACTCACCCGCCGGGGCCGGTTCCGCCGTCGCCGACCGCTCGGCTGTCGGGATGGCCGCGGGCGCGGCCCCTCCCGGCGCGACACCAAGGCCGGCGTTGGGGATCGACGCCAGGCAGCGCGGGCAGGTAACCCAGCGGCCGCGGACTTCCGAGGCGATGCGCAAGACGTGCCGGCACCTGGCACACGTGATGGTCTGAGACACGCCAGTGGCTCCCAGTTAGGATCCGCCGCCGGACGAGGCCCCGCGGCGCATCAGATTTTCAGACCTCCCCCAACCGACACCACGCCGAGGCACACCATGGCGAAGACGACGAAAATGGCGTAGCGCATGACGCACGTGATGAGGAGCAGAGCAAGAGTCTTGATGAACGTCGCGGCCGTCAAGGCTTCGCGGGGGCGGAACTCGCCGGCCCCCATTGACGTCGCGGTCAAGTCCCCCGAGCGAAGTATCACCGTCGGCGGCGGGGTTTCTTCCGTGGGCGAGGCAGTGTGGACAGGTCAGCCAGGGGCTGCGGTTGTCGTCCGGGATCTCAAGCGATTTCTTGCACCCGCTGCAAACGAGCCGAAGAGGCATGATTACTTCTCCTCCTCCGCCACGGTGACCGGGTAGCCCTGCACTAGCCGCCGCGCCTGTCGCACCGCCTGCCCCGCCAGCAGGCCGGCCCCGCCTAGCGCGAGCAGGAAAATGATCTGCTGCGGCCGCGACAGCCGTTGCGCCGCGGGCAACTCCAGCCAGAACTTGACGTAGCCGAGGAAGAAAGCGTAACACGCTATCGCCCCCAGCGCCGCCGCGTAGATCAGCGGCAGCGACAGGCGCAGGGGGGAGGCAACGATCACCAGGAAGTAGAGCACCGCTAGCATGCTCGACGGATCGCGGCCGAGTACGAGGACGGTCGTGACCAGCAGCAGGTCCCAGGCGGTGGCGAGGTACTTCAGGGCGGGCGGCACCCAGCGCTGCGTCAGGCAGAAGTGCAGAGCCAGCACGGCGGTCGCCCAGGCCAGCACGACGACGGTTACCGCGAGGTGGTAGCCGCCGGCGAGTGTGGTGTCGTCCTGGATCAGGAACACGTTGACGAGGTGATGGCCGTAGAAGCCGACGATGGCCGCCAGGCGGATGAGGTTGACGCGGACCTCACCGGCCCAGCCCTCAATACGTTGGGCGTCTTCCCAGCGACCATTACTGATCATGGCGTGCAACCCTCGGCGCCGCCGGCTCGGAAGACGATGGGGCACGCCGGCTCGGTGCCCCGTGGATATTTGACAGCACGGCGAGCGCGGACGCAAGCAAATTCCCGCGGAGGCGCGGGGCGCCGGAAAGGGATCAGGGTTGGGCGGGCGGGGCGGCGCGGCGCTGCCGGATCCAGTCGCGGAACTGGCGGACGACGGTGTTGTTATCACTGCCCTGCCGCGCTTGCTGCAGGAAGCTAACCAGGTTGGCCGGTGCGATGAGGGGAAACGCCTGGCTGGCGGGCGCTCCGGCGTACGTTCCGTTCTTGTCCAGGACGTGGAAGGTCAGCGTATCGCCGTCGAGGCACCACACCTCGGGGACGCCGAGGCCGGCATAAATGCTCATGCGGTCCAGCGAACTGTGGGTCACGTCCACTTCCAGGGCCAGATCCGGCGGCGGCTCGGTGCGCAGGTCCAGCCGACGACGACCGGCTATCCGGTGAGCGTTGGCGATCCAGTAGCACTCGTCGGCCTCGATCCCGCGCCGGCGCAGTCGGCGCCGCAGGGTGGTGGAACCGCCTTCGAGGATAGGCAACCCCAGTTCCTCCGTCGCGGCCACGATCAGACGCGCCAGGAAGCGGTCGTCCTTCTCATGCGCGAGCAGGGGCGACATGATCTCCAGTTCTCCTCGGTCGTAGGTGAGGCGGATCCCGGGTCGCTCCGCGAAGGCGTGCAACAACTGCGAGTAGGTCCGCCAATCGACCCCGGAGAGCCGCAGGCAGCGCCCGGCGGGCGGTTGCTGTACCGACGGTGCCCGACTCATACGGTCCCCCTCCCTTCACTTCCAGCGTGTGCCGGCCGAAGACATGACGGTCCCGGCACGCCGCAGGTAACTGTATACAGTCGCCGGCCGAGTTCCGCCTGTTTAGCCGCGCTCCACGAAACCTGATAGCTGGCTCCTGCGGCCGGACGCACGGAGCTTCAGCAGTCCGCGGCCTTCGATCTGGCGGATGCGCTCCCGCGTCAGGCCGAACTCGCGGGCGATCTCCTCCAGCGAGTGCGGGTGTCCGTCGCGGAGGCCGAAGCGGCGCTTCAGGATCTCCCGGTCGCGCGGCGCCAGCGTCCCCAGCGCCTCGTCGAGCCGTTGCTTCAGCAGACGCTGGTCGAAGTCCTCGCCCACCGTGTCCGGCTGGGCGGCGTGCAGGGAGCCCTCCAGGCCACGACCGTCGTCGTCACCGCGCGGCTCGTCCAGGCTGACCGGCGGCCGGCTCGCCAGGCGCAGGTTCCACGCCTGCTCGGGCGTGATCTCCAGCGCGGCGGCGATCTCCTCGACCGTCGGCTCGCGGCCGAGCTTCCCGGTCAGCTCGCGCGTGGCCTGCTCGATGCGCCGCAGCAGAGTCAGTTGATGGCAGGGAATGCGCACCGTACGCGACAGTTCCGAGAGGGCGCGGCTGATGCCCTGGCGGACCCACCAGGTGGCGTAGGTGCTGAACTTGAAGCCGAGGCGGTGGTCGAACTTGTCCACCGCTCGCATCAGGCCGCTGTTGCCCTCCTGGATCAGGTCGGCGAACGGCAGGCCCCGGCCGCGGTACTTCTTCGCGATCGACACCACCAGCCTCAGGTTGGCGGCCGCCAGCTCCTGCCGCGCCCGCTGGTACACGGCGCGCCGACCCTCCAGCACGCGCAGCAGTCCCTGCAGTTCCTCAGAATTGTCCCGGAACTCCGCCGGCCGCGACACCTCCGCTTGCCGCTTCAACTCGTTCACCCATTCCGTCAGCAGTGCGGTGCGCGGCGACAGTTCCTCGGCGAGCCGGACGGCTCGGCGCAGCCGCCGCCGCAGCGCCCGGCGCAACTGCTGCTGCCGTGCGGGCGCCGCCGCGCGGGCCAGTTCGCGCAGGTCGAGCGAGGCCTGCTGCAGGGCGCGCCGCAACTCTTCCAGGTGCTGCGGCAGCCGCGTGCCGATCTCGTCGCCGTTCAGGCCGAGGCTGGGCACCACGTCGATGACCCGTTCGATCGCCACCTCGCCGGCGTGGACGCGCTGGAGCACGTCCACCAGTCGGGACAGGACTGCCCAGCTCGACAGCGCCGCCCGACGGTAACGGCTCCGGACGAGTTCCAGGCGCCCGGTCACCGCGCTTTCCTCGAGGCGGTCGAGCATGCGGATCGCGCCCATCTGCTTGAGGTACAGGCCGAGGGCGTCGTCCGCGAACAGCCCGTCGCCCGCCGCCTCGACCTGTTCCGTGGGGGCCTCCTCGGGCAGGAAATCCAGGCCCTCCCCCAGAAAAACGCGCTCGCTCGAGGCCCAGGCCGTGCTAGCGGCGCAACCCTTTTCCCGTTTTTTCGTATCGGATTTATTTCTCATATTCCGCCTCGCCTGTGTTGCTGTCCTCAAGATGCCACATCGTCCGCGTGGGGCGCCGGGACCTGCGAAGGCCCGCTGTCTCCAACCAGGCAAGTGCAACTCGCGTGCCCATCGGGGTTCGCCCGGTGCATGCACGCACCCGGGCGGACTCAACGGGGGGCGGGAGTGGGGCACATGCCCGGGTCAGACAGTTGGGAACCGGTGCCGACAGGATCGACCGCGTCAAGAGATTAGAGGGCGGGCGGTGACGAGCGATTCAACAAATCTGCCCCGCGGAGTGGCGCCCCGTGAAGGGGCCTCAGCTGTTCCTGAGCCAAATTACCAGCATTTCTCGCCTCTTCCGGCACGGACACCGGGTTCGAGTTGAAGAATCGAGGATCGGGAACGGCCGGCCGCGGGCGGTCGCGGCAGGGAGCTTGCCCTACAATGACGGCGCGGGGGACACAAGCCCGACGCGCCAGCGAGAGACCCTCGCTGGCGCGTCGGGCTTGTGTCAGGCCCGGCCCCGGCGAGTGTACAATGACAGCGGGTACCGAACCCAGCCTTTCTTTCTCGAACGCACCGGAGGTGACGGGCATGGACTCCGAAGAACTGGTGACGGTCTACACCGTGGGTAATCCCATCAAGGGAGAGATCATCAAGAACGCCCTGGAGGCGGAGGGCATCCGCTGCTTCATCGAGGGAGGCAACCAGGCGGGCGAGGCGGGGCTGATCGGCATCTCGGTGAAACTGCAAGTCCCGGTCGCCCAGGCCGAGCGGGCCGCGAAGTTCATCGAGGAGCACGACCGCGGCGAACGGCCGAAGGGCGAGCACCGGCACCCCCACGATCACCACGAGCACCTGGAAACCGGCATCGAGCCGCACAGCGACTGACCCTTTCCCCCGTCGGCCCTGTCTTCACTCGCACCGGAGTCCGCTGACGTACCTTCCGCCCCCGGCCGGCGCCGTGGCCCTCCTCGAGGTCGTGGAGAGTGGGGATGCCCCCATGAAAAGACCGGGCTGCCGGCCCGAGCACGCGAGGTGGCGATCGCGTTCGCGCCCGTGGTACACGCCCTCTTGGCGGCCCCGGGCGCCGCGACCGCCGCCGCGCTTCGGTTTTTGCTTCGCCCCCTTAGGCACCGCGGTGCGGAGGCGGATGACCCAGTTCACGTGCGTGCCTTCGCGATACTGCTTCAGATCCACACCGTCGAAGAACTCCAGCCCGTGCAGCACTTCCTTGAGGTGGTCCGCGGGGATCTCGCCCGGAACGCCCACCAGGGCGGCCGTCAGGTCGGGCCGGTCCTTGAGCATCCGCGAAAGCTCGGGCACCGACAGTCGCACCATCGGTACCCCGTCCACCGCGGGTTGCGGGCCGGCGTTGGCGGCGAAGCGCCGCACCGCCTCGGGAGAGCTGGCGAGCACCAGGTAGCCGCCCTTGAGGGCGAAGGCCGGCCGCACGCCGGGGGGGAACTTCCGGGCGCCGGTGAAGTAGGTGATGCGCACGCCGTCGTGAGTGACGCGCTGGATCTGCATCTTGTCCTTGTGCGTGCGGTTGTGGGTCAGCACCGCGACGACGGACAGCGCCTGCAGTGTCGTCATCAGCACCCGGTCCGCGCGTGCCCCGTGTCCGCCGGACGGCACGCGCAGCGCGAAGAGCAGCTGGGGCGGCCCGGCCTTGTGGGCCGGCGGCAGGACGCACAGTCCGCAGTCGGGGCCGAGGCGGGGTAGCGCCTCCCGCGGCAGTACCGCGCCGAGCGGCAGGCCCAGCCCAAGCCCCAGGGTCTCGGAGATCGCCTTGCGCGCCTCGGGGGTGAGGAACTCGCCGAGCGCGTCGCTCAGGGCCGGCAGGTTCAGGCGGGCGGCCGCGGTGAAGACGGCGTCCTCCGGGAAGCGGGCCCACAGGTCGGACGACTTGCTCACCTCCTCCACCAGCCGGCGCGACGCCGGCGGCAGGGCCTCCACCCGCGCGTGCAGGTGCAGGACGACCTCGGGCTGTTCCTCCAGGGTGAGCGCCAGGGCGGCGCCGTCGAGGGCCTTCCAGTATTCGAGGAACGCCTTGAGGGCCTGGGCGTCGGCGGGCTTGAGGTCCTCCGTCTGCCGCTGCAGCTCCGCGTCGAAGGCCCGCGGGTTGATCCAGAGCGTGGCGGGCACCTTCTCGGCGCCGGGCGCCTTGAGCCGCTCCAGCAGACCCAGGGGACGGGCCGTCTTGCCATCGACGTGGCGGTCCAGGACCTGGCGCAGCAGTGCCTCGTCGGCGGTGAACGCCACGAGGGGGCCGCTGAGGAAATAGAAGGTGCTCCCGCTCTTCTCGACGCGGCGGTAATAGGTCAGGCCCTTGTAGCCGCGTGGCTCCAGCGCCTTCAGTTCGCCTTTTTGAAGCTGCTCGCTGTCCAGCCTCCCGACGATCCGGGTCAGCAGGGCCTGGTTGCGCGCCCAGAGCATGAACAGCCCCTGCTCCTGTTCGGGCTTGCCGGCCGGGCCGGGTCGGTAGGCGAAGACCAGCGCGTCGCCGAGCACCTCGTCGCGCAGCTGCGCCCAGGTGAGGTTGAGCGACTTGCGCAGCTGGCCGTCGAGCTTGCGCAGTTGCAGCATCTCCGGGGCGTCGCGCAGCGCCTTGCCGAACGGGGAGTCGCGGACCGCCTGGATCCACGGCGAGCGCACGAGCTTCTCGTGCTGCGCGCGCAGGTCGCTGATGACGAGGCAGAAGCCGACGTCGTCGGGGACGAGGCGAACCAGCTCCTCACTCGGCGGCGCGGCCCGGACACCGGCCACGCAGCACGGCACGAGGCAGAGAGCCAGGAGTGAGGGCGAGCGGAGGAGAGACTTCATGCGGAGTGCCTTTCGAGGCGGAAATCTGCGCGTACTGATCGGCGAGGCGGGCGCCTGTAGCCCGCGCCGTGGTCCGGGGACGGGAGCCGTCCGTTCAACTGCGGGGCGATGTCGGGAGCGGCGGCTGTTTGCGGAGGAAGTAGTTGAGCGCCCGGCGTGCCGAGACCGCCACGGGAGTGAGTCCGCGGGACACGCCGTTGCCGACCTGGCTCACCGCCTGGGGGGTGGGATCGTGCGGCGGCTTCTCCGAGCCGAAATAGGGGAGGACAGCGACGGTGACGAACGGGGTCGGCAGCGCCGCGGACCGCAGCACCTGCGCCGGCTTCTGCACCTGCTCCCCGGCGTGTGCGGCGAGGCCGGCGAGCGCTTGACGGGCCTCGCCGAGGACCTTCGGGAGCGACGGCACGTCCGTTTTCACCGTCGCCTGATCCTGACCGCGCTTCTGGCGGGCTGTGAGCAGGTTGTTGTCGCGGGGCATGAGCCAGAGGTAGCCGCCGACCGCGGCCAGGAGCAGGCTGGCGGCCAGGGCGAAGCCGACCACGAGGCGGCGGCGGAACTGCCGGCCGGCACGCTCCCGCAGGACCTCTTTGCCGATGCGGCGGGCGAAGTCCGGAGGCGGCACGGCGCGGGGCAGCACGCGCAGCCCTTCCTCGAGGCGCAGGGCGGTCGCGTGGCGCGCGCGGCACTCCGGGCAGGACGCCAGGTGGGCGTCGAGCGCCGGGCGGTCGGCGAAGGCCCTTTCGCCGTCCAGGCGCCTCTGCAGCAGGTCCAGGGATTCAAGGCAATTCATGTCCTACCTCGGAAATCATCCCGCGGCGGCGCAGCCGGTCCAGGATCTCGAGGCGCGCGCGGTGCAGCCAGGTCTTGATGGTGCCGACCGGCCTTTCCAGGGCGGCGGCGATGTCCTCGTACGGTTGGCCCTGCTCGTGGAACAGGACGAAAACAGTCCGGTACTCCAGGCGCAGTTCGCCCAGCGCCGCCTGGATCTCGTTCGCCAGCTCGGTCGAGTCGTCGGCGGGCCGGCTCGGCGCTAGGTCCTGCAGGTAGTCCACCGACTCGGGGCGACGGCTGCGCTGTGCGAGCCAGGTGCGGCAGCGGTTGACCGCGATGCCCATCACCCACGGCTTCAGCGGCCGCGTCGGGTCCCACCGCCGCAGACTGCGGAAGATGCGCAAGAAGACCTCTTGCGTTACGTCCTCAGCATCGTGGCGGTGCCGCAGGAGGCGCACGCACAGGCCAAAGATTTCGGGCTGGAACCGATCTACAAGGGCCTGAATCGCTTCGGCGTCCCCCTGCAGACAACGGCGCACCAGCACGGCATCTTCATCCGGCACGTCCGGCCACCCGTGTCAGGAATACGTTCAGGAGAGGTTACCCGGAGAGAAAGAGGCGGGTTTCACCTTTCGGCCGCCCCGGTCCGAGGATTCGGGGCGGCCGCAAGGCGCAACGGTCAGTCGCCGACGGCCCGGTGGAGGAGATCGATCACCTCCGCGATCGAGGCGTCCTGGAGGCGCTTGCCGCGCTGCTCCAGCGACTCGTTGAATTTGATCGACACCTCCTGCAGGGCCTCGTGGGTCTCCGGCGAGCCGCCGACGAGGAGGAAATGCTCGTTCCGCGTGATCCGCTGGTGTTCGTCCTTGCTGTCCAGACCGACGCCGAGAAAGCCGAGCACCTGGCGCTGCTTTTTCTTGGAATGGGTGGGCACCGATTCTCCCCCTTCTGGTGAGGAAAGGTAGTCTAGGTAAAACTATACGGCCTCCGAGGATGGCCGGTCAATGACAAACCCGCGCCAATCGCGACAATCCGTTCCCCGGCGGGCGCAGCCGTGACGTCTGGCGGACAGGGAAAGACTTGTGGGGCGGGAAGTCCTTCTTGACCTGGCCAACTACCATCAGGAGCAAAAAGCGAGCCAGGAGAGGGCATTGTGTGACTGAACGCCTGTCCGGGCAGTTTCCGCTGGCGTTCCACCCTGCGGTGAGCGAAGATGGCGCCTGTACAGGGGAGCCTGGTTCGTGGCCGACTCGCTCCGCGAGTCGGGGGCTTTCCCGACTCGCGGAGCGAGTCGGCCACGAACCCGCACCTCGACCGCCCCCGGTAGGGAAACGGCCTGGACCGAAGGAACCGCCGCGCATGCACCCCGATCCCGCCGAGCCTCAGAAGCCCCGGACTGACGCGCCGACGCCGGAGGCCGCGGAGTGCGCCTCGACGGAACTGGCCCCGCAGTCACCGCCCCCACGGAAGCCGGTGACGGCCACCGACCTGCCGACCTCCGAACGGCCGACCCCGCTGCCGCCCGCCGCCTCCGCCCCTGCTGCCGGCTGGCCCTCACTGCCAGGTTACGAGATCCTCCGCGAACTGGGCCGCGGCGGCATGGGGGTGGTCTACGAGGCCCGCCAAACCCGCCTGGACCGCCGCGTCGCCATCAAGGTCAGCCTGCCCGGGGCGGACACCGAGCGCTTCCTGCGCGAGGCCCGCCTGCTGGCGCGGATCCGCTCGCCCTACGTCGTCGCCGTCCACGACTTCGCGGTACTCGCGAACGACCGCCCCGCACTGGTGATGGAGTGGGTCGAGGGCACGAACCTGGCACGGCTGCTGCGCAAGGAGGGCCTGGCGCTGTCCGAGGAGCGGGTGCTGCCGTGGATGCGGCACACCTGCGAGGGCATGCTGGCCGCCGCCGAACAGGGGATCATCCACCGCGACCTCAAGCCGTCGAACCTGCTGATCGACGGCCAGAGCTGCGTCCGCGTCGCCGACTTCGGC
>JBBRPS010000046.1:0-22952 GCA_038227745.1 Gemmatales bacterium | reverse complement strand
GGCCGCGCCCCCGCGTAGTCCCCCGTGGCATCGAGCAGTAAAGCCAGGTTGTTGAGGCTGCTTGCCGTGTCGGGGTGGTCGTCGCCCAGCGCCTTTCTGCGGATGGCCAGGGCCTGCTCGTAGTACGGCCGCGCCCCCGCGTAGTCCCCCGTGGCCCGGAGCAGGAAGCCCAGGTTGTTGAGGCTGTTGGCCGTCTCGGGATGGGCCTCTCCCAGCGTCTGCTTGCGGATGGCCAGGGCCTGCTCGTAGTAGGGTCGCGCCCCCGCGTAGTCCCCCGTGGCCTGGAGCAGGAAGCCCAGTTTGTTGAGGCTGCGTGCCGTGTCGGGGTGGTCGTCGCCCAGCGCCTTTCTGCGGATGGCGAGGCCCTGCTCGTAGTACGGCCGCGCCCCCGCGTAGTCCCCCGTGGCCTGGAGCAGGGAGCCCAGGTTGTTGAGGCTGCTTGCCGTGGCGGGGTGGTCGTCGCCCAGCGCCTTGCGGTTGATGGCGAGGGCCTGCTCGTAGTACGGCCGCGCCCCCGCGTAGTCCCCCGTGGCATCGAGCAGGAAGCCCAGGTTGTTGAGGCCGACCGCCGTGTTGGGGTGGGTCTCGCCCAGCGCCTTGCGGAAGATGGCCAGGGCCTGCTCGTAGTACGGCCGCGCCCCCGCGTAGTCCCCCGTGGCCTGGAGCAGTACAGCCAGGTTGTTGAGGCTGCTGGCCGTGTCGGGGTGGTCGTCGCCCAGCGCCTTGCGGTTGATGGTGAGGGCCTGCTCGTAGTACGGCAGCGCCCCCGCGTAGTCCCCCGTGGCCTGGAGCAGGAAGCCCAAGTTGTTGAGGCTGCGGGCTGTGTCGGGGTGCTCCGCGCCAAGTTTGGAGAGCGCAAGTTGCGCGGCTCGTTCTGCCAGTCGCACTGCTTCCGCAAAATTCCCCTGGCTGCGCTGTGCTTCAACCGCGGGAGACAACTTGGCTAGTTGCCGCCTGGTATGCTTTTGGGAGCCCCATAGCCAATCGAAAAGCCCCATGCTTTCGTCCCTTTGCAATCGAAGCAGCCTCTTCCCGCCGGGCCGCCGACTCCGCTCCAGGAAGGTTCCTACGCAGGGAGGACGCTGGGATTGACGGTCGCTTACGATAGCGGCTCGTGTTCGAGTTCCAGCACGACCACCCGGCACTCTCCCGCTCCCGCCTGTTCCACCGCCTGCTTCACCCTGATGATGTCCCTGCTGGCCCGATACGCCCTCGACTCACCTTCCCCCTTGCCATGCGCCAACCCGTGCAATTCGTCCGCGCCTACCGGCAGCGGCTTCTTTCCCCAGAGAGCAAACATGCGTTCGCGGCCTGTCGGCCCTGTCAACTTGAGATCGTCCAACCGCACCGGCTGTCCGGCTTCGACCCAAGGCGAGTCACCAAATTCGACCACGGGGTAGAGCAGGTTCAGGTTGCCGGTCGGGCCGACGTTCAGCACCGCCAGGTAGCCGGCCGCCCCCGCCACGGCCTCAATCCGCAACGGCTCTCCGGTCCGCACGCGCGCCATCTGCGGGCGAGGCGGCACTCGGCGGACGTCCCGCGTCACGTCGCGCGGCGGGCTGCTCGTCGCCATAGGTTGCCATTTGTCTGAACCGACTCGCCGGCTGACCACGAGCCGCAACGTCACGGGAGACGGTTGTGCCCCCCCGCTGGCGACCGGCCTGTCCTGGAGCGGCGTGGCCAGCGCATCCGTGATGGTGTGGTTCAAGGCGGCCCGCAGCATGTCGATGAACCCGCGCAGCGACGGCCGTTTCTCTGCGTCGGTCCACAGGCCAACGCGGATGACGCGCTCCAGGGCCTCGGGTATCCGTTTGCACCGCGGGTCCCCCTCGGGGATGCCCGCCTCGCACTGCTGTATCAACTCGTCCCAACTCGGCCCCGGGAAAGGCACCTCTCCCGTCAGCAGGTGGAAGAGCGTTGCGGCGAGGCTGTACACGTCCGACGCGGCCGTCGCTCGCCCCCGGAACGCCTCCGGGGCCATGTACAGCGGCGTGCCGGCAACCGTCCGTGCCTCCGCCAGCCGCCCCGACACCCCGAAGTCCGTCAGCTTGGCCTCGTCGTGCTCGGAGTCCCACAACGTATTCGCGGCCTTGATGTCGCGATGGACGATGCCGCCAGCGTGGACCTCCAGGAGTCCCTCGGCCACGTCGGCAACGTAGCGGGCCGCCCGGTGCCAGGGCAGCGGCCCCTCCTTCTTCAACAGGTCGGCCAGCGATCCCCCGCGGACGTATTCCATGACGAGGTAATGATCGTCGCCGGCCTGCCGCCAGGCATGGATCTGCACGACGTTGCGGTGGCGGAACTTCGCGAGGAATTTGGCCTCCTTCTGCAAGGCGGCGAGGGTCGCGGGGCCGTCCGCGGAGTCCGACGGAAAGCGCAGCGTCTTGAGGGCGACGGCCCGTCCGAGGCGCAGGTCGTCCGCCAGCCACACCTTGCCGAAGGCCCCCTCTCCGAGAAGCCGGCGGATGCGGAATTCGCCCGGAAACGGGTCCGGGAGGGGTGCCTCGGTCGTGCGAGGAGGCCGCGTCAGCGTGTCGGGCAGTGGCGGCTTCTGGTCGGTCTCCGGGGCGAGGGCCGGCGCCGCCTGGCGGAAGGCCGCCAGCCCCTGCACCAATTGCCGGCCGCGCTCCACCAGGTCCGGCCGGTCGTGCAGGAGCGTCTCCACGACGACCGCCTCCCCGCGCTGTAGCTTGTCCAGCACGGCTTTGAGGAACTTCCCCAGCACCATCTCGGTCGGCGTGACCGGCGGTTCGCCGGCGGGCAGGACGTCGCTGTCGCTCATGGTTTCTCTCCCAGTTCTTGCCGCAGCCGTTCGGTGGCGCGCACCATCAGTACGCGAGCGTTCACTACCGTCACGCCGGCCCTCTTCGCCACCTCTTCAAAGGGCAATTGTTCATGGAGCCGCAGCTGGAACACCGTCCGCTGCTTCTCCGGCAGGCGTTGCAGGGCCTCCTCCAGTCGGGCCGTCCGCTCGTCGCGCAGGACGCGCTGCTCGAGTGCGGTCGTGTCCGACGCGAGACAGGGGAAGAGGCCATCGCCCACCTCGCGGCCGACGGCGCGCGCCTGGGCGGCGTGGTGCTTGCGGCAGTCGGCCACGACGTTTTGCAGGATCTCCTCAACCCAGGCAAGCAGCTGCGGCGCCGCTTCTCCGCGGAGCCCGCCGATGCCGCGATGGACGCGGAGGCTGACTTCCTGGGCCACGTCGGAGGCGTCCAGGCGAGCGCCGAGTCGGCCGCCGAGGACGTTCTCGGCCCGCAGGCGCACGCGCGGCCGCAGCCACTCCAGCAGAGCGGTGAGGGCCTGCGCGTCGCCCGAACGGACACGGCGCAGGAGCGGTTCCAACTCGTGGACGTCGGTCACAAAGCCCTCCGCGGAGCAGGGTGGCCCGGTCGCGGGGCGCGTCGCCGGTGCCGTCAGGGATGAAGACGAGGGCGGGCGCGAGAAGTTACAAACGCGGGCGATTTTTCTCCGATGATAGTCCGCGGAGAGTGCGAGGGGAAATGAAAAGAGTGGAGGCGGCTCGGAATCTTCGAGAGGCGGAGGAGATTGCTTCTGGGGTTCGGAGAAAGCGGTTCGGACGAGTCCGGAGGCGGGGCTCTCGAAAGGACGACGTGCGTGCAAGGTTTGGGGTTGGAGTCCCGGCTTTATTGCACCGCAGGAAGTGGGGGTTGCAGCCCGCTTCAGCAGGCTTGCCGCGCAGCGGTGCAGGCCCGCCCTTGCAGGGCGGGTCGGCGCAATAGTTCGCCCTCTCTTCCAGCCCCCTGAAGGGGGCTCCGGAGCGCTTGGGGCTTTCGCTCAACCCGCCGTCAACGGCGGGCCTGCACCGCTGCGCGGCAAGCCCGCTGAAGCGGGCTGCAACCCCCCCCCCGCCGTCAACGGCGGGCCTGCACCGCTGCGCGGCAAGCCCGCTGAAGCGGGCTGCAACCCCCACCCGCTCTGAAGGACGGGCCTGCACCGCTGCGCGGCAAGCCCGCTGAAACCCCCACCCGCCCTGAAGGACGGGCCTGCACCGCTGCGCGGCAAGCCCGCTGAAGCGGGCTGCAAGACTCGCCCCTGACTTCCCGCGAACCAATACCCGGCCCGGGACGCCCAAGACCGGCTATAGCCGGGACTCCAACCCCAAATCGAATCGGTGTCAGTGCCCGCCGTCCTGTGGACGTCGCCACCGAAAAGCCGCACAATCTCCTCGGACGCCGCCACAAACCGGGATGGCCCATCGCCTCCGCCATTGGACTCCACCCAGGACCAGGGTTTCACCATGCCCACTGTCGCCGACGTCGTCGATTTCCTCCGGCAGTTCGCGCCGCCGGCCCTCGCCGCCGACTGGGACAACGTCGGCCTGCTGCTCGGCGACGCCGCCGCCGAGGTGCGCCGCGTCATGACCTGCCTGACCGTCACGCCCGAGAGCGCCGCCGAGGCGGTCGAGTCCGGCGCGCACCTCGTCGTTACCCATCACCCGGTCCTCTTCCGCGCCGTCAAGCGCCTCACCACGGCCACGCCCGAAGGCCGCCTGCTGCTGCCGCTGCTCCGCGCCGGCGTCGCGGTCTACAGCCCGCACACGGCGCTGGACAACACGGCCGGCGGCATCAACGACGTGCTGGCCCGGCGCCTCGGCCTGGTCGAGGTACAGCCGCTGCGGCGGGGCGAGGGGACGCGGCAGTGCAAGATCGTCGTCTTCGTCCCGGACAAGGACCTGACGCGAGTCAGCGACGCCCTGTTCGCGGCGGGCGCCGGGCAATTCGGGCAGTACCGCGAGTGCAGTTTCCGCCTGTCCGGGACGGGGACATTCTTCGGCTCCGACGCGACCAACTCGACCGTCGGCCAGAAGGGGCGGCGCGAGGAGGTCAACGAATGGCGCCTGGAGGCGGTCTGCCCCGAGGGCGCCGTCGAGCAGGCCATCGCCGCCATGCGCCGCGCCCACTCCTACGAGGAGCCGGCCTACGATGTCTACCCGCTGCGCCCCGGCGTCGCGCCGCTGGGCGAGGGGCGCGTCGGCCGACTGGCGCAGCCCGTGCCGCTGGCGGAGCTGACCGAAGCGGTAAAGAAGGGGTTGAACGCGAAGCTGGTGCAGACGGTCGGCGACCTCGCTCGGCCGGTAGAGCGTGTAGCAATCGTGTGCGGGGCGGGCGGCGAATTTCTCGGTGACGCAGTGCGCGCCCGGTCGGACGTCTTCCTCACGGGCGAGCTGCGCTTCCACGATTATCTGGCGGCGCAGGCGCAGGGGCTGGCGCTGGTGCTGCCCGGCCACTACGCGACGGAGCGCTGCGGCGTCGAGGAGCTGGCCGGCGCGCTCGGGCAAAAGTGGGCCGACCTCGAAGTCTGGGCAAGCCGGCGCGAGCGCGACCCGGTGAATTGACCGACCTGTGCGGGGCCCTCTTGCCCTTTTCTACAAGCGGCGTTGACATTTTGTAAAAAAGCTCGTCTACTCTGGCCGAAGCAGGAAGACAAGGCCTTTTCGCCGCCGCTCCCCGAGAGGCCGTGTGCGGAAGAGGTTAGCACGCGCCCGGAGAAAAAGTGACCCGCCGCGACACCTGGGCACCGCATTTGCAAGTGAGGAGGGGCGATTCGTTGCACAACACGCACGGGCCGCGTCGCCGCCAGGATGGCGCAGACGAGTGGCCGCAGCGCCGGACAAGGAGTCGGTCCATGAAGAGGCGCGGTTTGTTCCTGGTGACCCTGCTCACCCTGGTCTTCAGTGGCATGTCGATGGCGCGGGCCGGCTGGTTCCACGCCCGGCCCAGCAACCGCGCCGCCCAGTGCCGCGGCCAGAGCAAGGCGCTCGACCCCATGAATAGTCAGGCGGCCTGGCGCTACCGGCACGGCCAGGCGAGCAACTGGCGATCCGTGATGCTCTATCGGTGAGCGCTGCCGTTGTGGCCCGCCCACAGCCCCTCTCCCTCCCACGACCCAAGGAGTTGTCATGAAGGCGACACACGACACCCTCTTCACCCCCGATTCCTCCCACAACGACTTCGGCCACGCCGAGCCCGACGCCACGCCGGTGACGGACCACGCCGACGGAGCGAACTGGGAAAGCGCGTGGATCGACCTCGGCGGCGAAGGGTAACGCCGCCCCGAGTGAGATGATGGAGGCCTCGGGGGCGGGCACCATGCCCGCCCCCGAGGCCTCCGCGCATTACGTAGTCCCGCCTGGCTAAAGCGCGCTCGTTTAGCCGCGAGCCTCGGGCGAGCGCGTGGTCGCGACCTCCCTTCCCGCCAGCCTATTGACAGGCACCTTTCGAGAGCGGAACATCTACCCATGACAGCGGCCGAGGAGCGCCCGCGGGCAAGGGCCTCCGTTCGAGGGCCGGCCCGCGCACAGCCCCCTTCCCGACAGGCAGCCTATATGAACTCGCACGACCACACCCAGGGCATGACCGCCGACGACTGGGCCACCCTCGATGACGTCGTCGTCCGCTACGAGACTGCCTGGCGGCGCGGGGAGCGGCCACCCCTGGAGCAGGGCCTGCCCGCCGCCGCCGGCGCACGCCGCACCGTCCTGTTTGAACTGATCCGCGGCGAACTGGAGGTGCGCCTGAGGGCAGGCGAGGCGGCGCGGGTTGAGGACTACCTGCAGCGGTTCCCCGAAGTCGGCGCCGCGGCGGACGAGGTGCTGGCATTGCTGACGCACGAGCACGAGTTGCGGCGGCGGCAGGAGCCGCACCTGGGCCTGGAGGAGTACCAGCGCCGCTTCCCCGAGCACAGCGCCGGCTTGACCGCCCACCTGCAGTCGGCGGCGGGCCACACCGCGCTGCTGCCGAAGCCCGCTGCCGCCCCGCCGCGGTCGCCGAGCCCGGCCATCGGCTCCGTCGCGGACCTCTCCGGAGTGCTGGCGGACGGCCGCCTGCTGGAGGCGACCCAGGCGAGCGAGGCCGAGTCGCTGCAAAAGGGCTCCGCGGATCCGCGGGCCCTGGCGAAGGAGCTGGTGCAGCGCGGCTGGCTGACGCCCTGGCAGGTCAACCAGCTGTTCCTGCGCCGCGCCGGCGAGCTGCGCCTGGGGCCGTACCTGCTGCTCGACCGCCTGGGCGAGGGCGGCATGGGCACCGTGTACAAGGCCCGGCATTCGGTGATGCGCCGGCTGGTGGCGCTGAAGGTGATCCGCCGCGATCGCCTGGCGGGCCGGGACAGCGTCCGCCGCTTCTACCGCGAGGTGCGGGCGGTGGCGCGGCTGGCGCACCCGAACATCGTGCTGGCCTACGACGCCGCCGAGGTGGACGGCACCCACATCCTGGTGATGGAGTACGTGGACGGCAGCGACCTGGCGCGGCTGGTGCGGCGCCAGGGGGCGCTGCCGGTGGCGCAGGCGTGCGACTACGTTCGCCAGGCGGCGCTGGGATTGCAGCACGCGCACGAGCAAGGGCTGGTCCACCGCGACGTCAAGCCCGCCAACCTGCTGCTGGCGCAGGCGGGCGGGGGTGCCGGCATGGTCAAGGTACTGGACCTGGGGCTGGCGCGGCTGCAACTGGCGGCGGGGGAGCAGACGGGCGGCGAGCTGACCGCCGAGGGGTCGGTGATGGGCACGCCGGACTACATGGCGCCCGAGCAGGGGCAGCAGTCGCACGACGTCGATATCCGCGCCGACGTGTACAGCCTCGGCTGCACCCTCTACTTTCTCCTCACCGGGCAGGTGCCTTTCCCCGGCGGCACCCTGGCCCAGAAGCTGATTCGGCACTACCGGGACCAGCCGGCGCCGGTGGAGGGAGTGCGCCCGGACGTGCCGGCGGCCCTGGGCGAGGTGCTGCGCAAGCTGATGGCGAAGCGGCCGGAGGAGCGCTACCAGGTGCCGGCCGAGGCGGCCGCCGTCCTGCTGCCGTTCTGCCCGGCGGGGGCGGTGCCCGCGGCAGCCCCGGTGTCGGTCACCGTCCCGGTGTCCGTGGTTTCGGCGGCATCTGCCGGCCCCGCGACGGAGACGGTGACACTGCCCGCGACGGCGCCCGCGCGGCCCGGCCGCGTGGTGACATGGGTACGTCAATCCCCGCGCCGCCTGGCCGCCGTGGTGGGCGGGGTGCTCCTGCTGGCCGTGGTCCTCGTGCTGCTACTCCGCCCGCGGTCGGGGGCAGGGGAGGACGGCGATGGCCCGGACGGCGGCTCGCGCTGGCCGGTGGACAACCTCAGGCCCGTCGTCGCGGCCGGGGGACAGGCCGACTGGCTGCCGGAAGGACTGGTGCTGGTGCTGGGCAGCCACCGCGGCCGCCACTGGGGTCCGGTGCGCGCGGTCGCCTTCAGCGCAGACGGCAAGCTGGTGGCCAGCGCCGGCGACGATCAGTTCATCTGCGTGTGGCAGGCGGACACACTGGAAGCATACCGAGTGCTGAAGGGGCACAAGGGGCCGGTGCTGTGCCTGGCGTTCGCGCCCGACGGGCGGCTGCTGTCGGGCGGGCAGGACCGGACGGTGCGGCTGTGGGACGTGGCGCGGCGGAAGGAACTGCGGAAGCTGGAGGGGCACACCGACCCGGTGGCGTGCCTGGCCGTGTCGGCTGACGGTAAGCGGGCGCTGTCCGGAGGCGCGGGCGGGGTGGATTTCACGGTCCGGCTCTGGGATCTGGGCAGCGGCGAGCAACGGCAGTGCTTCACGGAGCACAAGGGGCCAGTATCCAGTGTGACCTTCGCGGCCGACGGGCGCCAGGCCGTCTCCGGCAGCCACGACAAGACGATGCGCCGGTGGGACCTGGGGACCGGGAAGGAAGTGCGCCGGCAAGAGTTTCTTCCCCGGGGGGTGAACAGCAACGGCCACATGACGCTATCCGGGGACGGGAAGTGGGGTGTCTTCGACACGGCCTCGGGCGCAGGATGGATGGAAGTCGAAGCGGCGCAACAGCCGCGGATAACAGGAGATGGTCAATCGCTGGGGACGCTGGCTGTCTCCACGGCGGGGGGGCGATTCGCGGGGGCCGGGGGACCTCGTTTCACGGTTTACGATTTGCAATCAGGGGCCTTGCAGCGGTCTTTTCAGCCGGGCGAACCGCTCTCCAGCCTGGCGTTCAGCCCAGACGGCTGCCGCCTCGTATCCGGCACCGACGGCGGGCTTGTGCAGGTCTGGGACATCGAGAGCGGCAAAGAGGTGGTCCCACGCCCCGGCCACACCGGCGCCGTGTACGCCCTGGACATCGCGAAGGACGGCCGCCACGTCCTGACCGGCGGCGTCGATAAGGCCGTGCGGTTGTGGGACCTGGCGAGCAGTCCCCCAGGGCAGGAGGTGAAACGACTGGACGGGCACACTGCCCCGGTCACGACAGTGGTCTTGTTGCCGGACGGGAAACGGGTGGTGAGCGCCAGCCAGGACAACACGGTTCGGTCCTGGGACCTGAAGACCGGCAAGGAGCAATGGCGCACGCCCGTCCCGCGCGTGGTCGGCGTTTCTGCCGACGGCCGCCTCGTCGGGACCCCGATAGCAAACGCCGCGATCGTGCTCGCTGCGGAATCCGGCAAACAGCTGCAACAGGTGCCGGTGCGGTTTGGCACCATCTTGAGCATGGCGTTTTCGCCGGACGGGCGCCGCTGGGCGGCGCTCGGCGACCAGCCGGTATTGCATGTGTGGACGGTCAAGGCGGAGCCGGCGCTGCGGGACCACCCCGTCGGAAGCGCCGGGTTCGGCGCGTTCTCAGCAGACAGCCGATTCCTCCTCACAGGCCACCAGGATGGGGCCGTCCATCTGTGGGACATGGAGAAGTCCCAAGGGGCTCAACTGCGAACGTTTGCCGGCATCGTGACGCAGATCTCTTCGGTCGCCTGGGCGGTCGATCAGAAGGCTGTGGCGGCGTCGTCTTCCAAGGGCAGGGTGTTCGTCTGGGAAACCGACAGCGGCAAGGTCCTCGGCGAGTGGCAGATGCCGGGGGCGGTCCACGGCGTCGCCTTCCTGCCGGACGGACGCCATCTCCTGACCGCCAACGGCAACGGGACCGCCTACGTCCTTCGCCTGAAGTCGTCCCCATCCGCAGGGTCCCCGTGACGCCAGGGCCGTGTCAGAACTCGATGCCTTGCTGCGCCTTCACGCCGGCCTTGTAGTGGTGCTTGACCGCGTGAATCTCGGATACCGTATCCGCGAACTCGCGTATCTCCGGCGGCGCCCCGCGGCCGGTCAGCACCACGTGCAGGTCCGGGTCGCGCGTCTTGAGGAACTCGACGACCTCCTTCGGGTCGAGGTAGCCGAGCCGCTCACTCATCACTACGTTGATCTCGTCGAGGATCACCAGGTCGTACTTGCCCGACGCGATCACCTCCTTGCTCACGTCCCAGATCTCGCGCGTGGTGGCGACGTCCTGCTCGCGGTTCTGGGTGATCCAGGTGAAGCCGTCGCCCATCGGCCGGATCTCGATGTCGAGACCGAGGTGGTCGGCGTGGGTGCGCAGCAGGTCGGCCAGCTTCTTCTCGCCGGTCTTCCACTTGCCCTTGATGTACTGGACGATGAAGACCTTGAAGCCGTTGCCCAGCGCCCGCCAGGCCAGGCCGAGGGCGCTCGTCGTCTTGCCCTTGCCCTCGCCCGTGACGACCATCACCAGACCGTGCCGCCGTTTGCCGCTCATGTCCGCCCTCCTCATCGGCCGGCACGGCTGACACAGCCGTGGCACACCAGCACCTTCCGTGTGCCACGGCTGTGTCAGCCGTGCCAGGGCTCAAACCGCCCGCCGCCCCGGATCGGACAGCGGCCGCCCCAGCACCTGTTCCAGCGGGACACACTCCGCCCGCAACACCCGCGCCAACTCCCCCGCCCTGCCGAAGCGCTGCGGCCCCGTCTCCGTGTCGATGACCAGGCACTCCGTGCCGTAACCGGCCAGCGCCCGCGCCTGAGCGAGCGCGTCGCGCCACGGGTCGCCCGCCGCCAGCGCCACGTTACCGCGGCCGTCGGTCAGCAGGACGACCCACACCGGCTGACCCGGTCGGCGACGCCGCTCCCCGCACACGAGCCGGCACGCGGAGGCGATGCCGTGCGCCAGCGGCGTGGCCCCGCCGACCGGCAGTGCCTCCAGCGCCCGCCGTGCGGCCGACAGGCCGCGCGCCGGCGGCAGCACCAGTTCCGCGCCCGGGCCGTGGAACGCCAGCAGCGCCACGCGGTCGCGGCGCCGGTAGGCCTGGGCCAGCAGGGCCAGCACGGCGGCCTTGGTCTGCCGCATCCGCTGCCACGCCGCCATGGAGCCGCTGGTGTCGAGCACGAACAGCAGCAGGCAGCCCGTCGGCCCGCGCCGCGGCCGCCCGCGCAAGTCGTCGCCGTCCAGCAGCATCCCGCGCCCCGACAGGCCGCCCCGTTCCGACTGATGTGGCGCCGCGGCCCGTAGCGTCGCCGCCCAGGACAGCGCATCGCCGCCGCGGTAGAGCCGCACCACCCCCGACGCCGCGGCGCGCCGCCGGACCGACGGCACGCGCCAGCGCCCCGCCGCGGCGGAGCGCTTCAGGGACTGCGGGCCAGGCCGCACCCGCGTGTCGAACAGCCCGGCGCTCGGGAACACCTGGGACGCCGCCAGCCCCGGCCCGCGCCCCGTACTTGCCCCCGAACGCACGTCGTTGCTCGGCGGCTCTTGCCCCCGCCGGTCTCCCGGCGGCGGCGGCGGCGGCGGGCGCGTGCGGCGGTGCGCCAGGGCGAACTCCGCGACGGCGTCCACGTCAGCGGCTTCGACCTCGGTCCGTCCCTCGTAAGCGGCCCGGGCGACGGCCGCCCGACACAGTGTCAGGTCGGCGCGCAGGCCCTCGACGCCCTCCGCCAGGCAGCGCTCGCTGACCGCCCGCAGGACCGCCTCGGCGATGCGCACCTCCGGCAGCAGCCGCTGCGCCCGCCGGACGCGCTCGGCCTCCGCCTCCTCCGCGGCCCGCCACGCCGCGAGGAACGCCGCCGGGTCCGTCTCGTAGGCCAGCCGCCGCCGCACCGCCTCGGCGCGCTCGGCGGCGTCGGCCAAATCGGCGACGTCCACCACCAGGCCGAAGCGGTCGAGCAGCTGGGGCCGCAGCTCGCCTTCCTCGGGGTTCATGGTGCCGACCAGGAGGAAGCGCGCGGCATGGCTGAGCGACAGGCCCTCGCGCTCGACGCGGTGGACACCGCTGGCCGCCGCGTCGAGCAGCACGTCCACGAGGTGGTCGGGGAGCAAATTGACCTCGTCGATGTAGAGAATGCCGCCGTGGGCCGCGGCGAGCAGGCCCGGCTCGAAGGCGCGCTGGCCCTGCAGGGCCTTCTCCAGGTGGAGCGAGCCGAGGACGCGGTCCTCGGTGGCGCCGAGAGGCAGCTCGACGAGGGGCAGTGGCGGCAGGAGGGCGGCGAGGGCGCGGACGGCGGTGGATTTGGCCACGCCCTTGGTGCCGCGGACCAGCACGCCCCCCAGGCCCGGCTGAATCAGGCCGAGCAGCAAGGCGTGCTTGAGCCGGTCGTGGCCGACGATCGCGGAGAACGGGAAGCTTAGCTGCATGGGGGGAGTCTTATGGCAAACGGCGGGCGCCGCCAAGCACGCAGAGGCGTTGCGTCCCGCGCAGGCAAGGCGCTGCCGCTCGCCCTCGACTCTCCCCCAGCAGGCGGCTACAACGGCGACAATCGAGCGCGGGCCGATCTGCCGCACCCGAGCAGTACCGCGAATCGGGAGATTTCCGGTGGAGCGTTCCGTAACGGTCATAACCAGGCTGGTCCAGAAAGAACTGAAGGCCCTGTGCAAGACGAGTCAGCGCGTTGCCCACGCAGTTCGGCGCGCCCTCCAGCAGGTCCAGGACCGCCCCGAGTCCTATCGGACTTTGGCTATCGAGTCAGAGCAAATCGCCGGCCGAGAGGGGGTGTTCCTTCGGGTCGTGGACATTACTCACCAGGCCCACGACTACCGACTCGTGTATCTGCACCAGGAGCGGGGGGACGGCAACGCACGGGTCCATTTCCTCTTTGTTTTCCCGAGGCGGCAGGGGTATCCACAGATTGACTGGGGCGCGATCGAGGCGCTCCTCGCGGAGGGCCCGCCAGCCGAGTAGCCCTCTCGGAAACCGCGGCTCGCCCAAGGGATACCAGAGCTATTTAACCTCGCACGAGTCTTCTTCGTCCGTGAAAAGGTCCTGCCAGTCAGAACCCTTCGGGGTGTCCGTGAGGGCTTCCTGGACCCGCTCCTGGAGGACTTTCCGGACAGGGCCGTGTCCCATCGCCAGCAGGACCGGAATATCCTCTTTCCAGTTCCGGTAGTCCTCGGTCGCCTTGTCCAACTCTTCCAGGTGCTCAAGGCGGTGACCCCGTTGCGCGACCGCGCCAACGTTTTCACGCACCAGGGCATGGATGCGGAGTTCGACGTCGCACACCTCCTGGACGTGCGTATTTGCCTCGTCGAGCTGCTCCCTGTCCGCACCGGCCAGCCGCGCTACCATTTCCTGGAAGTAGAGACGGTCGGCCACCCAGTCTTCAAGGCACTTGTGGACCAACTCCGCGACGTCCTGGGCCTTCATCGCGTCCTCATGAGCGGCTTTCCAGGACTCGATCACGGTCGCCACGGCGGCCTTCTCGCCGTAGCGGATACGGAAACGGATGCTGTCTGGCATGCCGAGCAGACCTCCCTTGCCGACGCGCGTGTCCTGACCCACAAGCCGCCCGATCCCTTCCGATGGCAGTTATTATACCATCCCGCTTGTTGAGGGCGGCTGTCGCTTCCCGTCTTGCCGCTTGCGGCTTAGCGCTGCGGAGCGCTAAACCGCAAGCGGCAAGACGGGTTCCTACTGACACGCCTTCAGGAACGCAACCAGGTCGGCGAGCTGCCGCGGCGTCAACTGCTGGTCCAGGCCGGATGGCATCACCGACACACGACTCGGCTGCACGTCCTCGATCTCGTCGCGTGCCAGGCGCACCTCCTCGTTCGGCCCGGTCGCCAGGATGACCTCCTCGGCGCTGTCCTGGCGAAGCACGCCGTTGTAGATCTTGCCGGCGGTGGTCGTCACCAGCACCGGCTCGTAGCCGCGGACGAAGCTGGAACTGGGGAAGACGATCGCCTCCAGCAGGTCGCGCTCGGTGCGGATGCCGCCGATGCGCGTCAGGTCGGGGCCGGTCTTGCCGCCGACGTAGCCGATCGTGTGGCAGGCGACGCAGGCGGCCTTCGCGTCGTTGAACACCGCCTGGCCGCGGCGGACGTCGCCCTTCTCCAGCGTGGCGAGCAGGTGCTCCAGCCGCGCCCGCTGCTTGGCGCCGTCGGCGTCGATGGTGGCGTACAGGCCCTCGGCCTGCTTGCGGACCGCGGGGCCGTACTTCGCCAGGCCCGCGCGCAGCACATCGACGCGCACCCCGGCCTTCGCAGGAGACCCGCGCAGGGCGGCGACCAGTGTACGGCCCACTTCCTCGTCGGCCGAGCGCCCGAACGCCTCCAGGAGGCGGTTGACCTCCATCGGCCCCGCGGTCTTGAGCGCGCCCGCCAGGGCGACGAGCTGCTCGCGACTCAAACGGGCGCGGGCCAGCACGTCCGCGGCCAGGCCGCGCACGGTCACCGGCCGATCGGACTTTACATGGCCGCGCAGGAAGGCGAACAGCTCCGGCGTCACCTCGCGCAGCCCGCCGGGCACGGCGGCGAGGGCGCCGAGACGTACCGCGGCGGGGGCCTGCGTCTCGTCGCCGACCTTCAGCAGGGCGGTGGTCAGCTTGGCGGGCGGCTGCTTGGGGAAGCGCAGGCCGCGCGTCGCGGAGACGGCCTCCGCCTTCAGGTCGGCGTTGCCGCTCGCCAGCGCCTGCGTCACGGCGTCGAGCCACGCCGCGGGCGTCTCCCTCAGGCCCGCCCGGGTCATCGCCCGCAAGGCGATGCGGTGGGCGGCGGCCGGAGCCTTCAGGTCGCGCACCTGCTCGGCCAGCAACTCCTGGATGGCCGGTCCGCGCGCCAGGCGGGCGAGCTGCTGCACGAACTCCGCCTGCTCGGCGTCGGTCAGGCCCTTCGCGGTCAGGCGCTCGCGCAGCGCGCCCGCGAGCGTGGCGCCCCATTCCGGGTGCCGGCTGGCGATCCACCAGGCGGTTTCCTTGAGTTTCGCGTCGGGTGCGATCAGCTCCCCGGCCACGGCCTGTGCCGCCAGCTTACCCTTCGCCATCAGATCGAGCGCGGTCAGGGCGGCCCGCCGCGTGTGCGGACTGGCACTCTTCAGGCCGGCCGCGGTCGCCTCGGGGTCGGCAATCTCCAACAGCGCGAACGTCAGCGAGTGCTCCAGCACGCGGTCGCCCGGTGTCGCGGTAGCCTCTAGCAGCGCCGGTACTGCCGAGCGGTCGCCGAGACGCCCAAGGGCTTCCGCGGCGGCGCGCCGGTTGTGCAGCGACGGGTTCTTGAGCAGGCGGACCAGTTCCGGCAGCGCCTCGCGGTCGCGTCGCAGGCTGATGGAGTGCAGCGCCACCTGCCGCACCGTCTCGTCGGCGTCGGCCAGAGCCTGGCGGACGGCCGCGCGCGCCTCGGGCAGGTCGATGCGGGTCGCTACCCAGACGGCCTGGCGCCGCGCCTCCACCGATTCGGACGAACTCAGGATCTTGGTCACGGCCCGCACGGCCCGCGGCCCCCGCGCGGCCATAGCCTCCACCGCCCGGCGGCGCACGGCGGGGCGCGGGTCGTGGAGCAAGCGCGCCAGCTCCGAAACGGCCAGCCCGGACCACGCCAGCTTGAGCCCGCGCGGATCCTCGACGCGCGGCGCCCCCGTACGGCGGACGCGGTAGATGGCGCCCAGCACGTCCGGCTTGACGAGCTGCGATGTCGGGCAGCACAGCTTGTACCAGCCGCCCGTATCGACCACCAGCAGGCTGCCGTCGGCGTCCTCGATCACGTCCGTTGGGTGAAAGTCCTTGTTGTCCGAGACGACGAAGTCCTCATCGCGGGTCTTGAATGTCGCCCCGTCGGGTTCGAGGACGTGCCGAGTCACCTTTTGCAGGTTGAACAGGGCGGCGAACAGGTTGTCGCGGTACCCGGGGCCGAAGACGTCCGACTCATAGCGCGTCAGGCCCGCGGGGGCGGCCGGACCCAGGTGCGTCAGCACCGGCATGAGCGTTGGGCCGGTCCAGGGGTGGTCGTAGACGACGTGATAGTCCTTGCCGTAGACGCCGCCGTAGACGGCGTGGACCAGGCCGTCGCGCCTGCCGTTCGCGGGGAACTGGAAGAACGTCGTCGTGAAGATACGCTCGCCGCCGGGCGTGAACACGACGTCCACGGGGTTGTCCATGCCGCCGGTCATCACCGGCTCCAGGCCGCTGCCGTCGGGGCGGCAGCGGAAGATGTGCGCCGCCTGCGTGACGAGGGGCGCCTTGCCGGGGCGCTCGTAGGTCTGCTTCGCGAACGCGCCCTTGCACCAGTAGATCCAGCCGTCGGGGCCGGCGTAGGGGCCGTGCAGGTCGTTGGCGCAGCCGGTCAGCGTCTTGCCGTTGAACCACTCCTCGCGCCGGTCGGCGATGCCGTCGCCGTCGGTGTCGGTGAGCTTCCAGATGCTCGGCGGGGCGGCGACGTAGACCGAGCCGGCGAGGTACATGACACCTTCGGGGAACATCAGGCGGTCGGCGAAGACGGTGCGACGGTCGAAGCGGCCGTCGCCCTTGGCGTCTTCGAGGCGGACGACGCGGTGCGGCTTCTTCTTGAGCTGGACGGCGACGGGTTCGTTGGATCCGGACGAGTCGGTGACGTAGAGGCGGCCGCGTTCGTCAAAGTCGGCGGCGATGGGCCGATCGACGAGGGGCGGCCCGGCGGCGAGCTCGATGGTGAAGCCGGGCGGCAGGGTGAAGGTGTGGCCGTTAAGTTTGACGCGGTTCGGCTCGGGGGCGGCGGGGCGGCCGGCCAGGAGCGCCCAGGCGGCGGTGGGGACCAGGACGAGAATTGTCAGGGCCAGGCGTTTCATCGGCGGCTCTCCTGGGGCGATCCGTTGTGGGCCTCCTCCACCTCATTCGCGGGACGTCACCGCCTCCGGCAAGTCAGCGGATTGGACAGCCGACCGGCAGCGACTCGCAGACCTTTAGAAGCCGGTGGGTTTGTAGGGCGGGGCAGGTCTGGACTTGGCCCCCTGCAATTGGACCCAGTGAGAATAACCGGCCGCCACGGAACCCAGAGGCGGCTCGGCGAGGACCTGTTCCGCGAGACGGATTTTGTCGGCCTCGGTGGTCGCGTTTTGCTCTTTGCAGAGCAGTTCCCAGCGCGTGATTTTGCCGAAGTCTTTGGCCAGTTCACCGAGGAGTTTTTCGAGGCAGCTCATGGTTGTTTCCTGTCCTTGATCGTGAACCGGTTTCCGGGGAGTCCGGCCCCTGGCTTCTTGGTCCCGGGCGGCGGGTTGCCCACGTCACCGGGTTGGTCGAGCAGGTCCATCATGGCGGGCTCCGCCCTTGGGCCGTACCGCATCTGCGTGTAGTACCGTTCCTGTTGCAATCGGCGTTCGGCCGAGTCGCCCAGGGGATCGACCAGGTTGTAGTCGGGAGGGGCGGTGGGCGTAATGCCTCCCGCGTGGCGTAGTAGGAACGCTTGGCGGTCGCCAGGCAGTTTCACGACAGCCCCGAACTGCGTGTGGACGAAGGGACCGCTCCCCGGCTCCCCGGTGGGATTAAAGAGCAACTCCCGGATATGGTCGAGGAAGACGTCTTCCGGCATGGTGTCCTGGGGCTGGACGATGAAGCTATGCTCTTTGTTGACGGCAATGATACCGTTGGGAAGCGGTTCTTGCCCCGCCCCGACGACTGGGTAGTAGGACAGTCCCCGCCGCCGGATGTTCGCCTTCAGCCTTTCGTTCGCCGCCTCGTTCCTGCGCCGCCTTTCTGGTTCAGGATAGGGGTAGCCGCTGGGATCCAGCAGTCTTCCCAGCCAGGCGGTGAGGGTGACAACGGGCTTCCGCACGGTCTGCGGCTCGTATTTGCCCATGGACCGTGTGAACGAGCGCCTGGCAGTCATCTTTTCGAGAGCGCCTCACTGCGCAAACCGCAAGGCCTATTCCTGATTGTATTTATACCGCGCGGCCCTCAATGGTGTAAAGGTCTTTCCCTCATAACGCCCTCCCGGTAGGAGCCCCGCCAGCCGACTATGGCAGGAGAGAGGTAGGAGCTGGCGGGGCGGCCGGCATTGATGCCGGCCGCCCCGCCAGCGGTTAAAGCAGGTCAGGACGCCTTCGCCTTCTCGAACACATTCACCCACTCGCGATAGCGCCGCGAGATCTCGGCGACCGCCGCCTCGCGCGTGGTCTTCTTCTCGCGCCACGAGATCAGCGGGTCCCAGAAGGTCGTGCGGCCGACCGCGAAGCCGATGAACCCCGGCACGTGGGCGGCCGTCCCCAGCCACTCGTACACCTTCTTCTCGTCCTCGCCGCGGCCCAGGATGATGCAGCCCACCTGGTCGCGCCCGCCGCGCCGTGCCGCCGCCACCATCTTCGCGCAGTCCTCGCGGCTGTCCAGGCCCTCGATCTTCCACACATCCGCCTCGACGCCCGCGTCCTGCATCTGGTGGATGGCGCCGACCATCAGCCCCGGGCGGAGCTGCCTGTCATACGCCTTCTTGTCGTTGCCCACCTTCGCCAGCTGGGCCGGTTCGGGGGGCACCAGCAGCTCGAACATGAACTTGCGGTTCGTCTTGTGCAGGTAGTCCGACAGGCGCTTGAGGCGCTCGGCCTGCCGCTTGTTCAGGGCCGCCTCGCCCTCGGGGTTGTAGCGCACCAGCACCTTGAGGAACGTCGGCTTGAACTCCTCGATGTGCTTGGCAAAATCCTCGCCGTACTCGAAATCGAACTCGTCCTGCCCGCTCTTCTCGGCGGGCATCGACGTGCTGTAGCCGTGCTTCGTCGCGTCGCGCAGGATGGCGGCGCCGAACTGCTCGTCCACCAGGATGCCGGCGCGCTCCTTCGGCACGCCCGCGGCGACCGCCGCCTTGAAGGCGTCGTAGATCACCTGCTTGGTCGCGGCGATCTCCGCCGTCTGCTGCGGCGTCAGCGTGCCCTTCCAGCCGAACATCTTCGTCTGGTACGAGCCGCGGTGGTCGAACGGCAGGATGTACAGGGGGTCGTTGAAACCGACGGCCATGGTCAAGCCTCCTTGGATTTCCGGTAACGGCGGATAAGGGTGTTCGTCGAGCTGTCATGGGCGAGCTTCGGCTCGTCCTTGCCCTCCAGCTCGGGGATGATTCGGTTCGCGAGCACCTTGCCCAGCTCGACGCCCCACTGGTCGAACGAGTTGATGTTCCAGATGGCGCCCTGGGTGAAGACCTTGTGCTCGTACAGCGCCACCAACTTGCCGAGGATCTCGGGCGTGAGGCGCTTGGCGAGGAGGGTGTTGCTGGGGCGGTTGCCGTCGAAGGTGCGGTGCGGCACCTGGAAGTCGGCGACGCCGTCCGCCTTGACCTCCTCGGCCGTCTTGCCGAACGCCAGCGCCTCGGTCTGGGCGAAGAAGTTGGCCATCAGCAGGTCGTGGTGCCGGCCGAGCGGGTTGAGGCTGCGCTGGAAGCCGATGAAGTCGCACGGGATCAGCTTCGTGCCCTGGTGGATGAGCTGGTAGTAGGCGTGCTGGCCGTTCGTCCCCGGCGTGCCCCAGACGATCGGCCCGGTCTGGTAGTCCACGCGGTTGCCGTCGAGATCGACGTGCTTGCCGTCGCTCTCCATGTCGAGCTGCTGCAGGTAGGCGCTGAACTTGCCGAGGTAGTGGTCGTAGGGCAGGACGGCCACCGTCTCGGCGCCGAAGAAATCGTTGTACCAGATGCCGAGCAGGCCGAGCAGGATCGGCAGGTTCTGCGCGAACGGGGCGGTGCGGAAGTGCTCGTCCATGGCGTGGAAGCCGCCGAGCATCTGCTGGAAGTGCTCGGGGCCGACGGCGATCATCAGCGACAGGCCGATGGCGGAGTCGTAGGAGTAACGGCCGCCGACCCAGTCCCAGAACTCGAACATGTTCGCCGTGTCGATGCCGAACTTCGACACCTCGGCGGCGTTGGTCGAGACGGCGACGAAGTGCTTCGCGACCGCCTTGTCGTCCTTGAGGGTGCGCAGGCACCAGTCGCGGGCGGAGCGGGCGTTGGTCAGCGTCTCCAGGGTGGTGAAGGTCTTCGACGAGACGACGAACAGCGTCTCGGCGGGGTCGAGGTCGCGGACGGCCTCGACGAAGTCGGTGGCGTCGATGTTGGAGACGAAGCGGCAGGTGAGCGAGCGGTCGCTGTAGTGGCGGAGGGCCTCGTAGGCCATGCTGGGGCCGAGGTCGGAGCCGCCGATGCCGATGTTGACGATATTGCGGATACGCTTGCCGGTGAAGCCCTTCCAGGCGCCGCTGCGGATACGGTTGGAGAAGTCGGCCATGCGGTCGAGGACGGCATGAACCTCCGGCACGACGTTCTTACCGTCCACGACGATCGAGGCGCCGCGCGGGGCGCGGAGGGCGACGTGGAGGACGGCGCGCTGCTCGGTGACGTTGATCTTCTCGCCCTTGAACATGGCGTCGATGCGGCCGCGCAGTCCGGACTCCTCGGCGAGCTGGAGGAGGAGGCGGAGGGTCTCGTCGGTGACGCGGTTCTTGGAGTAGTCGAAGTAGAGGCCGAGGGCCTCGAGGGCGAGGCGTTCGCCGCGTGTGGGGTCGTCGGCGAAGAGCTTGCGGAGGTGGAGGTTTTTCACCTCCGCGTAGTGGGTTGTGAGGGTACGCCAGGCGGGCCGCTGCGTCAGTGGGGGGATGACTGCCATGGGGTTTGTTCCTTCCTCCTGTAGGCGAACGGTGCCGCTTTCGCGGATGTTATATGCCGCTGACGGTATTTAGCCCCCCGTGATGACACGGGGCGGTTGTCGGTTCGTGGGCGACTCGCTCCGCGAGTCGCTTTGGGCGGGGCGCGACTCGCAGAGCAAATCGCTTTGGGGCGGCGGGCGCGACTCGCGGAGCGAGTCGCCCACGAACCCGCTCTAACCCCTGAGCGCCTCGCTCACGATCGTCTGCGCCTCCGCCACGATCGCGTCGAGATGGGCCTGGCCCTTGAAGCTCTCGGCGTAAATCTTGTAGACGTTCTCCGTCCCCGACGGCCGCGCCGCGAACCAGCCGTTCGCCGTCACCATCTTCAGGCCACCGATCGGCGCGCCATTCCCAGGAGCGCGCGTCAGCCGGGCGGTGATCGGCTCGCCCGCCAGCGTCGTCGCCTTGACCGCCTCGGGCGACAGCCTCTTCAGTATCTCCTTCTGTGCCGGCGTCGCCGGGGCGTCGAGGCGCGTGTAGTACGGCGTGCCGAACTGCGCGGTCAGCTCGCGGTAGTGCTCGCCGGGGTCCTTGCCGGTGCGGGCGGTGATCTCCGCGGCCAAAAGGTCCATGATCGGGCCGTCCTTGTCCGTCGTCCAGACCGTACCGTCGCGCTGCAGGAAGCTCGCCCCCGCGCTTTCCTCGCCGCCGAAGCAGAACGAGCCGTCGAACAGCCCCGGCGCGAACCACTTGAAGCCCACCGGCACCTCGCACAGCGTCCGTCCCAGGTGCTGCACGACGCGGTCGATCATGCCGCTGCTGACGAGCGTCTTGCCGACGGCGGCCTGCGTCGGCCAGTCGGGGCGGTGCGTCAGCAGGTAGCGGATCGCCACCGCCAGGTAGTGGTTCGGGTTCATCAGCCCCGCCGACGGCGTGACGATGCCGTGCCGGTCCGCGTCGGGGTCGTTCGCGAAGGCGACCTGGAAGCGGTCCTTCAGCTTAAGGAGATTGGCCATCGCGTAGGGGCTGGAACAGTCCATGCGGATCTGGCCGTCGCGATCGACCGTCATGAAGGCGAACGTCGGATCGACCACGGGATTCACCACCTCGATGTCGAGGCCGTAGATGCGGTTGATCGGCTCCCAGCACTCCAGGGAGGCGCCGCCGAGCGGGTCCACGCCCAACTTCAGCCGGGCGGCGCGGATCGCCTCCATGTCGATGACGGCGCCGAGGTCCTTGACGTAGGGGGTGATGAAATCGGTCTCGTGTGTGGTAGCGGCACGGACGGCCTCGGCGTAGGTGAGCTGCTTGACCTCCGCGTTGCCGCCGCGCAGCAGCGCGTTGGCGCGGTCCTGAATCCAGGTGGTGACGTCGGTGTCGGCGGGGCCGCCGTTGGGCGGGTTGTACTTGAAGCCGCCGTCGCGTGGCGGGTTGTGCGACGGCGTGATGATGATGCCGTCCGCCAGGCCCGTTTTGCGACCGCGGTTGTAGACGATGATCGCGCGCGAGATGACGGGCGTGGCCGTCGCGTGGTCGCCGTGGGCGAGTTGCGTCTCGACGCCGTTGGCGGCGAGCACTTCCAGCGCGGTGCGCTGGGCCGGCCCCGACAGGGCGTGCGTGTCCTTGCCCATCAGCAGCGGGCCGTCGATGCCCTGGCGCTGCCGGTACTCGCAGATCGCCTGCGTGATCGCCAGGATGTGCGCCTCGGTGAAGGTGCCGTTGCCGGGCGTGCCGCGGTGGCCGCTGGTGCCGAAGAGCACGAGCTGGTTCGGGTCGCCGAGGTCCGGCTCGCGCTCGTGGTACTCCAGTTCGAGCTTGGCCGGGTTGATGAGCATGTCCGGAGTCGCGGGCTTGCCCGCCAGCGGATGTAGCGCCATGGTCGTGTCCTCTTCAGCCTCCCCGTTCCGCCGTGGAGATTGTTGTCGCACGTCGGCCCTCCGCGGACAAGGGGCTGTCACCGTGTCACGGCTGGACGTGCCGGTCGTCGTTCCACAGGCGGAGGACGGGTTCGTCGCGGCTGTGCTCGTAACCCAGGATGCTGAGCGCGGCGGTGCTGAGAAAAAAGTGCCGCGCCTCGACGCCGGGCAGCCCCAGCCAGCGCGCCGCGACGAAGCGCAGGAAATGGCCGCTGGAGAACACCAGCACGTCGCCGTCCGCCTGGCGCAACCGCGCCACCACGCGGTCGGCGCGGGCCGTGACCTGCTCAATGGTCTCGCCGCCGGGGCAGCCGTCGCGGAAGAGGGACCAGCCGGGTGGCGGTTCACGGGGTAGTGACGCTGATCCGAGAAGGCGTAGAATAGGGCAGCATGGGAGCCGAAGCCACTACCTCTTGTGCCCACTGCGAACGGCTACGAGCGCAGGTCGCCGCGCTCACGGCGACCGTTACTGAACT
>JBBRPS010000045.1:0-23194 GCA_038227745.1 Gemmatales bacterium | reverse complement strand
TCTCCAGGTCTTCCGGTTTCAGTTGCCGCCACAATCGCGGGTCGAACCGGACATAGGCCACGTCCCGGTCATACCGCAGGAAGCGCCGGCGCTCGAAGGTCTCAAACGGCTTCCCGAGTATCAGCCTTTGGAGACTGGCATCATCCAGTTCATCCACCGATTGCTTGCGGGCCCCCGGGCGCTCGACAAGCAGACCGTGTGCCCTCCGATCCTCGTAGAACCGCCGGAACTCTTGCACGACTTCACTCAACTTGGCCTTCCCGTCCGTAGCAGCGTCCAGAAGGGCAAGGAGCATCACAGGCTTGTACGAGAGCGTCATGTCCATTTCGTCAATAAACAGGAGGAACCGATCCCGCATCGTGTGGTCCTCCATCCTGGGGGCGCCGATGGCCTCGCGAATCTCCTCGATGCGGTCCCGGTGGACGTAGACGTACATCCTCTCGCCGATCTGTAGCGTATGGTCGGGCTTCACCTGGCCGCGCTCGACCGCTCCTCTCACCCTCCCCTCAGCCACGCCCAGCTCGCGCTCAAGGTCCGGGAGCGAGATCATGTTCGCAACTTCTTCCTGCCAGTTGAAGATGTTGATCTCCTGGTAATCCTTCGCCCACAGGCCGATTTCGAGAACTGTGGTCGGCCGGTCACCGCGTCCCAAGGCCCCGTCCTCGGCCACCAGCAACTGCGGCGTCGCGAGCACGAAGCCACCGGGGCGGTATCGCTTCTCCCCAAGCACGCGGTGCAGGCTCAGGGATTGGTTATAGTGCGTGGCGTTGTCCACGAAGTCGAAGACGATCAAGCATTCCTTGTTCGGTGCCCTGCGCGTGCCCCGCCCGAGTTGCTGGAGATAAACCACTTTCGAGAGGGTAGGACGAGCCATCAAGAGGACCTCGACGTCCGGGCAATCCCAACCTTCGTTGAGGATGTCGCACGCGCAGAGCACGCGCAGCCGCCCTTCCCGAAAAGCTTGGAGATGCTCTTCACGCTCTCGGTTAGACATCTGGCCCGAGACACTCTGGGCTGCCACACCCGCGCGCCGGAACTCCTCGGCCAGATCCTTCCCATGCCGCACGTTCACGGCAAAGGCAACTGCCTTCCGATTCGGGACGTGTTGCTGGTAGGTGTCCACGATCAGCCGATCCCGAGCAGGGATGGCGATGGTTTCCTCGATATCGCGGCGGTTATACTGGACCTGGTTGCAGCGCACCTTGCTCAGATCGACGTTTGTTACCACGCGAACGCAGCGAATGGGAACGAGTTCACCGCGCTCGACTGCTTCCCGGAGCGTCAAGCGGTGCGCGCAATCGCGGAAGATGTCCAGCAGGTTCTGACCGTCTGCCCGTTCCGCAGTGGCTGTGAGGCCGAGGATGAATCGGGGCTGGAAGTACCCCAGGATGCGACGATAGGTGTCGGCGGCGGCGTGGTGAGCCTCATCGATCACCAGATAGCTGAATTCGGTGGGCGCGAACTCATCGAGGTGCTCTACGACACTCGGGATCGCCGCCACCAGATTATCCGCATCGACGTCGTGGGCTCCGGCATAGTAGCGGCCCGTCTCAGCTTCCGGCCAATACTTCTGGAACTCCTTTTGTGTCTGCGCGACCAAGCCGCGCCGGTGGACAAGCCACAGGGTGCGCCCACCCAGGCGCCGGGCGTCGGTAATGGCTGTGACCGTCTTCCCCGCGCCGGTGGCGTGCTCAACCAGCGCAATCGTCTTGCCCTCGTCCCTCATCCGTTGGAGCGCGAGCAAGGCGTCGTCCTGATGCGCCCGCAACTCCACCACCTCGCCCGCCTGACGCGGCAGGAAATCATCGAAGGGCAGAAGCCCCGGCAGTCGTTCGAGGAAGAGTAGGAGTTGCTCCTTGACCCGTTCGGGTTCCTGGCCAATTTGGCGGTCGGTCCAGCGGAAGACCCGCCAGCCTTGATGGACGAGGGAATTTTGCTTCAGCAGGTCGTCCTCGTACTTCGCGACGGAGGTGGCGTCTGGCACGTGCCAGACGAGGCCATCGATCTCAAAGGCGATTCTCTCATCTCGGGTCCGCAACGCGAAATCGATGAAGCGACTGCCACTGTGAACGTCCGTGACCGGGTACTGCGGCACCAGTAGCAAGGTCTTTTCCATGCCGAAGAGCTGCGTGAACAACTCGGTAAAGAGATCCTCCGGTGCGCTGCTGGTCGCCCCGCGCTCGTTGCTTCCTGACAACATCTTCATCTCCGCCAAGGGTTTCGAGGATGTCGAGTCGTTCCTGCTCCTTGATTTTGAGTTTAGTATAACCGTCCCTGCGAGGGTTTCCGAGCCCCGTTGCAGAATCCCGTGCAGATTTGTTAAAACGATCTTTATTGTGACCGATGGGTCAAGCCGGAGGATGACTTGCGATGTGTGGATGTTGTGGGTAGGCTAATGCAACAGTAAACACCTGGACAAGTCGGAGACGCGCTGCCGATAGCATCTCCCCATTCTTGCTGGACGAGGGTCCGATGGATCAAGCGTATCTTATCGAAGTGACCGATGGAGGCAGGACCGCATTTGTGACTGAGAAAGACGGTGAACTGTACTTGACCCGCCAGCGCCAAGAAGCCGCGGTTTACTCGTCAGAGCTAAACGCCATGTGCTCGCTGGTGTATGTTGCCGATCGTTATCAACCGCGGCTGGTGTGCGTGAAGCAGGCAGGGCCCACCACCGCGGGCGAGTAGTCGTGCAGCCGATCAAGCCGGGAGGCGTTACAGCCGGCTTCCTCGCCGACGGGCTGCCGCAAGAACTCCTGGAAGCCAAACGGTTCTGGACCGATCAGGAAGGCGAACAGCGAACGCTCGTTCTGCGCCAGCGCCCGGAACAGCGGGCCGACCGTGACCGCAACGAGCGGGTGCAGCGGGAAGGCGGCGGCCAGCGACGACTGCAAGGCCTCGTCGTCGAGCGAGCCGGCCTTGATCCCGAAGGCGTCCGCCTCGGCCGCAAGCGCGTGCCCGCAGTCCTCCAGGGACCTGCGCACCGCATCCACAAAATATAATCCGAATACCCGAAAGCGGGAAGAAGTTCAAAGCCAAACAGCCATGTCCCCAGAGGAAATCCCCGAAGATATGGCAGCGTCTTACCTCGAAAAGATCGTCAACGAGTACGCACGACAAGGCTGGGAGTTTTACCGAGTCGATTCAATCGGGATACGCGACATGCCGGGGTTGTTCGCAAGGCTGTTCGGCCAGCGTCCGTTCGACCGAATCTTTTATGTGATTACGTTTCGCCGCCATGCCTCTTGAGAGAGTCCTACATCCCTTCGCTGGACGGAAACGGCCTGCGGCACCATGATACCGCCATGTCCGAAGAGCTGAACGCCGACGTCCGGAACCTGGCGCAGCAGGTGGCCGCCTGCGAGGACGAGGACGTCGCCGACTTCGGCGGCTGCATCGCCAAGCCCTACGACCGGGAGCGGATGGTCGCTCTGGGCCTGATCGGCATCGACCTGATGGTGAGCGGCCAAGAGCGGGAGCCCGACGAGTACGCGCCCCGACTGGTCGCCTGCCGGGAGCGGATGCGGGATCGGCTGAAGACTCTCCTGGCATGGGCGAAGGTGACTCGGAGGATGTAACTGGTGGTCACGATCCGGCTGTTGGTGGCGCGGTCCCGGGGAGCGAAGACAGGGGCGTGAGGAAGGGGAAGTGAGCCTGGAGGTTCTTCACAAGCTTGTCGTCCGCCGTAATCAGCTCGCCATTCTCGCGCTCGGCCAGAGCGACGTACAGACAGTCGTAAACGCCGACACGCATGGCCGAGGAGATGGCATACGCCCGGGGCAAAAGGGGTACGCAGGCGTGAAGGACGGGGAGCGTCTTCAGCAGATCGGCCAGAGCGAGGGCCCCGTCCGTGGGGCTGATGCGCTTCTGGCGTTCGGCCCGCGTGAGGGAGTGGGCGACCTCGATCGGGAAGATGTCGGGCGAGATGAGGTCGTGCAGGCCCTTCCTGAACTCGTCACGGAGCAAGATCGCCTTGTCCGAATCGGCTTCGGGCAAGAACCATTTTCCTGCGACGGAGGCATCAAGGACGATCTTCATTCGCCGTCACGGAGTTCGCGGATAGAGGGGACGGCGATGTCGAGGAGTCCGTGCTTTCGCCGAATCTCCTCGCGTCGGCGGTCCATACGCTCGCAGGCCTGGCGCATGGACTCGGGGTCGCGTATCCCCTTGGCCGCGTTGTCCGCCGCCTCCTGGAGTTCGGCCATAACTTTTGGGGAGATCGTGTTGTCGGTGGTTTTAGTCTCCATGCCTCCATTCTCCCGCGCAGCAGCCCCCTGTACAACCCGGTTTTCGACCGTGCTACACTCCGGCCATGAGCGCGCAGCCGATTGAACTGCCGGAGCCGTTCTCGAACCGCCGCGTACAGCTACTACGCCAACATGCCGACGACGTTCTGGAGATTCGGACGAGGGCCCGGGGTGCCTGGCTCGAAATGCTCGGGCGGGAAGTGTAGCTGCTGGTGCTGGACGGCTTCTCCCCCGCCCTGGCCCAGATCGCGGGCAAGAACAACCTGGCCCTGCGGCGGCAGGAGCTGGACGCGGAGCTAGACGAGGCCCTGGAGCGAATGGGGCAGGAGCTGAAAGGGAAGCTGCGGCGGCGGCTGGAGGACTGGGAGGATGCGCATTGAATTCCTCCCACGCCTAACTCATCCTCCTTTCCCAAGCTTACATGACGCGATCCCCCTTTCTTTCTCCCAGGCGTCGGCGATAATGACCGAAGCGTCTCCCCCTGCCGCTGTCAAACCGAGTGCGGCGGATCGAGACCACCGGCCGAGGACAGCGCTGTCCAACAACCGCGACACGGACCCATGAGACCGCTGCCCCTCCTGTTATGCACCCTCCTTGGGATGGCCGCCGGCGCAGAGGCTCGCGGTCAGGCCGCGCTCTGCTTGCGCGTCCCGGACGGCTTCGAGGTCACCGAGTTCGCCGACGGCAAGCTGGCCAACGACATCTTCTGCATGACCGTCGATCCGAAGGGCCGCCTCGTCGTCTCGGGCCGCGGTTACATCCGCATCCTCGTCGATGACGACGGCGACGGCCGGGCCGACCGCGCGATCGAGTTCGCGTCCGGGCCGAAGGACGGGGCGATGGGTCTGCTCTGGGAGAGCGATACGCTCTACTTCACCGGCGCTGGCGGGCTGCGCCGCTACCGCGACCGTGACGGCGATGGCCGCGCCGACGGCCCGTCCGAGTTGATCCGCGCCCTCAAAACGGGCGGCGAGCACGACGCCCACGCCGTCCTGCGCGGCCCCGATGGCTGGCTGTACGTGCTGTGCGGCAATGGCACCGGCATCGGCAAGGCACACGCGCAACTGCCGACCTCGCCGATCACCGACCCGGTCGCCGGCTGCGTGCTGCGCTTCACCCCGGACCTGAAGCACAGCGAGGTCGTCGCCGACGGCTTCCGCAACGCCTACGGCATGGACTTCAACCTCGACGGCGAACTGTTCACCTTCGACTCGGACAACGAGCGCTGCGTCGCGCTCCCCTGGTACGAGCCGACGCGATTCTACCATGTCATCCCGGGCGGCCACTACGGCTGGCTGTCGCCGCAGCGCGCCCAGTGGTGGCGGCTGCCGCCGTACTTCCCCGACGTCGTCGCGCCGGTGGCGACGCTCGGCCGCGGCTCGCCGACCGGCGTCGTCTGCTACCGCCACGTCCAGTTCCCCAGGCGCTACCGCGGCGGCATGTTCCTGCTCGACTGGACGTTTGGGAAGATCCACTTCGCCGCCCTGAAGCGCTCCGGTGCGAGCTACACCTGCCGGCCCGAGGTGTTCCTGGAGTCGGTCGGCGACAACGGCTTCGCGCCGACGGCCGCCGTCGTCCACCCGACCACCGGCGACCTGTACGTCTCCATCGGCGGCCGGGGCACGCGCGGCGCCGTCTACCGCATCCGCCACGCCAAGGGGATGAGGCCGGGCATCGGGGCCGAGGCGGCGCAGCTGCGTTTGCCGCCGCGCCGCCTCGACTGGGCGCCGTCGCGGCGCGGGGAGTTGCTGGCGAAGGCACAGCACGAGGATGCGCGGGAGCGACTGCGGGGGCTGGTCGGGCTGCGGCGGCACCGCGTGCAGTTCACCGCGGAGGAGATCGACGCGGCGATCCGGCTGAACTGGGACCACGCCGACCGCTACGTGCGCAAGGCGGCGGCAGATTTGCTTGCCGGAGTGCCCGAGCCACGGCGGCTCGCCCTCGGACGGGAGGCCCTGGACTCGCCACAGCAAGCGACCTGGGGCCTCGGCGCCTGGGACGCCGCTCCGGCCGCGGCGCTCGATCGGGCGGTCCGCGTGTTCGGGGCGACGGGAGCGGATGCCGAGACGCGCCTGGCCGGAGTCCGCGTGGCGCAGCTGGCGCTGGGCGGTCTCGTGGCGCGGAAGGTCAAGGGGACTGTCTGGGAAGGCTACACCCCGCGCAAGGATCCGGCCGCCGTCGCCGACGCGGCCCTGCTGGGGAAAACGCTGGCGGCGCTGCGGCGCGCCTACCCGTCGGGCCACGCGGACCTGGACCGCGAGCTGTCGCGCACCCTGGCCGTGCTGGAGGACGATGACCCGGCGACGCTGGCGAAGGTGGTCGAGCGGCTAACGCCGGACTCGCACCCGGTCGAGGATTTGCACCACCTGATCGTCGTCGCCCGGCTCAAGGCGCCGCGGACTCCCGCGGTGACGGCGCGGGTCGCCGGCGCCCTGCTGGCGCTCGACCGCAAGGTCGGGGCACGCCGCCTGAACCGCGACCGCCACTGGCCGCTGCGCGTCGCCGAGTTGTATGTCGGGCTGACGCAGCGCGACCCGGCCCTCAACGCCGCCCTGCTCGGCCACCCCGAGTTCGGCCGCGCCGACCACGCCCTCTTCGCCGCCACGGGCGGCTTCGACCGCCGCCGCGCCGCCGAGGCCTTCCTGAAACACGCCGAAAAGGACAAGGAATATCCCTGGAACGCCGCCGTGGTTGAGGTCGTCGCCGCGCTGCCGGCGGAGCGCGCGCTGCCGGTGCTGCGGCACCTGTGGGGCCGGGCGGGCCTGGAGGCGTCGCTGCTGCCCGTGCTGGCGCGGGACCCGCAGGTGCTCGACCGCCGCAAGTTCGTGGACGGCCTGGCCTCGCCGCAGGTCGCCACGGTCCGCGTGTGCCTGGATGCCCTGGAGAAGCTGCCGGGCACGGGCGATGGGGCGGAGGTGATGGCGCTGATCCGGGCGCTGGGGCGAGTGCCGCAGGGCCGCGCGGGCGAGGCGCTGCGGGACGCGGTCGTGGCCCGACTGCGGCGGCTGACGGGGCAGGCGACGCTCGGGACGGACCGCGAGGCGTGGGGCGCGTGGTTCGGCAAGGCGTACCCCGGGCTGGCGGCGCGGCTGCGGAACCCGGACGGTGTGGACGTGGCCGCGTGGGAGAAGCGCCTGGCCCGGGTGGACTGGTCGCGCGGCGACGCGGGCCGCGGCAAGGCGGCGTTCCTCAAGGCGAGTTGTGCCGCGTGCCACTCCGGCGCGCAAGCCCTGGGGCCGGACCTGCAGGGCGTGGCCGGGCGCTTCTCGCGTGCGGACCTGTTCACGGCGATCCTGCAGCCGAGCCGCGACGTGTCGCCGCGCTACCAGGCGACACAGATCGAGACGGTCGAGGGCAAGGTCTACCAGGGCCTGGTGATCTACGAGGCGGTGGACGGCGTGATCCTGCAAACGGGCGCGGCGACGACGGTCCGCATCGCGGGCGACCAGATCGTCAGCCGCCGGCCCACGTCAGTCTCGCTGATGCCGGCTGGGCTGCTAGACAGCCTGCGCGACGCCGAGGTCGCCGACCTCTATGCGTACCTGCGGGGCGTCGGCAAGCCGTGACGCTTAGAGTTCCCGGACAACACAACACCTGTCCTACTGAGGTCGCGACCGCTCGTTTAGCCGGCTGGGGAAGCGGTTATTTCGCCCAGCGCCAGAGGCGCATGGTGCCATCGCCGGAACCGGAGAGCAGGTAGCGGCCGTCCGGCGAGAAGGTCAGGGTCAGGATGGGGCCGGTGTGCTCGCTGTAGGCACGCACCTGCTGACCGCTCTCCAGGTTAAAGAGGCGGATGACGTTGTCGAAGTCCGCGCCGGTCACCCCTTGCCCGTTCGGGCGGCGCGCGGTGCCGCCGCCGGTGGCCCCCCAGCGGCCGTCCGCCGAGACGGCCACGCCGCTGGTGATCGTCGGGTGCTCCGCCGGGCTGCGGAGTTCCCGGCCTGCAGTCACGTCCCACACCGCCACCGCCCTGTCGTAGCTGGCACTCAGCGCCCGCCGGCCGTCGGCCGACAGGGCGGCGGCCCGCACCAGGTCCTTGTGGCCCTTCAGCACGCGCACGGCCTCCCAGTCGGCCACGTTCCACAGGCGGAGGCTGTTGTCGTTCTCGATGAACAGGGCGAGGCGGCCGTCGCCGGACAGGGGGAAGTTGCCGTAGGCCGCGGACTCCGCCACGCGCCGCGACGGGCGGTCGCCGTCCCCCTCCCACAGCCAGACGCCCTCGTTGATGGCGCTCGACAGGAAGCGGCGCCCGTCCGGCAGGAACGCCACCGCCGTGATCTCCGCCTGGTGGCCCTGGAAACGGCGGACCTCCTTCCGCGCCGCCACGTCCCACAGGTAAATGGAGTAAGGCGGAGCGGTTTTGTATCCCTCGTCCGACCACCAGCCCCCCTCACAGCCCAGGAGGTGCTTGCCGTCCGCCGACAGCGAGACGCCCCAGATGCCCTTCTCGACCTCGAAGGTGTGCAGGTGCTCTCCGGTCTTTGCGTCCCACAACCGCACCGTCCTGTCCGAACTCCCCGACACGGCCAGCTTGCCGTCCTGCGAGAAGGCCACGCTGTTGACCTGCTGCCGGTGCCCGGCGAAACGGCGGACCTCAATGGTGGGCCCGTCCGGGTCGAGTTCCAGAGGGGATGCCTTCGCGGCCGGCCCTCCGGTCGCACCGCCGTGCCCGGCAGGCCCGGGGCCCCGCGAGCCGAGCGTGAGCAGCCACACCAGGAAGACGAGCAGCAAGGTGCCGCCGGCGCCGGCGGGCAGGACCCAGCGCGGGAGCTGCCGCGGGGCCGGCGTCGGGACGGCCGTGGGAAGGCGCGCGGGCTCGGTCCAGCTGCCGGTGGCCACCGTGCTCGTGTCCCGGGACGAGGCCGAGCGCGGCGGCACGAGGGATACCGGGGCGGAAATCGCGGACTGCCCGGAACCGGGAATGGGCTGGCAGAAGGGGGCGAGGGCGGCGGCGGTCTCGGCGGGCGTTGAGTAACGCTGCTCGGGCCGCTTCGCCATCATCCGCCGTACCACCGCGGCCAGCGCCGGCGGCACGTCGGGGCGCAGTTGCTCCAGCGGCTGCGGTTCGGAGCACAGGTGCGCCGCGATCTTCTGCGCGAACGAGCCGCCCGCGAACGGCGCCCTGGCCACCAGCAGGGCGTAGAGGGTGCAGCCGAGGCTGTAGATGTCGGCGCGGATGTCCGCCCGGTGCGCGTCGCTGGCCTGCTCGGGGGCCATGTAGTCGGGGGTGCCCATCATCGACCCCTCCTCGGTCAGGGCGGTGACCGAGTCCCCCGGCGCCTGCGCCCCGATCCGCGCCAGCCCCATGTCCAGCACCTTGACCACGCCACCGCGCGAGAGCAGCAGGTTGGAGGGCTTGATGTCGCGGTGGACCAGGCCGTGTTCGTGCGCGTGCTGCAACCCCAGCGCCGCCTGCCGCACGTACTCGCACGCCTCCCCGATCGGCAGCGCCCCGCGCTTCTGCACTAGCTTGCCCAGGTCGGTCCCTTCGATGTATTCCATGACGAAGAAGAGACAGCCGCCAGCCTGCTGGGCGTCGTGGGCGATGACGACGTTGGGGTGGGACAGCTTGGCGGCCGCCTCGATCTCGCGCTGGAAGCGCCGCAGCGCGTCGCCGCTCTTGAGCCGCTCGGCGCGGATCACCTTGAGCGCGACGAGGCGCTTCATGAGCGGGTGTCGCGCCTTGAAGACCTGACCCATGCCGCCCTCGCCGAGCGGCTCCAGGATGTGGTACGGGCCGAGGAGGAGGTCCTTGCCACGGCCGCGCACCAGTTGGTTGACCTGGTAGGGGGTGAGCCAGCCGCGCTTCACCAGCTCGCGCGCCAGCGCCCGCAGGTCGGGGAGCTGGGTGCCGAGGGTGTGCAGCTCGCCGCACTGTTCCTGGGTGAGCAGCGTGCTGTCGCGGAGGGCGTGGAGGAACTGGGGAACGGCGTCAACGGCCATCACGGCACCCCGGCGGAGGAACAAGCATCGGCAAGGTTATCCGAGCCTTATCATAGCAGGCGGGACGGGGCGCCTCCAGCGAACGACAAGCAGGCCGCCCTCTCGCAAGTATCGCTGCCGGCTCCCCGTCACTCCTTCCCCGCGCCACCACCTCTCGGCGTGACCTATACTTGGGCGACGGAACCCGCCCCTGGTCTCACGCTCTTGAGGTATTACCAATGAATTCTTCCCCCTCCTCAACTCCCGATACCGCCGTGCAACCGCCCCGCCGCGGTACGTCATCGCGCCCCTCCTCGGCGGCTGTCGCCGAGACACCGCCGGGCGGCCCGCAGGGTCCGACCGAGGCCCCGTCCGCGTCCTCCGCCTGTCCGCGCTGCGCCGGCAACCTCATCGACCCGAACGGACTCGGCTGGTGCAAGGCCTGTGGCTACTGCCGTTCGCTGGAGGAGGAGCGTGCCCGCGCCCCGTTGCAGCCCGCCGCCGCTCCCCGCGAGGCGTCCCGCCTGGGCCTCGCCGAATTCTGCGGACTCCTGGCGAAGCTGCCCACCTGGTTCTGGACCCTTCTCGCCGGCATCGCCGCGGTCCTGGTGTGTTCGCTGCCGCCCATGCTGGCCTTGCCCGGGGAGTCGCTGCCGCGCTGCGTCTGGTGTACGGCCCAGATCGTCCTCGGCGTGCTGATGATTTTCGCGGCCCAGGCCTGGCTCGTCATGCTGCTCGCCGCCGACGACGAGCGCCTCAGCTTCAAGGATGCCATCCTCCCCGGCCGGGTGTGGGCCCTGGCATTCGGCCGGCTGCCCTTGACCAGCCGGCAACTGTCGCTGGCGGTCTGGGGCCTCGCCGCGATCCTGGCCGCCGTCTTCCTCATCGGCGGTCTGTCTCACTGGTTCACGTACCTCCCGCGCAGCACGACCCCGACCCTGCGGCAGGCCATCGAGGAAATGTCGCGTTGATCCAGGCCCACCGCCGACTCGCTCGGATCGTGGCCGACTCGCTCCGCGAGTCGGAGCCTGCCCCGACTCGCTCCGCGAGTCGGCCACGATAATCGCAGCTCCCTCCCGACCACGGACTCTCCTGTTGCGTCCGCCGCCGTTCAAGACGGTCAAGCCGTACAATGACTGCCGCCCCATCGAACGTCCTGCTGACCGTTGAGGGAGGGTGACGGTGCCGACGCTTCCCCTGATCCCCGCCACCGTGATCGGCAGCTGGGCCTTCCCCGGCTGGTACGCCAAATTCTGCGACGATGTCGCCCGTCAGCCCGAACTGTTCGGCCCCGACGACCGCGCCGAGGCCGTGCGTGACGCCGCCCGCCTCGCCATCGACGACCAGCTCCGCGCCGGTGCCGACGTCATCACCGACGGCGAGATGCAGCGCGTCGATTTCAACCTCGGCTTCTACGACTTCCTCACCGGCATCCGACCGCTGCCGCAGGGGCGCCGCTGGGGACCGCCCGCCCACGACCAGCGCAGCCGCTACGTCTGCGTCGCCCCGCTCGCGGCGCCGCGCGGCCTCGGCCTGGTCGAGGAGTACCGCCGGCTGCGCGAGCTGACCGACGCGCCGGCGAAGGTGCCGGTGCCGGGGCCGTTCACGCTGGCGGGCTGCCTGCAGGGCGGCGACGTCTACCGCGACCGCCGCGCGATCACCGAGGCGCTGCTACCCCTTGTGAACCGCGAGATGAAGGATCTCGTCGGCGCGGGCGTCGACTTCATCCAGCTCGACGAGCCGAGCTTCGCGTGCCACCCCGACAAGCCGGAGGAGTTCCTCGCCCTGATCGCGCGGACGGTGGACGGGGTGGGGGCGAAGGTGAGCATGCACGTGTGCTTTGGCAACTACCGCGGCCGGGCGGTGGGTTGGCGCAGCTACCGGCCGCTGTTCCCGCACCTGGCGCGAGCGGCGGTGCAGCAGCTCGCCCTCGAGTTCGCCAGCCGCGAGATGGCCGAGATCGAACTGGTCCGCGAGATCGGGCCGCCGATGGAGCTGGCGGTTGGCCTGGTGGACGTGAAGAACACGTGGGTCGAGCCGCCCGAACTGGTCGCCGAGCGGCTGCGGTTGACGCTGAAGTACATCGACCCGGAGCGCGTCCACGTCACGCCCGACTGCGGCTTCTCGCAGACGGCCCGGTTCATCGCCTGCCGTAAGCTGAAGAACATGGTCGAAGGAGTGCGGCGGGTGCGGCGCGAGCTGAAGGGGTGAGGCGATGACGGACGGTTACACGGCCATCCAGGTCGTCATGATGCCGCGGGACTGTAATCCCCACGGCACGATCTTCGGCGGGATCTTGCTCTCCTGCATCGACCAGGCCGGCGCTGTCGGCGGGCGGCGCGAGGTGCTGCTGGCTGGCGGTCCGTTGCCGGACCTCGTCACCGTGGCGGTCAACCGCGTCGAGTTCAAACAGCCGGTGCTGGTCGGCGACGTGGTCCGCTTCGTGACGCGCCTGGTCCGCATCGGCCGCACTTCCATCACGATGAACGTCCGCGTCGAGGTGGAGCGCGGTACCGCCGTGCTGCACGTCACCGACGCCGAGGTGGTGTACGTGGGGATCGACCCGGGCACGTCGGAACGGCGGCCGATACCGCTGCTGCCCGCGGAAGTTTAGCCGCGCGGCGGGCGCGGGATGCCTTAAACGCGCGGGTCCCACGCCGGCACGACGTCCGAGTCGGCGTCGAACCAGCGCTCGTCGAAGACCAGGCGCGTCTGGCCGCGCATCGCCTGGTTTGCCGCCAGCGCGAGGATCGCGTCGGCCATCGCCGCCCGGCCGTGGCAGCGCGGCCGCATGTCCTCGCGGTCGCGCGCCATGCCCTGCTCGCGCATGCGGATGCACCACGCCAGGTGCTCCATCTCCTCGCGGTAGCCACGGCTCACCGGCCCGATCCCCAGCGCCTGCTGCCCCACCGCCTGCGGCGAGCCCGCCTCCGCCGGCCCGGTGCTCGACGACGTGTCCAGCGCCGGCCGCCCGCCGCTCTGCGTGACGCTGACCGACGTGGACCGCCCCGTCGCCGGCCACAGCATCGCGTCCTGCTCCTGCTCCACCACCAGCGTCCCCTTCGAGCCCATCACGCACTCGCCGTACTTCTCGAAGGCGTTCGTGCTGATCGACGAGTACGTCACCACCACGACGTCATTGTGTTGCGGCACGAGGCGCGTGACCCTCGACAACGCATCGCGCTCCGCCTCCCGCGGGTTGTAGCTCTGGCCGGGGAACTCGAAGGTGCAGAAGACGTGGTCCTCGACCTCGCGGTCGTCGGTGTAGAAGGACTTCACGCCCACGCCGCTGACCGCGAGCGGGTGCTTCTTGCCCAGGAAAATGCTGCAGGCGTCGAGCTGATGGCTGCCCAGCTCCGCCATCAGGCCGCCGCCCGTGCGGTTGTAAAGGCGCCAGCGCACCAGCTCTTCGATGGCGCTGTGCGCATTGGTCGAGTGGTAGCCCAGCGCCGCCAGCCGTGCTTCCGACAGCGCCTGGCGGTCCTCCGGTTTGATCTCCGGCCACCAGCTGTCGCGGTACATGGAGTTGCCTTGCGCGTCGCGCCGCGGCCGGCCGTCGGCGTCCAGCAGCGGCGTGACGCTGTTGCGGTGCCACAGGGCGCGGATGTGCCGTACGTCGCCGAGTACGCCCGACTGCAACAGCTCGTACGCCTGCGCGTACAGCAGGCTGTAGTGCCGCTGGTGGCCGATCGACAGCAGACGGTCGGCCTCGTCGGCGGCCTTGATCATTTGCTTGCACTGGCGGACATTCCGCGCCATCAGCTTCTCGCACAGTACGTGCTTGCCGGCCCGCAGGGCGTCGATCGTGGCCTGGGCGTGCAGGTGCAGCGGCAGGGCGATCACCACCGCCTCGATCTCGGGATTGGCCAGCAGTTCGTGGTAGTCCTCGTACTTGCGGATGCGGCGCTCGGCGTTTGAGCCGTAGATGCGGTTGAAGCCCTTGCGCGGCGAATTGAGGTTGCGGTGCTGCTCGCCCTCGAAGATGCGCTTCTGGTTGTACGGGCGGATGTCGCTGTAGGCGATGAACTCGAGGAACTCCGGGTTGTGCTCGCCGACCAGCACGCCGCCCTCGTCGCCGGCGCCGATCAGGCCGACGCGGACGGGCCGGCCATCGAGGCGCGCATAGCCGTAGAAGGCGGCGGCCGAGACGGGCAGGACGGCGCCGGCGGCGAGCAGGCCCTTCATGAAGCCGCGGCGGGTCATGTCGGGGCCGCCCGGCGCGGCGCCACCGGCCGCGGCCGGCTCCTGTGCCAGTCCGCCGACGGTGCGGTGGAAGTTGGCCTTGCCGATTTCCTTCTGCTCGGGAGTCATGTCAAGGGCCATGCGCGGGTTCCTTCACGGGTGAGGGTGGTGACGGCGGCGGGAGGTCGGTGCCGACCTCGGACCGGGGCCCCGTGGCACTGGCCCGGCCCGCAGCCCATTCCTGATTTGTAACTCGCCGCGGCTCGTCCCGCAACCTCCGCCACGGGTTCAAGACGTAAATCAGTCCGTCCAGCCCCGCCCAGCGGCCACTGGCCGTCGTCGCCAGCGCCAGCAGGGCGAGCATCTCGATGATGTTCTTGTTGATAAAGAGATAATGCCCCTCCGCCCGGGGGTTGGCGGGCAGCCAGGGCAGGGCGGGCATTGGCAGGTAGAACATGAGCAGGAAGCCGGCGCCGGCGACGCAGGCCGTCCGCGTACACAGACCCAGCAGCAGGCAGGCGCCGACGGCCGTCAGGCCCCACATGGTGACCTGGTTGATCCACCACACCTGGCCGCGCGTCTCCGGCTGCGGCAGTGGGCCGCGGTCCTGCTGGGCCTTCGTCAGGCGGTGCTTGTGAGTGAACTCCATCGCCTCCCGCATCGGCCGGTTGACCTCGGCGAGCAGCTCGGCCCGTTCCGCCGCAACCTTCTTTTTCAGATCGGCCAGCTTCTTCTTCCACACGTCCTTGCCGAAGGCGCGCAGCCCGTAATCCTCGATCTCGCGGAGCTGCTGCAGGTCGGCGCGGTAGGCCTTGATGCGGTCGGGCGTGGTCTCCCTGACCTTCTCGGTGACGCGGGCGAAGCTGCGCACGGTCTCGCGCTCGCCGTGGAGCAGCCAGTTGAGCGCCTCCTGCCCGGCGTGGTCGAGGGTGACTTTCGCCAGCACGAGCTGGATCTTGTCGGTCGGCTCGGCGCCGGCCCCGGGGGCCAGCGCCGGCCAGGGCACGTCTGCCGGGAAGGGTGCCCCGGGCGCGACGGCCAGGACGCGCAGCAACTCGGGCTGGAACGCCTTGACGTCGCCCACGCCGTAGTGCGCGACGAAGCGGGCGAAGTAGTCCTGCCAGTCCTTCGCCAGCGCCGGCGGCAGCTCGCGGGGCTTGCCCGGCTGCGCGGGCGGCACCGCAAGGCGTTCAAGGGCCGCCCTGTTGGGGTCGCCGGCCTGCTCGCGGAACACGTGGCTCAGCGGGCCGCTCGATTCCTTGAGATACCCCTCACTGCTCCACGGCGCCTTGCCCTCGACCGCGTGGTGGAAGAAGTGGTAGTGCGAGTCGAGCTTTTCCAGCCCCTCGATGAGGAAGTGCCAGCCGATAGCGAGGCGGAGCAGGACCAAGGTGCAGCGGGTGAGGAACGTCATGGTGTTTCTCTGCAGCCCACCCGGTGCCACGGATGGGCTCGTCAAGCGCGCGGAAAGTCAATCTCGTCGGCCGCCAGGCCCAGGACGATCGGCTGCGCGGCGCCTGTCGGGAGCAGGACCGCGGCGACCTCCGGCCGGCGCGTGCAGTACGCCCGCGCCTCCTCCACGCCGAGGATGTAGAACGCCGTGGCCAGGGCGTCGGCCTCGGCAGCGGTCGGCGCGAGCACCGTGGCGCTGGCGAGCCCCTCCGCGGGCCAGCCCGTCCGCGGGTCCAGAATGTGGCCGAGCTTGCGGCCATTGTATTCGAGGTGCTGGAAGGTGGCCGCTGACGTGGCCAGCGCCCGGTCGCGCAGCCACACCACCGCCAGCCGCCGCGCCCGCTCCCACGGGTGCTTGACGCCGATCGACCAGCCGCGCCGTCCTCCCGGCTCGGATCCCATCGCCAGGACGCTGCTGTGGCCGCCGTGCATCAGACTGCTGCGCACGTCCCACTCCCGCCGCAGACACTCGGCGGCGCGATCGAGGGCGTAACCCTTGCCGATGCTGCCCAGGTTGATCTCCAGCCCGGCGACGTCATAGCGGACTGTCCGCCTTTCGCGGTCGAGTTGGACGTGACTCATGCCAAGGCGCGGCAGCACGGTCGTCCGCTCCTCGTCCGAGGGCACGCGGCCGCGCCGCCGATAGAAGCCCCACGCCTTGATGAGCGCCCCGACGGAGACGTCAAAGGCCCCGTCGCTCTCCTCGCTGAGGCGCTGGCACAGGGCCAGCAAATCGAACAGGCGTGCCTCGACCGGCACCCAGCGGGAAGCGGCCTCGCGGTTGAGGGCGCTGACCTCGCTGGTGTCGCGGTAAACGGTCAGCTGCGCTTCGAGGCGGTCGATCTCATCAAGGGCGGCTCCCGCCGCCTCGACGGCGCCGGGTGTGCCGTAAGGGAGGATGACCTCGAAGGTGGTGGCCATCGCCCGCCGCGCCATGCGCAGCAGGGCGGCGTCGGTCGGGGGGGCAGGCTCGACGGCAGAGCGAATCTCATCGAGGGCGCCGAGGAGGTGGCCGGCGGACTGGGCGAGGCGGCGGGGGTGGAGGAAGTCGCGGCGGTTCATGGTGCAGTTGTCAGTTGTCAGTTGTCAGAAAAAGCCCACGGGTGGCAACCCGTGGGCTTTCGGTCATCAGCCTCTGGCAACTGACAATTGCTCAATCGTTGCCGTCGTGGATCATCGGCTCGAGCTGCTTGGTATTGCGCTCGACGGCGAGGACGATGGTGCGTTCCTCGACGCCGTCGGCGGAGGCGGCGACGGCGGGAATGATTTGCCTGCTATCCGGCAAACTGAAGCGCATCGTGAAGGTGCCATCCGGCCGCAGCTTGACCGGATCGCCCTGGAGCGTCACACGGGCGTTCGGCTCGGTGGCGCCGTAGACGATCAGCTCGGCGTCGAGCTGGAACCAGAACTTGCGCTGCTTGCCGGGCAGGAACGCCCCGGAGCCGAAGCTGGTGACGGCGGGGGAACCCATCGGGCGGCGCAGGCGCTCCTCGAAGAGCTGCTTCAGTTCGAGGCTGCTGGCGGTCGGGTCGAAACCGCCGGACATGGCGTAGATGCGGTCGGCCTTCTTGGCGTCGATGTCGGCCCAGTTCTCGTCGAGGGCGTCGCTGAGGCCGGCGCGCGGCGTGGTGACGACGTTGGAGCGGGCGAGGACGTAGAACTGGCCGTTGCGGGCGAGGTAGCCGATGTCCACGCGGTAGGAGCGCGGCGGGTTGGCGACGTCGATGTACCAGTTGTTGCAGCCGCCGTGGATGTCGATGTCGCGGATGACCGCCTCGACCGAGCTCATGGTGTCGCGGCTGCTGACGTCGAGGAGGCGCAGGACCGGCCTGGCCCCGTGCCAGTCCTGGCTGAGCGCCGCCTCGGCCCGCTGGATGGCCTGGCGCGTCAGCTCCCAGTAGGCGTGCAGCCAGTAGGGGTCGCGCACCATGACGACGATACGGTCCTTGCCGTAGCCCGCGGGCAGGTCCTTGGGGACCTTGGCGGACAGGTCCCGGGTGGGCACGCCGACGTCGTACTTGCTGCGCTCGACCGTCTCTTCGCCGGAGACGCCGCCGGAGGTGTTGCGGGCGGCGGCGACCTGGGGCCGGACCGGGGGGCGGGCGGCGCGGGGCTTGACGGTTACCTCGGCGGCGGCGACCTTGGCCGCACCGACCTGGTCCCGCCGCGCGGGGCGGGGAGTCTTCAGGGCGGCGAGGGCCTCGACCAGCTCGTCCTTGCGCATCCCGTGCCAGCCGGCGATGCCCTTCTTCCGCGCCAGGTCGGCGAGGACTTTTTTGGTACAACCCAGTAACTGTTCACGTGTCATGCGGCGCAACTCCGTCAGGCCTGCACACCAACAGGCACTCGGTAATGGGGGCTGGAAAAACATCCGTGTGCTGGCGGCGGACTCCCGGAGTCCATTCCTGGGAGGGGTCGGCTAGTCAGGACGCACCCGGGAGACTACAGGACGGAGAAACCGGGGGCGTCTGTCGTGGCATGCGCGTACGGCTGGAGCGCCTCCCCCCGACGGTAGGAAGGGAGGAGAGGCGATAAAAAAAGGCAAACTTCCCCAGGTGGAAAAGAATGCCTCTTCTGCTAACTCGCGGTCCGGAATCGGGTCGAGGTTGGAGTCACATTCGTGTCTCTTGCTGCAAACACCAGGGTTGTTGCAGGACCGCGCCCCGTCAGGGTTGGAATCTCTATTTCCTTCGACCATTGGATGATACATAGATGGATAGGCACCTGTCAACCTGAAAATCGCCGCCGGGGACCCGAGACAGCGGTTTTTCCGGGAACACCTCGGCCGCGCGCCCCGTGTTTTTCAGCGTATCCGCGGGGCCGGCGGCGGAGCGAGCGTTGTAAGCCCTTGGAAACACGGGAGATAGCTCGGAAACCTGCGACCTTGCCGACTTCGTGAACTTTTCCACGAATTCAGTTGACTTTCCCAAAGCCATTCTGACAATACCTCCGCATGGCCAGCCGGAAAACGGCCGTTGCGGGTACCGACTTTTCCGGCGGATCATACCCGAGGGGAATAGGGAGAAACATGCCGGAGCGCATTCCGGACCCTGGCGACTCCGGTCGCTACTTCGCCTTCGGGCTGGTGGGGCTGGAGATGGTCGTCCCGGTGGCAGTCGGCCTGTTCCTGGACCGGAACCTGGGGTGGGCGCCCTGGGGGGTCGTGGGCGGAACGGTCCTCGGCCTGGTCGGCGGGCTGTTTCACCTTGTCATGCTGGCGCGAAAGTTTGACCGGGACGAAAAGTTGGACAGGGGAAAGTCGTCGGGCAAGCCGCGGGATGAGACGTGACGAGAAGACTGGGACTGCTGCTGGGCACCCTGCTCCTCCTCTGGGGCGCTGCCGCCTACCCGGCTTACGCCCTCGGGGGCGAGCGGGCGGTGGTCTTTAGCGCCGTGGCCCTCCTGCTCTGTCTGGCGCCCGCCTCCCTGACGATGTTCTGGGCCGAGTGGACGTTCCGCAGGGCGCCGCAGCACTACTTGATGATGGTTCTGGGGGCCACCGGCGTGCGCATGTTCGTGGTGCTGGGCGCGGCACTGGCCGTCAACCGGGCCGAGGCGTACTTTCGGGACCGGAGTTTCTGGGTCTGGGTGCTGGTGTTCTACCTCGTTACGCTGGCGGTTGAGGTCGTCCTTTTGCTGGCCGGCAGGACTTCCCCCGACAGGCCCTGACCCGCTTGCGGGCGGACACGGAAAAGGAACTGGGCAGAAGCATGCTGGCGCGAACAACCAGTCGGCTCACCGGGCTGCTCGTCCTGGGCGGCCTGCTCACCTGGGCCGCCCTCGGGGCGGCCGGCGCGGGCGAGAAGGCGCACGCCGACCCGCACGCGAAGGACGCCGACAAGCACGGCGAGAGGCACGGCGAGAAACACGGCGAGGAGGCCAAGCACGGGGCGGCCACCGACCACGGGGAGCACAAGCTCACGGCCGCCGAGGAGGTCGGTGACCAGGACGAGAAGTGGTATCTGTTCCACGAACTGGGCGTCCACCTGCCGCTGGTGGGGTGGTTCGAGATCGGCGGGTATCGCCTTCCCACGAAATACATGTGGTTGATGCTGATCGCGGCCGCCCTCACCTTCTTCGTCTTCCGGGGCCTGGCGCGGCGCGTCGCGAACGGCGAGGTGCCGCGCGGGCCGTTCTGGAACTTCTTCGAGACGCTCCTGACGTTCATCCGCGACCAGGTCGCCAAGCCCAACTTCCCCGAGCACGCGCACCACGACCACGACCCCGCCGCGGGACACGAGGGGTCGCACGGCGGCCAGCGGCTCGCCGCCGAGCACGCTCACGGGGAGGGCGGGCACCACGACGCCGGTCACGGCACGGCGGGCGGAGTCCACGCGCACCCCGCGGATCAGTTCGTCCCGCTGCTGTGGACGCTCTTCATCTTCATCCTGTTCTGCAACCTCCTCGGCCTGTTCCCCTTCCTGGGCTCGCCGACGGCGAACATTTTCGTGACGGGCGGGCTGGCGCTCTGCGTCTTCCTCGTCATGCACGGGGCGGCGGTGATCAAGCTCGGCCCGTGGCAGTACGTCAAGGCGCTCTGGCCGAAGATCGACCTGCCCTTCTTCTTCGGGGTGGGGTGGCTCTTCAAGACGGTCATCTGCGCGATGATCTTCGTGATCGAGTTGTTCAGCTCGGTGATCAAGAGCGGCGTGCTGGCGATCCGGCTCTTCGCCAACATGTTCGCCGGACACATGGTGCTCGCGAGCATTCTGCTCTTCATCGTGGCGATGCGGGACTCGCCCCTGTGGCCGGTGGTCACGGCGGCGAGCGTGCTGGGGGTGATCGCGTTGAGCCTGCTGGAGTTGTTCGTGGCGTTCTTGCAGGCGTACATCTTCACGTTCTTGACGGCCCTGTTCATCGGCATGGCGGTCAACCCGGAACACTGACCGGCGTCCGCCTGCCAGGGTCCGTGGACAGGCAAATCGTGCGTAGGGGAGCGGGCCCGGCCCGCGGGATCTCGAGTGACAGAAGGAGTGAAGGTTCACATGAAAGCGTTGCGACAGGCGCTGGCGGCGGTGGCGGTCTTCCTCGTGGCAGCGGCCCCGGCGTTCGCCCAGCAGAGGACGCAGCCGACCACGGTCCCGCAGACGGAGGTCCTCTCGGGCGCCGGCCTCGGCGCGGGACTCGGCGCCGCCCTGGTCATCATCGGCGCGGGCTACGGGTTCGGGCGGATCGGGTCGGCAGCCCTGGAGAGCATGGCCCGCCAGCCCGAGGTGGCCGGCCGCGTCCAGGTGGCCATGATCATCATCGCGGCCCTCCTCGAGGGCGCCACGTTCTTCGCCCTGCTGATCTGCTTGAACCTGGCCGGCGTGGCCTGGTGGTAGGCGGGCGTTCCTCGGGCGCCGGCTCGGCGCCCGCCCTTCGCAGTGAGGTGGTCATGCGTCCCAGCTGGCTCTGTGCGGCGCTCACGGCGGCCCTCGCCCTGGCCGACGCGGGCGTCGCCTTCGCGGCCGACAAGAAGAGCGACATCTTCAACGTGCGCTTCGACCTCGGCCTGTGGTCGATCGTCGTCTTCCTCGGCCTGTACTTCCTGTTGCGGAAGTTCGCCTGGGGGCCGATCCTCGAAGGGCTGCAGAAGCGGGAGGCCGCGATCCGCAGTGCCGTCGAGGAGGCCAAGCTGGCCCGCGACGAGACCCAGCGCGCCCGCGTTGAGTTCAAGCGGCAGCTCGACGAGGCTCATGCGGAAATCCCGAAATTGTTGGAGCGGGCGCGGCAGGACGCCCAGAAGCTTGGCGAGGAAATGCGGACGCGGGCGGCGGCGGAGATCCAGGCGGACCGTCAGCGGCTGCGGCGTGAGATCGACACGGCGCGCGACCAGGCCCTGCAGGAAATTTGGAACCAGGCCGCGCAGCTCGCGACGCTCATCTCGGCCAAGGCGATCAGCCGCTCGCTGACGCCGGACGACCACCGCCGGCTGGTGGACGAGGCCCTCGACGAGATGAAAGAGGCGCGGAAGTGAACCGCGGGTGGCGTCCGCCCGGGCAACGCCCCGGGCGGACGCCACCCAAGGGGCATACGCGGCACCGGCCCGAGCGGTTGACCATCGGAGCACCATGAACGACCACGGCGACCAGCAGATTCACCCCATCGCGGACGTCGGCGCCCAGCGCATCGCCCGGGTTTACGCCGAGGCGCTGCTCAACGCGGCGGACCGGCACGGCGAGGCCGACGCCATCCTCGAACAGTTCGACTCGCTGGTCCGCGACGTCATTCAGCCCAACCCCCTCGTCGGCGAGTTTTACGCCAGCCCGGCCGTCCCCGCCAAGGTCAAGGCCGCCACCATCCAGGCGACGTTCCAGGGCAGGGCCAGCGACCTGTTCGTCAACTTCCTCCTGGTCCTGAACGAGCACGGCCGGCTCGAGCTGGTCCGCCAGATCTACCTCGCCCTGCGCGACCTGCACGAGCAGCGGACAAGGCGCCTGCGCGTCCAGATCCGCAGCGCCGTTCCCCTCGCGGACGACCAGCGCGAGCGGCTGAACCACGGCCTGCGCGAGGCCTTCCACCTGGAACCGATCCTCGAGGAGCACCTCGACCCCGACCTGCTGGGCGGCCTGATCGTGCGGGTCGGCGACTGGCAGCTCGATGGCTCGGTCCGCGCCCGCCTGCGCGCCATCCGGAACCACCTAACTGCGAGAAGTAGCCATGAGATTCAAAGCGGACGAGATCGTTTCCGTACTGACACAGGAGATTGACCAGTATCGCTCGCGGATCGACACGCGCGAGACGGGCCGCGTCCTGGAGATCGGCGACGGCATCGCGCGCGTCTACGGCCTGGCCGGCGTGATGGCCGGCGAGATGGTCGAGTTCACCGCCACGGCGCACCGCGAGGCGCTCTACGGCCTCGCCTTCAACCTCGAAGAGAACTCGGTCGGCGTCATCATCCTCGGCAACTACCTCGAGATCGCCGAGGGCAACGAGGTGCGCACCACCGGCGACCTGCTGCGCGTGCCGGTCGGCGATGCCCTGATCGGCCGCGTCGTCGATCCGCTCGGCCGGCCGATGGACGGCAAGGGCGCCATCGTCACGTCGCTGAGCCGGCCCGTCGAGTCGTACGCCCCGGGCGTGGCCGGCCGCCAGCCGGTGACCCAGCCGCTGCAGACGGGCATCAAGGCCATCGACGCCATGACGCCGATCGGCCGCGGCCAGCGCGAGCTGATCATCGGCGACCGCAAGACGGGCAAGACGGCCATCGCGATCGACGCGTTCATCAACCAGCGCGGCGAGGACGTGATCTGCGTCTACGTCGCCATCGGGCAGAAGGAAGCGAACGTCGCGCGCATCTACGGCGAGCTGGAGAAGGCCGGCGCGATGGACTACACCATCGTCGTGGCCGCGAACTCGTCGGACCCCGCGCCGCTGCAATACTACGCTCCCTATGCGGGGTGCGCCAT
>JBBRPS010000044.1:0-23313 GCA_038227745.1 Gemmatales bacterium | reverse complement strand
AGGCGAAGTCCGCCGGCGAGTGCGCCCCGCTCGTCACGAAGGCGCCGTTGCGGTCGGTCGTGCCGTGGACCAGGCCCGCCGGCGCGCCGCCGCCCGCGAGGACGATCGACATCGCCTGCGGCCAGTGGTCGCGGCCTGCCTGGCGGTTGATCTTCGGCGTCCGCCCGAACTCGCCGAACATCATCACCAGCGTGTCGTCCAGCAGGCCGCGCAGCGCCAGGTCGTCGAGCAGGGCGCTGACGCCGCAGTCCACCACCGGCAGGTTCTCGCGCATCCGCCGGAAGTTCTGGGCGTGCGTGTCCCAGCCCACCGGCTCGCTGACCGTCACGAACCGCACCCCCGCCTCGACCAGGCGCCGCGCCAGCAGCAGGCGCTGCCCGAGCTTGGTCCGGCCGTAGCGCTCGCGCACTCCCGTCGGCTCGCGGTCCATGTCGAACGCCCGGCGCGTGGTTGGTGACAGGATGATCTCGTGCGCATCACGGTGGAAACGGTCGTAGCCGTCCAGCAGGTCCGGCCGTCCCGCCGCGCCGTCGAGGAAGCGGTTCGTGTCGCTCAGCAGCGCCCGGCGGCGCTCCAGGCGGGCGGCGTCGATGCCCGGCGGCAGGGCCAGGCCGCGGACGCGGAAGTTGGCGTCGTTGGGGTCGGCCTGGGTGGCGAAGGACTGGTACGCGGCCCCGAGGAAGCCCGCCCCCGGCCCCTCGCTCGGCTCACTCGGCACCGCGACCGCGGTGGGCACGCCGGGGATTTCGCGGCTCTCCTTTTTGACGACGGCCGACCAGGTCGGGTGCAGGATGGTCGGGTTCGGCGGGTTGCCGCTGCCGAGCATGTACATGCTGCCGGGGTTGTGGTCGGCGATGTGGTGGTTGACACCGCGCAGGATCGTCAGGCGGTGGACCTGGCGGGCCAGGCGCGGCAGCAGCTCGCAGACGGAGTAGCCGGGGAGAGTGGTCTGGATGAGGTTGAACTCGCCGCGCATGTCGGCCGGGGCGTCGGGCTTCATGTCCCAGGTGTCTTGATGAGGCGGCCCGCCCTGCTGCCAGATGAAGATGACGTTCTTCGCCCGGGCGCCGCGCCGGCCGCCCTGCCGTCGCGCCGCATCCTCGGCGCGCAGCAGCGCCGGCAGCGTCAATCCGCCCAGTCCCGCCGCGCCGAGTTGGAGTGCCTGGCGGCGCGATACCTTGTCACCGAGCCGTGTCATCAGAAAGCTCCCCTGCTGTTCAAGCCCACGGGTTGCAACCCGTGGGCTTTGCCGACCTCACCTCAATGATTCACGATAAACTCATCCCGGTTCAGCAGCGACCACAGAATATCCTGATACCCCTCCGGCCGTGAAGCGGCGCCGCGCAAATGTCGCAGCGAGCGCTCCACTTCGCCCGGCGCAGGCCGCCGCGTCAGCGTCAGCAGGTACAACTCCTCCAGCAGCCGGCGGTCGTCCTGCACCTCCTGCACCAGTTTCTGCAGCCGACCTTTCGGGTCGTTGATCTTCGCCACCAGTTTCTCGTCGTTGTAGAAGTACAGCACCTGGCTGAGGCTGGAGGCGGGGCTGCGCTCGCAGTCGCAGTTCTGCGTCCGCAGCGGCTTGCCGAAGATCTGCATCAGGTAACCGTCGTCGCCGCCCACCCGGCTCAGGGCCACCTCGACGGCGCGCGTCCCGGGCCGCGGGCTGGCGTAGCGCTTCGGCAGCTTGATCGGTGTGCCCGTCACCTGGGCGACCGCGTCCAGCGCCTGCTCGGCGCTCAACCGGCGCAAGAGACGGCGGGCGAAGTGACGCTCGTCGCGGACGTTGCTCGCGTTCGGGACGTGGCCGCGCTGGTACGCCAGCGTGTTCAGGATGCGGCGGTGCAGGTGGCGCAGGTCGTACTTGTGGGCGACGAAGTCGCGCGCCAGGTCGTCGAGGATCTCGGGCTGCGATGGCGGGTTGGCGGCGGCCTGGGCGTCGGCCGGCTCGATCAGGCCGCGGCCGAGGTAATGGTCCCAGACGCGGTTGACGATCGCCCGCGCGAACCACGGATTGTCCTCGCGCACCATCCATTTCCACACCGCGACGCGGGGATCCTGACCCGGCCCAATGTCGATCTTCGCCCCGCCCAGCACGCGCGGCCCAACCGGCTCGCCCGTGGCCGGGTCGTGGAAGATCTCGACGGGTTTGGCGCCGGCGTGCGTGCCGCCGAGGTTCACGCCCTTCGCCTTCAGCGCCGGGTCGGCGCCGAACTCGACGTAGGAGAACGCGGCGGCGAAGCTGAAGAAGTCGTTCTGCGACCAGCGGTCGTGCGGGTGCTTGTGGCACTGGGCGCACTCCAACCGCACCCCCAGGAACGTGTGCGCCACGCGCAGGGCGACCTGCTTCGCGTCGAGGATGCGCTTCTTGTCCGGCGTCTCCTTCTGAAAGATCAGGTTGTTGTAAAACACGTCGAGCGTCTGCCGGACCGCGTAGCCGCTGCGCCACGGCTTCGCCCCGGGGGTCGGCGGCGCGGGCTTCTTGCCCTTGGCTTTCTTGCGCTCCTCCGCGTCGCGCTTCTGCGCGGCCTTGAGTTGCTCGGACGTCTGCCCGTCGGCGGCAGTGGCGCAGATCACCCCGTAGGCGATCCGGTCCCACGGGACGTTGTCCTCGAACTTGTTGCGGAACCAGTCGTGGAAACTGTAGACGCGGTCGCCAAGGAAGCGGTCGTCGGCGCCAACGGTGTCGCACAGCTTGCCGGCCCACAGCGCCGCGTGCAGCGGGTCGGTGAGCAACTTGTCGATCAGCTTGCGCCGCTTCTCCGGGTCGCGGTCGGTCAGGAACTGGCGCACCTCATCGGGCAGCGGCAGCACGCCGGTAACGTCGAGGTAGGCGCGGCGCAAGAACTCCTCGTCCTTGCACAGTGGCGACGGCACGATGTTGAGACGCTTCTGTTTCTCGGCGAGGACGCGGTCGATGGCGTCGGCCGGCCGCTCCTCGGGGAACTTCAACCCCGGGGGCAGAGTGCCCGGGACGAGGGTCGTGGTGAAGCCGACCTGGCCGGCGTAGTGGGCGAGGACGGCAACACTGCCGCCGCGCTGGCCGCTGACCTTGCCGTCCGCAGTGACGGCCGCGACGGCGGGGTCGAGTGACTCGAAGCGCGCGAGGCGGGTGACGTCGTCTTCCTTGCCGTCGGACAGGCGGGCCAGGACGCGGACTGCCTGAGGGGCAGCGCCGACGGCGGCGATCAGGGTCGGCGGCTCGACATGGACCGACAGCACCTGGGGCTCGGTGCGGGGATCGTGGCGGGCGCCGGCGGCGATCCAGTCGCGCAGCACCCGGTATTCCGGGCTGCCGGGGCGCAGGCGCAGGCCGCCGCCGTGCGGCACGGCGCCGGTCGGCTTGAGCAGGAGCAGGCTTTGCTCGGGGCGGACCGGGTCGAGGCGACGGCCGAAGGGGCCGCGCACGTTCTGGTAGTCGTCCTCGGGGGCGCCGGCGAAAAGGGAGAGGCGAAACCCGCCCTTGCCGGCGAACGCGCCGTGGCAGGCGCCGGCGCTGCAGCCGAGCCGGTAAAGGACCGGCGTGACGTGCCGGCCGAACTGCGGGGCGTCGGCGGCGGCCGGGGCGGCGAGCAGCGCCGTCGCGGTGAGGGCGGCGAGGACGCGGCGTGCGTGCATGGCTGGCGAACTCCTGCGGGCCGGGGGCGGACGTCGGCGGGGTGCGGCGGTGGGTTTCGTGGGGCGGCGAGGCCTTGCACGAGGTCCTTACCGCTCCCTCTCATCATGCGCCCACCGGGCAGGGAATGCAAAGCAATTGTGCGCCGCGGTCTGTTTGCTCCCGGCCCGCGCGCATTTATTACTCCGGCGCGAAAGCTCGTCACACAAGCCCGACGCGCAAGCGAGGGTCCCTCGCTTGCGCGTCGGGCTTGTGTCAGACCAACCCGCAGCCAGTATACAATGCCAGCCGTGCCGCTTTTCTTCCTGTCGAGCAGGACCGGGGGATGCGGCGTCACTTGCCTTGCAACTCCTTGACGACCTCGGCGATCAGCGCCGGGTTGGCCTGCTTGACCAGGTGGTCGATCCGGACCTGGGGGATGCCGAGCTTCTGCATCGCGGTCGCCGCCGCCTTCCACAGCCGCTCGCGCTTCTTCCCCTCCGCGAGGTACAGCTCGCCGACCAGTTCTGCCAGGCGCTGCGACTGCAAGGTGTCGCTGTTGTCGTAGTAGCGCTTGATGATCTTCTGCTGATACGGGGTGAAGTCCGCCATCGTTCTCTCCGGGAGCGGGCGCGGTATGAACGGGTCCTCGACTGCTACCTTGGCAAAAATCGACCAGCCCGTCCAGCGGAGTTGACCTTATCCGCCGAGTTCCCCGAGCAACCGCAGGAGGTGCAGGAGCAGCGCCGCCCCGAAGCCGCACCCCATCGCGGCGAGCACGAGCCGCACCGCCGACCGCCCCCACCGGCGCGGCGGGAGAGGCCCGGGGTGTCCGGGCTTCGCCTTCAGGGAAAGGGCCGGCGAGGTAAAGCCGCCGCGGACGTCGGCGAGCGTGGTCTGTTGGCCGACGGCCGTGTTGAGGTGCGGGCTGCTGGCCCGCGGCGCCACGGTGACGCAGAAGGGCATGAGGACCTGGACCACCTCCTCCGCACTCTCGAAGCGGTCGGCGGGGCGGGCGGCCAGCAGGCGGCGGACGATGGCGGCCAGGCGCGAGGGCACGTCGGGGCGGAGCTTTTCGAGCGGCACGACTTCCCCGCGGGCGCCGTCCGCCTTGCCGGGGCGGCGGGGCGGGCGGCCCGCCAGGGCAAAGTACAGGCAGGCGCCCAGGCCGTACAGGTCGCTGCGCTGGTCCAGGTCGGGCCGGTCGTGGAACTGCTCCGGCGCCAGGTAATTCGCGTGGTCCCCCGCGGACAGAGCGCCCTCCGGGGACCGGCTGCGCCGCGCCGCGAGCCAGGACTGGCCCAGGTTCAGGAGCTTGAGCGGCCGGCACGTCAGTCCCGTCCGGGCCAGATCGATGTCGGCCAGCGACGGGCTGGCAGGCGGCTCGGCGATCAGCAGGTTCCCCGGCTCGACGGTCTGGTGGAGGAGGCCGCGTTCGTGGGTGTGCTGCAGCGCCAGCGCCGCCTGCATGGCGAAGCCGCACGCCGTCGGCACCGACAGCCGGCCGCTCGCGCGAACGTGGCCGCGCAGGTCGGTGCCCGGGACCCACTCCGTCACAAGGACGTACAGGCCGTCGTTCTCGAAGGCGTCCAGGGCGGTCACAAGGTTGGGGTGCGTCAGGCGGGCGGCGAGGGTCGTCTCGCGCTCGAACCGCGCCCGTACGGCCAGGCGGCGCCCGGAGGGACAGCGCATCAACTTGACGGCGACCACCCGGCCGAGGGGGGCGTGGACCGCCCGGAACACGCGGCCGCGCGCGTGAGCGGTGACGGATTCGAGGAAGCGGTACGGCCCCAGGACGAGGTTGCGGCCCTTGCCGGTCAGGAGGTGGCCGGCCTGGAAAGAGGTCAGCAGGTTCCGCCGCACCAGTTCCTGCGCCAGGTCGGGCGCGCTGAGCGGGCGCTCGGTGAGCTCGCGCACGCTGTTGTTCAGGCCCGCGTCGTCGAGCAAGCCGAGGGCGTGTAACTCAGTGACGAATCCGGCCGCGTCCATTACCCCTCACGGAAAAGTGCGCTGCGACCTCACCTGGCCCGCGCAACCGCTCTGTCCGCCCTGGAATGGGATTATCTCCTGTGGCCCCGCTCGCCGCAAGAGGATCCCGCCCCCCGCGTGGACTACCTTCCTTGCCGATGGAAAGTTTTGCTGAGTACGCCGGACCGGCCGAGGCATTTCATCCCCGGACGAGCCGAAGCACCAGGAGTAACATCAGGACGCCGCCGAGAATGCCCGCAGCGGCCCCGACCCACGCCCAGGGGTGCGACGCGCTCCGATCGCGGTGCGGGACGGCGTCGGGCCGCAGCAGCACCAGCAGCCCCGCCTCGGAGTCGGCGCCGGCCGCCGCCACCTGGCCCCCCGGCACCGGCGTCGCCACGACAGACACTGGGACTGCGGGCACGGGGACCGCCGCGCCGCAGAAGGGCGCCAGGGCTTCCGCGACCGCGGCCGCCGTCTGGTAGCGATCGGCGGGTTTCCTCGCCATCAGCTTGCGCACCACCGCCGCCAGTTCCGGCGGCACGGCCGGGCGCACCTGCTCCACCGGCTCGGCCTCGTCCAGCTGGTGGTGCATCAGCTTCTCCAGCGCCGTCTCGCCGAAGAAGGGCGGTCGGCCGGCCAGGGCAAAGTAGAGCGTGCAGCCGAGACTATAGACGTCGCTGCGGGCGTCGGCCCGGCGGCTGTCCACGCCCTGCTCGGGGGCCATGTAGTCGGCGGTGCCCATGACCGAGCCGAGTTGCGTGAGGGCCGGGCGGCGTTGGCCCTGTTCGTCGGTGTCCTCGCACAGCCGGGCCAGGCCCAGGTCGAGGATCTTCACCTGGTCCGACACGCCGATCCCCGAGATGGGGTCGGGGGTGATCCGCGGCGCCCCAGGGCCGGTGATCATGAGGTTCGACGGCTTGACGTCCCGGTGGACCATGCCGTTGGCGTGGATGTGCTGTAGGCCGTGCGCCGCCTGGTAGATGAAGTCGCACGCCTGGTCCACCGGCAGCGGACCGCGCTGCTTGACCAGCCGCGAGAGGTCGGTGCCGTTGACGAACTGCATCGCGAAGTAGTACGTGTCGTCGCTGCGGTCGGCGTCGTAGGCGCGGACGACGTTGGGGTGGGAGAGCTTGGCGGCGGCCTGGATCTCGCGGTGGAAGCGGCCGACCGCGGTGGCGTTGGTGACACGGTCGGGGCGGATCACCTTGAGGGCGACGACGCGGTGCAGTCGCTTCTGGCGAGCCTTGAAGACCTGGCCCATGCCGCCCTCGCCGAGCCGTTCCAGGACCAGGTACGGGCCGATGGCCAGGGTCGAACCCTTGCCGGTCAGGAGTTGGTTGGCTTGGTAGGGGGTGAGGAGGTTCAGGTGGATCAGCTCGCGCGCGAGGTCGCGGGCCTCGGGGAAGCGGCGGCCCAGGTCGAGGATCTGACGCCGGGCCGCCTCGTCCTCCGGCCACAGGCCGACGCCTTGCAGTTGGCTCACCAGGGTGGGGCTATCCATCGAACGGCCCTCAGGGGAGCGGGGCGCGAGCGCCGTTGCCCGGGGATACCTCACGACAGGACGACCTTCCTGCGCGGCTGTAACAGACGCCGGGGGAATTGCGTCCCCTTCGGAGAGCGGGCAGGGGGACCGAGCTTTGACCGTGCTGCCCTCAGTAAGTCTACGGACGGCCCCGTCGGGGTGGCCACCGGGAGACGGGCAGGCGCACGCGCGGGCGTGACTCCATCTCCTTACCCGGCGGCGGGGAGAGGGCTTGCCGTTTCGCGCTCGGCTGCGAGCGCGAAACGGCAAGCCCTCTCCTCTCCGCTGGGAGTGCTCGGCGAGGCGGGAGGGTTCCGGCGCCGCGCGGGGATCTTGGGAAAACTGGAGTGGGAAATCCCCGGCGCCGCCGTATCATGGCACGAAAACGCGCACGCGGGACGTGCGCGGAACCGCCGGAGAGAGCATGCGTGCCGTCTTGCAGCGCGTCAGCCAGGCCCGGGTGCGGGTCGGCGACGAGGTGACCGGGGAGATCGGCCGCGGCCTGCTGGTGCTGCTCGGCGTGGCCCGGACCGATACGCCGGAGCAGGCGCGCTGGCTGGCCGAGAAAATCGTGTCGCTGCGCGTCTTCGAGGACGACGACGGCAAGATGAACCGCGACGTGACGGAGGTCGGCGGCGGCGTGCTGGTGGTCAGCCAGTTCACCCTGTACGGCGACTGCCGCAAGGGACGTCGGCCGAGTTTCATCGAGGCGGCGCCCCCGGAGACCGCCGTGCCGCTCTATGAGGCGTTCATTGAGGCGGTTCGCGCGCTCGGCGTGCCGACGGCGACCGGCCGCTTTCAGGCGATGATGCACGTGGAACTGACCAACGACGGGCCGGTGACGTTGATAGTGGACAGTAAATAGGGATTAAAAGCGGCTCAAAGAATGTGGGGCAAGTTGCCAACTTGCCGTTTTTCCCGGCAAGTTGGCAACTTGCCCCACATTCTTTGAGGGCCTCTATAGGTGCGTGCAGGCGGGAGGCTCTCCGGTCCGCGGGTGGGCGCGTTGAACAACCTCCAGTGAGGGAGTGCGGGATGGCCAACCAACTGTTCGCGAAGAAATCGCTCAAGGTCCTGCTCGACGAGATGGCCGGCGACAACCGGCTGCGGCGTGTGCTCGGCCCGGTGACGCTCACCGCCCTGGGCATCGGCGCGGTCATCGGGGCCGGCATCTTCGTCGCCACGGGGGAAGCCGCGAACAAGACCGCGGGCCCCGCCCTGATGGTTTCCTACATGGTCGCGGGGGTGACGTGCATCTTCGCGGCGCTCTGCTACGCCGAGTTCGCCTCGATGGCGCCCGTGGCCGGCAGCGCCTACACCTACGCCTACACGACCATGGGCGAGTTGTTCGCCTGGATCATCGGCTGGGACCTGGTGCTGGAATACGCAGTGGGCGCGGCGACGGTCGCCAACGGCTGGTCCAGTTATTTCCAACGAGTCCTGGCCAAGTTCGACCTGGCCTTCCCTGCGGGCTTCCGCAGCGCGGCCCTGTCCTACAACGAGAAAACCGGCCACTTTGAGCCCACCGACTCGTTCATCAATCTCCCGGCGGTCCTGATCGTCGTGATCGTGACCATCATCCTGGTCAAGGGCATCCAGGAGAGCGCCGGCTTCAACGCCCTCATGGTCGCCATCAAGCTCGCCGCCGTGCTCTTCGTCATCCTCGTCGGCGCGTTCTTCATCGACCTGGACAACTGGAGCAACTTCGCCCCCTACGGCTGGACCGGCGTCAGCTTCTTCGGCATCCCGATCCACGGCGACCAAACGGAGCACGGAGACCCACGGGGAATGATTGCGGGCGCGGCCATCATCTTCTTCGCCTACATCGGCTTTGACTCCGTATCCACCCACGCGGAGGAGGCCAAGAACCCGCAGCGCGACGTGCCCATCGGCATCATCCTCTCACTGCTGATCTGCACCGTGCTCTACGTGGGCGTGGTCGCGGTGCTGACGGGGATGGTCCGCTATGACCAGATCGACCCCAACGCCGGCGTCGCCAAGGCGTTCGATCAGAACGGCCTGGGCTGGGCCGACGGCATTATCTCCGCCGCGGGTGTCGCCGGCATCACCTCCGTGCTCCTGGTCATGATGCTCAGCGCGCCGCGCGTCTTCCTGGCCATGGCCCGCGACGGCCTGGTGCCCAAAGGCATGTTCGCCGACGTCCATCCGAAGTTCCGCACCCCCTGGAAGAGCACTATCCTCATCGGCGTGTTCGTGGGCGTCCTCGCCGGGTTGCTGCCGATCGGCGCCCTGCTCCACCTGACGAACATCGGCACGCTCTTCGCCTTCGTGATCGTCTGCACGGCCGTGCTCATCATGCGCAAAACCAACCCGCAGGCCGAGCGGCCGTTCCGCTGTCCGTGGGTGCCGCTCACCCCCATCCTGGGTATTGGCGCCTGTCTGGTGCTCATGTTCTCGTTGCCCGCGGCGAACTGGCTGCGACTGTTCGGCTGGCTGGCGATCGGGTTGCTCATCTACTTCTTCTACGGCCGGCACCACAGCATCCTCGGGAAGGAACTGCGCGGCGAGATCACCAAGCACGGCGTCTCCCCCGCAGGGACGCCGGGAGATGGGATCGAGAAACCATGAGCGAACGCCAGACCGAGCCGGCGCCGGCCGGCTTCCAGCAGAAGCTCGGCCTGTTCGACGCCACCACGCTCGTCGCCGGCACCATGATCGGCTCGGGCATCTTCATTGTCTCCAGCGACATCGCCCGCGACGTCGGCTCCTCGGGCTGGCTCCTCGTCGTGTGGGTCCTCACCGGCGTCATGACGATCGTCGGCGCCCTCAGCTACGCCGAGCTGGCCGCCATGATGCCCAACGCCGGCGGCCAGTACGTCTACCTCCGCGAGTCCTACAGCCCCCTCTGGGGCTTCCTGTACGGCTGGACGTGCTTCCTCGTCATCCAGACCGGCTCGATCGCCGCCGTCGGCGTGGCCTTCGCCAAGTTCCTCGGCGTACTGGTGCCGGAGCTGGGCACCGACGAGAGCCTCTGGAGCGTCGGCAAGGACGCGGTCAACATCAACCTGCAAATGTCCGTGCCGTGGATGGACGAGCCGCTGACGTTCTTCAAGCGCGAGGGCTTCAGCATCTCGGCGGGGCAACTCGTCGCCGTGTTCGTCATCGCGCTGCTGACCTGGATCAACTGCCGCGGCGTCGAGTCGGGCAAGTGGGTACAGAACATCTTCACCGTCGCCAAGACGCTCGGACTGATCCTGCTCATCGTGATGGGCCTGACCGTGGCGCTCAACCACCAGGCCATCGCACAAAACCTCGAAGACCTCTGGGGGGGCATGACCGGCACCGAGCAATTCGGCAAGGTATCGCACTTCATGCCCTTGACCTGGCTCGCGGTCGTCATGGTCCTGTGCGGCGCCATGGTCGGCTCGCTGTTCTCCGCGGATGCGTGGAACAACGTGACATTCACGGCGGGCGAGATCCGGAACCCGCGCCGCAACCTGCCGCTGAGCCTGGCGCTGGGCACGAGCCTGGTGATCTTCCTCTATCTGCTGGCGAACCTCGCCTACCTGGCGGCGCTGCCGGTCAACGGCGCGCCGGCCCTCGACGCTGAAGCGAAGACCCTCGCCCGGCGCGCGGCCGAGCTGGAGCACGCCGGCCAGAACGACGAGGCCAAGAAGGTACGCGACGACAGGGAGGCCCTGCTCAAAAAGGCATCGACCTTCGACCGAGGTATCGCCTACGCCAAGGACGACCGCGTCGGCACGGCGGTGCTGGAGCGGGCCTCGCCGGGCTTCGGCGTGCCGCTGATGGCGGTGGCCATCATGATCTCGACCTTCGGCTGCGTCAACGGCATGATCCTGATGGGCGCCCGCCTCTACTACGCCATGAGCCAGGACCGGCTGTTCTTCCGCTCGGTGGGCGCCCTGAACCGCAACGGCGTCCCCGCGGTCGGCCTGGTGCTGCAAGGGATATGGTCGATCCTGCTAGTCTTCTCAGGCAGTTACAACGAGCTGCTCGATTACGTCATTTGGGCGGCGCTGTTCTTCTACGTGCTGACCGTGACGGGGCTGTTCATCCTCCGCCGCAAGCTGCCGGACGCACCCCGGCCCTACCGCGCCTTCGGCTACCCCCTCGTGCCGGCGCTGTACGTCGGGCTGTGTGCCGTCATCATGCTGGCGCTGCTGGTCGTCAAGCCCGTTTACAGCTGGCCGAGCTTCCTCATCGTGCTGACGGGGATCCCGGTGTACTTCCTGTGGCGCGGCCGCGCCCGCGCCTCGACGCCGCGGACGTGACGCCCACCCGGCGGCATCCTTCCGAGCCGGATGCGACAGCCTCTGGCGTCGGCGGCCCCGCCCGGATAGGATTGAAAGGTCTTCGGGGCCGCCGTGTTCGCGATGGTTGCTGAGATCAACGGGGACCTCACTCGAGAACCGCTCCGCGCCCTACAAGAACCTGCACCCGGGTCCACCATGCTGCTTACCGTCTCCTGCCCCACCTGTGACCACAAGCTCGGCATCCCCGAGAACTTCGTCGGCGAATTGTTCCGCTGCAAGCAGTGTGGCGCCTCCTTCAAGGTGGCGCGGCCGCCGGCGCCGGCGGCCGCCCCCCACGGCGAGACGTTCGGGCTCCACGTCGATGACGCGGTGAACCCGGTGCAGTCCGCGAACGCGGCGCCCCTGGTGCCGGTCGGTCCGGGGCGCGGTCCCAACACGATCCGCTTCTCCTGCCCGCGCTGCCAGGCGGGGTTCGAGTCTCCGACCAGCCAGGCCGGCACCAAGTTCCACTGTTCCGGCTGCGGGCAGCGTATCCAGGTGCCCGTGCAGCCCGCGCCGCCGGCCAACAAGACCGTCCTCGGCTCCCTCGGCGGGGCGCCTCCCGGCGGCGGGGCTCCCCAGCCACTGGTGCCCTTCGCGCCCCCGGCCGCCGCCAACCAACTCCCGGTGGCCGGGTACGATCCAGGGTCGCGCATGCCGGTCATCAACATCAACGTGACCCAGTCCCAGCCGGCGGCCGCCCCGGCGCCCCCTCCGGCGCCCCCCCCGGCGCCCCCCCCGGCGCCCGAGCCGCGGCCCCGACCCCGGCCTCGCTACTACGAACCGCCGCCTCCCGAGCAGAGCGGCGGCCGGGGAATGGGCGTGGCGTCCATGGTCCTGGGGATCATCGCGGTACCGCTGGCGATGCTCCCCGTCCTCGGCCTGTTCAGCCTCCCGATGTCCGGCCTGGCCCTTATCTTCGGCCTGATCGACGTGACGACTGGCGACGGCGACCCGCGCCGCGGCGGCCCCGGCTGCGCCATTGCCGGCATGATCACCGGAGGAGTCGCCATCCTCATCGTGCTGGTGTGGCTGATAGCCTCTCACGGATACCGTCATTTTTGATAGAACTTAGAAGTCGCCATCCTCATCGTGCTGGTGTGGCTGATGGCCTTCCCCGAAACTGCCTGGGGACGCCGCTGGAGGTTGTGACCGGCCGCGTCCGGGGCGCCGGGCACCGGCGCGGCGCCCGCACGACTGCGGCGTGATCCCCAAACAGGATTGAGTCCCCCTCGGCCGGCGCTTACACTTAATACGCATATTGTCCAGTTCGCCGGGGCGGCAGGCCTTCCTCTCTGCATCCCTGGCCGCCACTCTCGCTCCGACAACGCGCGGGACCACTCTCCCAGGACGGTATCGCACCATGACACCCTCGCCATCCCTCGACGAGCGCATCACCGGACTCGTCGAGGACGTACGACCCGACCTGCGCCGCGAGCTGCAAAGCCTCCTGCGCACGCTGCGGGACGCCGGCAACGCCATCGGCGTGCTGCTCGGCATGTCGCGCGTGAGCCTGCGCCTGGTCGGCGACATCCTCGACCGGGCTGGCCACAAGCGGCCCAGCGACAACCTGTACGACTGCATCGCCGTTGCGGCGCGCGGCGACCCGAAGAAGAAGATCAAGGGACTCCGTCTCCTCCCGGACGAGATGGCCTCGTACCTGCACACCATGCGCACCTTCTCCAACAAGGCGGACCACGACGCCGAGCGGGTGGCGCTGCGGCCCAGTCACGCCGAGAACGCCCTGGATCAGTTCCTCCACGTCTTGGAGTGGTTTTACTGCGAGTACGAACGCGGGCCGCGGCTGCCGACGATCTACCGCGGCGGCCCCGCGGCCGCACCGCAGGGGCCCGACGCCGGCGGCTGGTCCGTCGTTGGCGACCTGAAGGTCCGGCTGCAGGCGCTCTTCGATCAGACGGCCTACCCCGGTGACGAGGACCCGGTCTGCCGCTTCCTGCTGGAGTGGGAGCTCTCGCCCCAGGCCCGCGGCGCGGGGGCGGCGAGCCCGCCGGGGACACGCGGCGTCAGCGCCGACGTCTTCCTGGTACTCGACGTGAGCGGGTCGATGGACCAGCCGGACCGCTACCCGCTGCTCCGCCAGGCCGTCGAGCAGTTCCTGCGCACGCTGGCGCCGGACGACCGCGTCGGCATCGCCCTGTTCTCAACCGACGCGGACCTGATCCTGGCGCCGACCGCGGCAGGGGGCGCCCAGGACCAGACCGACGCGATCCTGCAGCGCATGGACCTCTCCCACCTCAAGTTCGCCGGCGCGACCCGGCTGGCCCCGGGTCTGCGGGCGGCGCTGGCCACGCTGCCGCAGACGGGCGGCAGCGTCCAGCGGGTTTACGTCCTGACCGACGGGGAACTGCACGACCCGGAGGAGTGCCAGAAGGCGCTGGCCGGCTTCCGGCCGCGCAAGGTCGAAGTCCACGCCTACGGCTTCGGCACCGAGTTCGACGCGGCGGCGCTCAAGCGCCTCATTTCCGACCAGCTCGGCGGCTCGGTCAAACCGATCTGCGACACGAAGGACGTCGTCAGGACGTTTGCGCACATCGCGGAGGTCAACCGGCGCCTGGTCGCCTCCGAGGGGCTGCTCACACTGGAGTTCGGGCCGCAGATCGCCTGTGGCGACGCCTGGGCTTTCCGGCCGCAGGAGCGCCACCTCGGCCCGATCAAGAACCGGCGCCTGGTGCGCGAGCTGGGTGGTCTGGAGGCGCACCGCGTCTACGGCGCCTTCGTGGAAGTGCGGTTGCCGGTCGATGCCGGCCCCGCCACGTCGGTCGCGCGCGCCCGCCTCGCCTGGGGCTCTGGGGAGGCGCGCGGCGAGTACACGGCCCAGGTCGAGGCCCCGCGGGTCGGCCGCGGGCGCCCGGGGGCTGTCCAGAGCGTCCCCCGCGTCGCCCAGGTGTATTCGCTGCTGGATGCGATGCGGCGGGAGGCCGATCCGTCGGCACAGGTAGCCGGCCTGAAGGCCCGCCGGGAGCTGGCCGTGCTGGAAGGCCGCGACCCGGCGCTGCTCGCCGCCCTGGACCAGCAGATCGACGTACTCGAAGGCAAGACCTCTGCCGCACCCCTCGACGAGGAAGTCCAACAATACCTCGCCTCCGACGAGCAGACCTGGGACCCCGGACCGCCGGGTGAAAAGGCCGCGCCGGGTTGAGAGCCCGGCAGTCCCAGGGTATCGACCGTCGCGGGGGCGGGAGGAGCGGCCGGCAATCTTCCGGCGCCCCGGGTCAGCCCGGACAGGAAACGCCCTTGCCAACACCCGAACCCGATCTGCACCGGCGCCTCCGTCTCCGCTTCCAGGCGGAGGGACGGCCCGGCCTGTTCGCGGTCCTGCAAGCGGCCGTCGGGAGTGTCCTCGCCGGCGGGTTCCGCCTCGACAGTTTGCAGGCCGTCGGCCGCCAGAGTTTCGTCTTCGCGGGCACGGCGTTGGCGACCGGGGCCCCGGTGGTGGTCAAGCAGGCGGCCTTCGACTACGGCAACGCCGTCGCCCACACCGCCGCCGGCGTGACCACAGCCCGCCATGCCCTGCGCGTCGAGTACGACGCCCTGCGCGCCTGCACGACGGGCCACTTCCCCGTGCCGGTCGCGCTCCTCACGGCGGCCCCCGTCGTCCCCGCCGCGGCGGATATTCCCTCGCTGGCCGCCGAGGAGCTGTTCCTGGTCGAGGAGCATATCCGAGGCATTTCCCTCACGCGCGCGGCCCTCGAGGCCTGGCCGGCGCTGCCTGCGCCCGCTAGGGAGGACGCCGCCCGCCGCGTGGCCGCCGGTTTCGTGGCGTTCTGGGAAGCGCTGTGGGCGGCCGGCTGGTACTACGGGGACGTGAGCGCCGGGAACCTGATGCTGGAAGAGGGCGGCCGTCTCCGCGTGGTGGATGGCGGCAGCGCAGTGCCGGCCGCCGCGGAAGCCTGCCCGAGCGGCTACACGCCGGCCTTCATGACGCCCCGGCTCTTCGAGGCCCTCTCTCAGGGGCGGCCCGTCCCCGGCAACCTGGCGACCGTCCTGCCGCCCCTGGCCAAGGTGCTGCACTTCGCGCTCACCCGCAAGGAGCCCCTCAACGGCGCCCTGCCGGACCTCGACCACTCGGCCCTCCACGAATACACGCCCGCATGTCGCCAGGCACTCGCCGCGCTCCTCCACCTCGACGCGCACCCCGAGGAGCTGTCCGCGGCGCGCGCCGCCTTGCTGGGGTGGGCGAACCCGCCCGCAAGACAAGCCTCTCTCGACGGCGGCGACCCGGCGTGATACGCTAACCCTTCCCTGGAAACGCCCCGGTCGGCCCGCCCTTGCTCGAGACCCTATGACGTTCCTGCCGCGTTCCCCGCTCACCCTCCCCGATCCGGTCAAGCCGCCGGCGCAGGCGCGGCCGCCACGCCGCTGGCGCTACAAGTTCGGCGATGCCTTCCGCGGCCTCAAGCTGGGCATCCGCGGCCACTCCAGCTTCTTCGTCCACTTCTTCTTCACCGCCCTCGTCGTCGCCGGCGCCATCGCCCTGCGCTGCGGCCTCGTCGAGTGGTGCCTGCTGCTGGGCTGCATCGGCATGGTCCTGACCGCCGAATTGTTCAACAGCGCCGTCGAGACGCTGTTCCGCGGCCTGGACGAGGAGACCAGGAAGCGCACCTGGCCGTGCCTCGACATCGCCGCCGGCGCCGTCCTGCTCGCCAGCATCACCGCCACCGTCATCGGCGCCCTGGTGTTCCTGCGCCAGCTCGAACTGTTGTGACCTGCTACAATCCCGGCATGCGCCTCCGAGCACGCCATTACGCCACCGGCCAACCCGTCGAGGTCCTCTGGGAGGACGGCGGCGTCCGCTCCGTCGGACCGCCGTCCGCACACCCCGCTGACGCCGAGACCGGCTGGGTGGCGCCCGCCCTGTTCGACTTGCAGATCAACGGCTGCGATGGCCACAGCTTCAACGCGGCGGACCTCAGCACCGACGCTGTCCGCCACGTCGTCGCCGTCTGCCGCGGCCACGGCGTCGCTGGCCTGTGTCCCACCCTGGTCACGAACTCCTTCGAGGCGCTGGCGCACGGCATGGCGACCCTGCGGCGGGCGTGTGAGACCGACCCTGCGGTCGCGCACGCCGTGCCGGCCATCCACCTCGAAGGACCGTACATCTCCCCGGAGGACGGGCCGCGCGGGGCGCACGCGCGCCGCCACGTCCGCCCGCCGGACTGGAACGAGTTCCGCCGCCTGCAGGACGCTTCCGGCGGCCGCATCCGCCTGGTGACGCTGGCGCCCGAGCACGAGGGGGCGCTGGCGTTCATTGAGCGGCTCGTGGCGTCCGGCGTGGTCGTGGCGCTGGGGCACACCGCCGCGACGGGGGAGCGCATCCGCGCCGCCGTCGCCGCCGGCGCCCGCCTCAGCACGCACCTGGGCAACGGCTCGCACGCCGTGCTGCCGCGGCACGACAATTACCTCTGGGAGCAACTCGCCCACGACGGCCTGTGGGCCAGCGTCATCTGCGACGGCCACCACCTGCCGCCCGCCGTGATGCGCTGCCTGCTGCGCGTCAAGACGCCGGCGCGGACCGTGCTGACCTGCGACGCCAGCCCGCTGGCGGGACTGCCGCCGGGCCGATACCGCCAGTGGGAGCAGGAGTTCGAGGTGCTGCCGGGCGGCAAGGTCGTGGTGCCGGGGACGAGCTACCTCGGCGGCTCGGGCGTGTTCACCGACCACTGCCTGGGGCACGTGATGCGTTCCGCGGGGGTGAGCCTGCGTGAGGCGCTGGACATGGCGTCGGCACGGCCGCGGGAGTTGCTCGGCCTGCCGCCGTGGCGTCTGGAGGCTGGGGCGGTGGCGGACCTCGTGCTCTTCGACTGGGAGGAGGGGGGCGACGTGCGCGTGCGGGATACGCTTGTCGGCGGCGCTGCCAGAAGCTGACGGCGCCGGCGCTGCGATTATACCATTCTCCGTCGCCTGGGCTCGTTTAGCCGCGGCTAAACGAGCAAGCATTTACCATGCTGCCCTCAGTAGGCCGCGAGCGGCACAATCACTCCGCGAGGCGGGCCCCCGTCGTGTCCGGGATGAAGAGGATCAACACCGCCCCCGCCAGGAAGAACGCCGACGTCAGCGCCAGCGCCGAGCCGATGCCCTGGACCGTCGCCAGGGCCCCGATCGTGAACGGCGCCAGCGCCCCCAGGGCACGGCCGCAGTTGTACGTCAGCCCCTGCCCCGTCGCGCGGACGCGCGTCGGGAACAACTCCGCCAGCAGCACGCCGAACAGGCTGAAGTAACCGTGGCCCACGAACCCCAGCACCGGACCGAGGGCCATCAGCACCGCGGGCTCCCGCGCCATTTGTCCGTACACCGGCACCAGCACCGCCGCGGCCGTCAGGAACAGGATGAACGTCAGTCGCCGGCCCAAGCGCTCCGCGATGAACCCGAACGACAGGTAGCCGAAATACGCCCCGACCTGCATCGGCACGATCCACTGTATCGAGCGCAGCATGCTCATGCCCGCCCCGCCCTTCTCGACCGGCGTCGCCAGGAAGCCCGGCAGCCAGAAGAACAGCCCCCAGTAGGCGAACTGCACCGCGGTCGTCAGCAGCGTCGCCATCACGGTCCGGCCGAGCAGTTGGCGCCCGAACAGCAGGCGGAAGGGGCCGGACTGCGGCCGGTCGTCGTGGCGGTGCGCCGTCCACACGGCCGGCTCCTCCACACCGCGCCGCATCCACAGCACCAGCAGGGCCGGCGCCGCGCCGAGGGCGAACAGCCAGCGCCACCCCTCCGGCCCGGGCGCCAGCACATCGAGCACGACGCCCGCCGCCACCGCGGCGAGGATGTACCCCAATGCCCAGCCCGACTGCATGATGCTGATCGCCTTGCCGCGGTGCTCGGCCGGCCAGGTCTCGCTCACCAGCACTGCCCCGGACGCCCACTCGCCGCCCATGCCGACCCCCAACAAGATGCGCCAGAGCATGAGCTGCAGCAAGTCCTGCGACGTGGCGGCGCCGAGCGAGCACAGTGAGAACACCAGGATCGTCGCCATCAGCGCCCGCGTGCGGCCGACCCGGTCCGCGATCACGCCGAAGAACAGCCCGCCCGCCGCCGAGGCCAGCAGCGTGAGGGTCGCCAGCAGGCCCGCGGTGTCGTCGCCGAAGTCGAAGTACGCTTTCAACCGCTGCAGTGCCATCGTGTAGAGCATGAAGTCCATGGCGTCGAGCATCCACCCCGCCTTCGCCGCCAGCAGGGCCTTCCACTGCGCGGCAGTGATGGTGCGGTACCAGGGCGCGGCAGACGGGGTCGGCGGCGGGAGGTCGCTCATCGGGGGGCCTTCAGGAAAACGGGGCGGTGCTCGGGGCAGGGCGGGCGCGTACAATGACAGCGTCGGCAGCGGCGCCGAGCGCAGACTAGCGGGCAGACCGCCCCCCGTCAAGGACCTCGTCCGGAGAGGCTCGCCAATGTCCTTTCTTCGCCGGACCCTCGTCGCGCTCACCCTCACCCTCGCCGGCTGCTCCGGCCCCGTCGAACAGCCGCCGCTCATCGTCGGCCATGTCGCCACTGGCCCCGAGGATGGCCCCGGCACGTCGGCCGCCCGCGGCATCCGCCTGGCGGTGATGGAGGCAAACAAGGACCCCGAGAAGGAGGGGGCCGGTCGGAAGGTCACGGTGAGGCACACCGACACGCTCGGCAAGCTCGACGCCTTCGAGGCCGAGGCGGTGCGTCTCGTCACCGTCAGCCGTGCGGTAGCGCTGCTGGGCGGCACGCTGCCGGACGAGGTGGAGCGCATGGAGCTGGCCCGCGTCCCGGTCATCGCGCCGTGCGGCGTGCGGCCGCGGACCCAGAACGACGCCGTCTTCTGCACCGGCCTGCCGCCGGCCTTCCAGGGCAACGTGCTGGCCCGGTTCGCGTCCGACGAACTCAAGGCGGGCCAAGTCGCCGTCCTGGCCGACGAGGCCCGCCCGGAATCGCTGGCGCTCGCCGAGGCGTTCGCGAAGGGCGACGCGAAGGACAAGAGGGGGCGCCCGCCGGTGTGGCGCTACGGCAAGGACATGCCTCTGGAGGACCTGGTCCGCCGCGCTCGCGACGAGAAGGTCCAGGCCGTCCTGCTCGCCGGCACGGTCGCCGACCTGCGCCGGCTGCGGCGCGAGCTCGGTGATCCCAAACTCTCCGTGCTGTTCGGCGGCGACGAGGGCAGCGTCAAGGCGCTGCGCGAGGGCAGCGACAAGGGGGCCGTGTACGTGGTCACGGCGTTCGCCCTGTCGCCGGAGGTGCCGCAGGCGCAGGCGTTCGCGGAGAAGTATCGCAAGGAGTTTGGGGAGGCGGCGGACGTCCACGCCGCCCTGGCGTACGACGATGCCCGGATGCTGTTCACGGCCCTGCGGCAGAGCAAGGACAACCCGAGCCAGGCACGGCCCCGCGAGGAACTGGCGAAGCTGAAAGACTTCGCGGGCGTGACCGGGCCGCTGTCGTTCGGCAAGGACCGGGTCATTCGCCGGCCCGCGTTCGTGGTGCGCGTGGAAAACGGGCAGGCCGCGACGGTGAAGCGCTACGCGCCGGAAGAGCCAACGAAATGACGAGGCCCCGGCCGGTCGGGACGGCCAGGGCCTCGTTCAGGTCTTCACGAGGGCAGGACCCGAAGGCCTGCCGTCACGATTAATAGCTGCGGCCGAAGCCGCCACGGCTGCCGCTGCGCTCGCCGCTGCCAGTGCGGGGGCGATCCTCACGCGGCTTGGCCTCGTTCACGGTCAGGGCGCGGCCCTGGACCATGGCGCCGTTCAGGTTGTTGATGGCGTCCTCGCCGCCCTCCGCCATCTCGACGAAGCCGAAGCCGCGCGAACGGCCGGTCTCGCGGTCGCTGACGACCTGGGCGCGGGTGACGTTGCCGTACTGGGCGAACATCTCGCGCAGCTCGTCCGCGGTGGTCTGGAAGGACAGGTTGCCGACGTACAGGTTCTTGCTCATAACTTTCCTTTCCGGGCCTTGCGCCCGGCACAAAACTAACACGGTCTCACAGCCGCCAGCCGGCGGCGCGGAAGACAGGGGCGAACGGAGCTTGGCCGGCCAGGTGCCGAAGCGCTTGCGGACGCGGTCCCCCCGACGGGGCCACGGCCGCGCACGGTCCGGCGCGGGACAGGCACTTGCCCTCCAAAGACACAGGCTTGACACTCTCGGAGACTGTGAGAAAAGGAAACTCAGAGCAGATGCACCAAGAAGGGTCCAGGCTTGGAAGCGGCATTCGCATTCGTTATCTTCCCAGGCGGGCGACACGCCCACCCGATATGCGTATTATACATCAGGACGCGAGCGAAGCCATCCCGGTTCGCGCCCTTTTGCCGAAAAGGCGCCGCCCCTGGGAAAATGTAGCGGTTGTATCACTCCGGCGTGAAAAGTCATCCCACACAAGCCCGACGCGCCAGCGAGGGCCTCCTCGCTGGCGCGTCGGGCTTGTGTGACCCTATTTCGCGCCGGAGTAATAACGGCGCCTGCCCTCCGCACCTCCGAGTCACCCCATGGCGCAGGATCCGCTGCACCTGCTCTGCATCGAACCGCGCTTCCCCGGGCGGCTCGGGGCCGTGGCCGACTGGCTGGTGCTCCGCCGCGGCTACCGCTGCCAGTTCTACTGCAACGCCGCCGACCCGCGCGACCGCTGGCCGGAGTCCGCCGGCTGGAGGTGGCGGTGCCGGCGCTAAAGGAGTTCTTCGAGCGCCAGGCGGCGCGCCGGCCGTGAGGCGCCTGCTGCCTGCGCCCGTTGTGCCCGGCGGGCCAGGCCTGCCCGCTTTGCCGCTCCCGTTCTCTTTCCCTTCGGCGGGGCCGCAGGATTTCCTCAAGTTCTCTGGGATCCCACCGCGGAGGAACTATAATTGGTGTACGTTATCTGTGAGACGGTCAGCCAACGGCGGGGGTCCGGATTTCTCGCCGTGCAGTTCGGGGAGAGGGCTTCATGAGTTCCACCACCGCCGCCGCTCCGCACGCTGTCCCCGGGGTCCTCGTCTTCGGCGACCCACAGCTCCACACCGACGGCGACCTGCAGGCCCTGGCCTTCGCGCCGAACGGCACCCTGCGGTCGGTCGAGGAGCCCGGCGTCGTCCGCCACTGGAACGCCGCCACCGGCCAGGAACTCGCCTGGCACTCGCCGAGCGACCTCGAAGACCTCTGGTGCTTCAGTGCCGACGCTCGTTTCCTGGCCTCGGCGAGCAACGACCTGTCGGTCTGGGACGCCGCCTCCGGCAACCTGCTCACCGCCATCCCGCAGGGCGAGTGGGTCACCGCCCTGGCGTTCTCGTCCGACACGACCTTCCTGGCCACCGGCCACGACAACGGCACGGTCCGCTACTGGGACGCCGCCGGCCATCACCTCGTCCACGAGTTCCGGCTCCACAAGCGCCCCGTCAGCGCCCTCGCCTTCAGCGCCGACGGCAAACGGTTGGCCTCCGCGGCCGAGGACAAGGTTATCGCCTTGTGGGACATCGCCGCGGGCCGTGAGGTCGGCACCCTGACCGGGCACACCGACCGTATCCCCGCACTCGCCTGGCACTCTGACGGGCGGCACCTCGTCTCCGCGGGCTGGGACACCACCGCCCGCATCTGGGACACCCAGGCCCTCCAGCCGGTGATCCTGCTCAACAGCCACGCCGCGCAGGTCGTCGCCCTGGCCCTGGCGCGCGACGGCAGTCTGCTGGCCTGCGCCGACTCCGACCACGCCGTCCACGTCTGGGATTTCGCCACCCGCAAGTCGCTCCACGTCCTGCGGGGCAGCGCCCGCGACATCCGCTGCATGGCCTTCAGTGCGGACGGCCAGTGCCTCGCGTTCGGCGGCGCCGACCGCGTCATTCACCTGTGGGACCCGCGCCGCGGCCAGCCGCTGTCGAGCCAGAGTCACCGCGGCACGCTGCGCACGCGCCTGGCTCTCAGCCCCGACGGCAAGCGCCTGGCGGCCAACGGCGGCGGTGCGGCGGCGCGCGTGTGGGACACCGCCACGCGCCAGCCCGTCGCCGCGCTGCCGGCGAACGAGCCGGTCCACGCCCTCGCCTGGAGCCCGGACGGCCTCCGGATCGCGGGCGGCACCGACCACCACATCCAGCTCTGGGACGCCCAGACCGGCGCGCCGCGCACCGTCCTGGACGACCAGGAGGAGCCGAGCACGGTGCTGGCCTTCTCGGCGGACTCGGCAACGCTCGCCTCGGCCAGTTCGTCGGCGCTGGCGGTGTGGCTGTGGCGCGTCGCGGATGGCGAGCCGATGTTGATCATCCCCGACCCGCTGGACGGCTGCACGGTCGAGGCGCTGGCGTTCCATCCACGGCGGCGGCTGCTGGCGGTCGGCGGCATCGACTGGCTGGCGACGGGCGGCTCAGACGGCGCCGTCGCGCTGTGGGACATCGACGAGCGCGCCGAGGTGGCCACCTTCTCCGGCGGCGTCACGGCGGTCGCCTTCGACCCCACCGGCAGCCGGCTGGCGTCGGCGTCGCTGGACCGCTCGATCAACGTCTGGGACGTGGACAGCCAGGAACTGGTCGCCGAGCTGATGGGCCACGACGGCACGCCGACCAGCGTGGCCTACTCGCCGGACGGCAAGCTGCTGGCCTCGGGCGGCGAGGACCGGACGGTGCGCCTGTGGAGCGCCGCGACGGGCGCGGAGCTGGCGGTGCGCGAGCTGGACACGCAGGTGCAGGCGCTCTGTTTCTCGCCGGACGGCAAGCACCTGTTCACGGGCAACGGCAACACGACGTGCTACGCAATTTCGGTGGACGATCTTCTCCAGTCATCCGGCAACGGTTAGCAGCCGAGGCGCGAGGTCACGGGCGCCGGGGCCGTCCTGTGCGGTCCGCGGCGGAGAACTCGCCAAAAAAGGGGGGCTAGGTCAGCGACCTAGTGTCGTCGGCACGAAAACCTGCACTGAATTCAAGAGGCGTGTTTGGCGAACCATTGACGCATCTTGTGGTTGGTCCAAGTCCACTCGAAGGGGTGGGCATACCGCTGGTTGTATTCCGGCCAGGACGCCGAAACGT
>JBBRPS010000043.1:0-23713 GCA_038227745.1 Gemmatales bacterium | reverse complement strand
GAATTCTCACGTCCGAGGACAAATCCGGCGGGGTTATGCTATGCCATGAACTGAATCAAGGCAAGATGCACGGGTAACGGATGTACGGGTTTGTCCGGTCCAACAAGAATGCCAAGTAATACTTGCACAGATCCTTAGGGGTGGCCCATCTGGTATTCGCCACGCAGTATCCGAAAACCTTCCATTAGCGAGCCTGCGTGTTATATTGCGTCTACTCATCCCAACAATGAGTAGCATACCCCTTTGGCCGCGAGGCTCAAGGGGCTTTGTTCACTTGTAGGCGTACTTCGCCTTAATCGTGCAGTAGGCGTTGAACGACGTGCCCGTGATCGTGAACCGCACGTTGTTCGAGCCCACGTCCACGAACGGGAAGCCGCCGCTGTAATCGACCGCCGTGCCGTTCTTCGTCACCGTCTCCTGCTCGCCGTCGAAGACCAGGACGTCCCCGGCGCTAATGGCTCCGGAGTACTGGATTTGCTCCGCCGTCGTCGTGTTGTTGACGTTGATCACCGTCACCGAACTCGCCGAGTCGAAGATCAGGGTGACGACGGGCTTGCTCTTGTAGGTCCCCATGTTCTCGTAGACGAGCGTCGTCGGCGACGAGGTCACCGCGGCCGAGACCGAGGTGTAGTCCCGGCCGTACCCCAGGCCGTCCTTGACGACGAAGCTGAAGTCCAGCTCCATCGCCGTGAGGTTCCAGGCCGAGCGGTCGAAGAGGGTTTCTCCGTTCTGGAGGGTGGCAATGTAGCGCCGCACCGCCCCGTCACTGAGACGGGTGACGTCCAGGTTCTTCTGAAAGCCCCGCAAATTCTGCTTGATGGTGTCGATGTACTGGTCGAACAGGGCCGCCGTGGACTTCTTCAGCAGGCACTTGACCGGGATGACCTTGTCCCGCAGGTAATTGCCGATCACGTAACTCCCGTCCCCGCGGGGCACGTTCCCGGAGAGGATGTCCTTCTTCGGCTCGGGCTCGCCGACCTTCATCAGGTAGAGGCTGGAGTTGTCCGAGAGGGAGAAGCCGTCGAAGACCACGACGTTCGTCGAGTACACCGTCGTCTCGGACGGGGCGCCGTCGAACTGGATCGTGTTGAACTGGAAGGTCCCGAACTGCGACATGCCGCCATTTTACCCCTAATTCACGCCGGCCGACTGCAGCTGCAGCTTCCGCGTGATCGCCGTCGTCAGGGCGTCGATGTCGGCGGCGCTCTGCACGACCACCCCGCCCATGTTGATGGTGATAGTCTGCCCTGCACGGTCTCTGGCGAGGAGGGACGACTGGCTCCCCGAGACGGCGGAGTTGTAGTTGGGATTGGCGAGGTCGTAGCCGGTCGGCACGTAGGGGGCGGCCGGGGCGGGGACGACCGGGGCCGCGGGCGCCGCCGTGGCCGCCTGCGAGGACTTGTCGGCCCCGATGAGTCTCGAAAAGCTGGCGAGGTTCGCGTTGACCGCGGCGAACTGCGCCTGCATGTTCTTCAGGACCTTCGCCGTCACTTCGCCCGCGTGCTCCATCAGGTAGACGAGGTTCGTGTGCCAGGACTTCAGCGCGTCCTCGGTGTTCTTGATGAGCTTGGCCTGGGCCTCGTAGTTCCGGTTCTCCGTGTCCATCTCGGCGTTCTTCTTGCCGATCTTGTCCGTCAGGTCGGCCTGCTTCTCGGCGAACTTCTCGGTGGCCTTCGCCGCCTTCGCCTTCTCGTCGTCGAACGAGCGGTCGAGGGTCGTCTCCCCCTCCCGCTTCTTCACTGCCGCCTGCTGCTCGGGGGTCATCTCGCCGAAGTGCTGGGTGTACGACGCCTGCTCCCTGGCCAGTTCCTTCTGCGTCCGCTCCAGCTCGTTGTTCGTCTGCACGCTCACGCTCCCGCGCCGACTCTCCTGCGTCGCCCGCAGTTGCAGGTCTTCGAGCTTCTGCTTGAGAGACGTGAGCTTGTCGGACGCCTTGGTGAGGGCGTCCTCCTCGGAGTGGACGATCCCGTCCATCGTGTCCTTGAAGGACTCCTTGAGTCCCTTCAGGGAGTCCTGCAGGCTCTCAATGGCGGACTTGATGGACTCGACCTTGCTCTCGTGCTGCTCCTTGAGGTAGCCCAGCTTGTCGGCGAGGGAGTTCGAGGCCTGCTCGTACTTCTGGTTCAGGTTGTCCAGTTCGCCCTTGATCTTCTCCAGGGCCTTGGCCGCCGCGGTCCCCGCCGCCTCCGAATTGTCCTTCCAGCCCTGCGCCCAGCCCTTCACCGCGGCGCTGTTCTTGCCGAGGGCCTTTTCGGCCTCCGTGAAGCTCTCCGTTAGCCCCCCGCCGCTCAGGACGCCCGCGTTCTTGTCCTTCGGGAACAGCCAGTCTTCCACGCTCCAGTTGTCGAACAGCTGGGTCTTCTTCCCGCCCCCCACCGAAACCATGTCGAGCAGCTCCTTGAGCCCCTGCTTGTCCTGCTCGATCTGATTCCCGATGGCGGTCAGCTCCCCCCCCAGGGCGCTGAAGAAGGTCGCCAGCCCCTCCGTCGCGCTGGCGATGACCGGCGTCAGCGGCGTCCCGAGCTTCTCCAGGAGGTCGTTCCAGGCCGCCTCCAGGTGCTTGACGCTGTCGTCGAGGTTGCCCGTGTCCTTGGCGGCCGCCTCCTGGATCGCGTGCGTCTTGTCCATCAGGAAGTGGTAGCGCAGGATCGCCTGCTGCTCCTCGTTCATGTGGCTGACCTTCACCCCGATCCCCTCGGCGTGGGCGTACTCCTGCAGGGCCGCCGTGCTCATGACGATCCCGTACTGCCGCAGCGCCCGCGTGCTGCCCTCCAGGGCCATCTGCAGGCTGTTGGCGGCCTGGTCGTCGCCGATGTGGAAGACCTTGCCGAAATCGACCGCCAGGCCGGTCAGGCTCTGGCTCATCTCCTCGGACAGCCCCTTACTCACCCCGAGGCCCTGCGTCACCGCCGCCAGGCTCGTCTCGAACCCGAGGACCTCGTTCCCCGAGCGGTGCAGGGCGAGCCCCAGCGCGTCCGCCCCCGCCTCCATCCGCGGGAAGTCGGTGCCGAAGATGACCTGCGCCCGGTTGTGCATCGCCTCCAGCCGGTCCGCGGCCCGCACGGCCTCCTCGGCGGTGTTCTTCAGCCAGCCGACGGCCTTCTCCAGCACGTTCGCCGCCGAGACGCCCGTGGCGACCATCGCGACGGACGCCAGGTTGAACTGCGACATGCCCTCCTGCGCCTTGCGGGTGCCCTGCTCCAGCTGCTCGAACGACTGGGCGGCCCTCTGCAACACGGCGGTCGCCTGGTCGTCCGCCGAGAGGGTGATCTTCGCCTGGGTGTCTGTCACAGAGGCCATTTTACCTTACGTCGCGTGCATGGATTGTTGTCTCCCGTCTTCAAATCTCAATGTGTTTCCAGTTAATGCCGTTCTTGATGGCCCTGATGGCTGCTCGTGACACCATGAATACATCCGCAAGAGATGCGGTCGTGTCGCCATTTGCAAGCCTTTTCTTAATAGCAATGACTTGTTCGGTAGTCAGTTTTGCATTCGAGCTTTTTTCGCCGCATGTTCTTTGTTTTGTTGCGGCATCCCGCATGTTATCCGAACGTGTCCCGATAAAGAGATGTTCAGGGTTGAAGCACGGCGGGATGTCGCAATGGTGAAGAACGTGAAGAGGGCTGGAGATGTCAAAGCCAAGCCAAGCATACGCACTGACCCGGGAAACCGTAAGCACCTTGTTTTCCACGCCGATTCTGCCATATCCGGCCCATCCTCGGGATCCCTGCCAAAGCCAACAGCCGTTCTCGGCAACAAGCCTTCTAGATAAAAGAGCCGTCTTTAGCCCTTCTTTGTCTTTCAACAATCGCATGGGCTTTACCACCCGACAAGGAACGCCATACTTCTGAAAAAGCTGATAATGCTTCGTGCAATATTCTTGCGCCCTGCTCTCTCTCCCACACCCCTCGACCTTGCATCGCCGTTGCTGTACGTTGAGTCCGTTGTCCATACAACAACAGCCTACTCCGAGGTTCCGCGAGGAATCAAGGTTTAGGCGTGAGGTTTGAAAATCATCGACCTTCAATTCTACCCGTTCCCGAGGAACTTCTGCCGCAGCGACCGCCGCGTCGAAACGACGCCCTCCGCCTGCAAAAAGCCCCGCCAGAGCTGGTACAGGTGGTCGGGGACGTCCTCCAGGTCCCGCGGCCGCCAGCCCATCTCCCGGCAGAACTGGAACTCGGCGTACTCGACCGGCACGAGACGATCGCCGATGTCCTGGTTCAGCGCGATCTCGACTTCCTCAATCCTTTTTTTTCCCCTCCTCGACCTTCTCGTCCGAGGCCTTCTTGATTTCCGCGAGGACCGTGGTCAGCTTCTTGTAGTCGGTCTCCGGCAGGTCATCGAGCCACGCGGGCGTGCATTCCAGCGTCTGCGCCCCCTGCTCCACCACCTGGACCATCGCCACCAGGGCTGCCGCCGTCGCCCGGTCGAAGTTCATCTCCGGGATCTTTTTCGCGACGAGCTTGCCCGCGTCGTCCCGCTCGAACACCACGTCCCGGCTCATCTCCTCGTTGAACACCCGCTCCGCCTTGTGGGTGTAGCAGGGCTTGAAGGTGACCTTGGAGCCGTCGGAGAGGGTGCAGAGCGAGGGGGCGGACGACATACAGGAGCAGAGCCAGCATACAGAGCATGGCCCCGCACGCAAGCAGGGACGGTATGAAAGGCTGACCGAGGCGGACCGCTTCCCAGGTAGCTTCGAGGATCATCAGGGCGGAGAGGACGACGAGGGAGTGGACGAACAGGGAGAGGCGCAGGGCCGAACGGGAGGGCTTCTTCATGCGGTTTATGGTACATGCTTCCAGACCTTCCGGAGCTTGATACGGCTGATGGTGGACTGACCGACGGAGAACGCCGCTGCCAGTCTTCGATGACTTTCGCCTTTCCGCAGCCGCTCCCGTATGTTCCGAATATCGGCTTCGGTCAATGCAGTTATGCCGTGACTTTCGCCCTTTGCAGATCGACCTTTGCGAACCATGTCCTCCGAATTGTTGGCGGGAGTCCCGAAAAAGAAATGTTCCGGGTTGAAGCACGGAGGATTGTCGCAGCGGTGGAGGACATTCAGTGGGCTGTTCATGTCATAGCCCAAGAAGAGAGACGCGCTAACTCGATGAACGGCATGGACCTTTCCGTCGATGCAAACGTGACCGTACCCGAAATCTGTCTTGTTCCGCGTCCACTCCCAGCACCCGCGTTCGTTCACAATTCTCCGCAACAACAGGGAAGTCTTCAGCTCGTCCGGCCTGGAAAAGGAAACACGGGGCAGCTTCGTCACTAGGGGGTCACCCCAGTTTTTCCACCGCTTGTAGTGCAGATTGCAATAGCCCTGAGCGAGATGCGGCCTTGTGCATCCGGGAACCGAGCACAACTTTTCTTCTTTGAGGGCCAGTTGGGGGCTGCCTGTTCGACGCCAGCGATCGTAATGAAGAGCGCACCTTTGACGGCAGAGCCAGGTTCGCCGATGTACGGTGCTTCCGTTCTCCACAACAAGAACAGCGTACTCCCTGCGTCCTTCGGGAAGCAAGGTTTACGCTGGGTTGACAATTCTTAATATTGAGCGGTACTCGTATTCGTGAGCAGGCAGCCGCAGGTTTGACTCGTGGTTATGTCGTAGACAGCCTTGAAACTTATGGTCTGTTCTACCAGGTCGTTGTTGCCGGAGCTGCGCTTCCAGTCTTTGAACGTCACCTGGGGGATGTCGATCTGCAACGTCGGGTTGCTGCTGCTGCCTATCGTCTGATCAGTATTACTGAGCTTGATCCGGAACGCCCGCGTCTGGTTGCTGGTCGTGGTGTACGTTTGGAACGTCGTCGCGTTGTAGAGCAGCACCAGCTCCCCGGAGAGGGAGTACTGGCGGTTGTAGAAGCCCGTCACGTCCGTCGCGCCCCAGCCCTGGAAATCCACGAGGTTCTTCTTCCAGTTCAACTTCATCGACTTGATCACCGTCGCCGCGGCGGCGTCCAGGCCCGTGTAGGCGCTGGCGTCGTAGAAGGTCGCGTACTTCGCCAGGAAGGCGTTCTGGGCCGTGTAGGACGGCGTCTGGGTCGAAGCCGACTGGATCTTCTTGCCCATGAATTTCGCCTTGGCCACGGCGAAACCGCCGGAGGCGATTTCCATGTCGAGGGAGTCGAGCATGCAGTAGACGGACTTGAAGTCGCCCACGGGGTCCGATCCGTAGATCGTGTACGAGGGATGCGTGTTGTTGTTCAGGAGGGTGTAGACGTGCGTGCGAACCGCGGAGGGGGCCTCGATGGTCCCGCCCGTCGCTGTCGCTGTCGAGGTGGCACCAGTGAGCGTGTTTCCTCCTGCAAAGTAGCCGCGATAGGCAGTGTGCGTGCCGGATTGCGAACCAGTAGCGTTGATCGCCGCACCACCGCTCGTTGCCGAGATCTCAAAGGCATTCGCGGTGAGACCCGCGGCGATGACGAAGTAGTTCGTGTTGGCAACAATACCTGTGGGCAGTGCGCCTGTGGTCGTGAAGGACACGCCATCTCCTGCGACAAATCCGTGTGCGGTGAGAGAAAAGACTGCCGGGGAGGCAATCGTCACCGTGAAGGTTCCAACGGCCGGACTGTCAATGAAAAGCACTTTCGAGGTGCCACCGACATCTGCGCGGCGAAGCGTTCCTTTGGCAACGGTCGTCGTCTCCGTGACCGTCTCACCGACCGTGAAGGTGCCCGTGATGGAGCCCGGAATCGGGAAGCGGATGCACGAGTATTCCGTGCCGAAAAGACCCATGAGCAGGTCGCCGCCGTAGACGTCGCGGAAGTCGCAGGAGAAATCGACGGTCGTGATCGTCTTGACCAGCTGCTGGTCGCGGAGTTCGTCAATCACCCCGTAGGCGCCGATGTCGTCTGCCGTGAAGTTCGTCGGCGTGAATTCGCCGCTGATCTTGGGGATCCAGCGGGCGGCGGAGACGGAGGTGCCGCTCGTCGCTTCCTTGCCCACGCCGATACTCTGTTTCCGACCGATATGCTCATTGGCCATCTTTTATGGGGGGAAGTCAACTAGGAGACTTTTCGCAAAGGGTGGACCGCCGCCTGGGCGTCGGCGTCTTCCTGGTCCGTGGCCCAGATCGTCACGCCCTGGCCGATCGTCGGGTACGTGAAAGGCTTCCGGACGACGGGAACCGACTCCTCAAGAACCGGCTGGGATACCACTTGCTCCAAGGGGGCTTCCGGTGTTTCTGGTGTTTCAGCTGCGTCGGCTTTCTTGGGCATAGGGGGAGGGAAATCCCACCCATTGTAGCACAGCCAAACGTACACCCCGACGGGTTGTGTCAGGCGAAGAACTGGACGACGTAGGCGTTCAACGTGAGCTTCATGACCAGAGCCGGGCCCCACGGGTATTCGGCTTCCATCGCCGTGCCGACGGAGAGGACGGCGTTGTCGGCGAAACCGCCGAGCGTATACGAACTATCAATGGCATTCATTACCGCCTCCATCGCATCTTCCATCGTGGCCTCGGCGGTCGCACGGTTCTCGTTCGTTAATTTGTAAATGACTTCGATGACAAATTTGTACGTCCTCCACTGGTTCTTCTGGTCCTTCAACACTTCAGTCATCCCCAAAGTATAAAACCGCACCGCAGGGTATCCCGCGAAATTCATAACTCTCCCCTGCTGAACGTCCGCGACCATATTGGAACCAGTTGGCAACAGCGTGGAGAGCTGCGTCAGAAGATATGACCGAATGCCGCTGATCGTCTTATTGGCTATGCCCTCAGTTTATCATGTTCTGTCTTCTCCTCATGCACCGCGCTCTTCACGAGGATTGGTTTGCAGATCTTTATCCATGCTTGGCATAAAGCTGAACATCAGCCTTATTTGATCGTCCGTCAACGTGAAGACGGGGCCTGTATGACCACCACAGGTTGGGCAGACATCTTTATTGGAAGATGTTGTGCGAGACTTCTTGACTTTCTTCATGAATGGATTTGGAAGTAATTAAAGTAGGGTGTCTGCGAGTCTGTTGTCGATGATGGATTGGCCACGAAACGAAAGTCCATCGTCACGAATGGCCTTTTCCAGGTTCTTGATCTTCGCGTACTTGCGGTAGACATCCCGGATTGTCTCGAAATGGGCCTTGACGTTGGTTGACTCGCGCTCGTGCTCGATGTCGTTGATGGCCCATGTCCCAGCTGCCCCGAGATGACAAATGTGCTTGGCATATTCCCCGACGAACCGATGCCCCTTGGTTCCGGAGCACGCCAGAAGCGATCCGCAGGAGAATGCGCAGCCGAACACATAGGTCTCCACCGTGATCCCTGCCGCCTTCGCCCGTTCGATGAGGGACAGTAGATTGAAGGCGTACATCGCCCAGCCGCCGTGTGAGTTGATGTAGAACCTGATTGTGCCTGTTTTTGCGGTCTTCCCCTCGTTCAACCTTGTCAACCTGTCGATCTCATTCACCAAACTGGGGATGATCTCGGTGGCGATGCTGTGGTCAAAATCCCCGTAGACTTAGAAATTCTCTTTGAAGAAATTGAGTTGCTTTTCTGTCGTCGGGACATTTTCGTTCATTTCCGACCCGCAGGTGGTACGGAGCAAAGAAGGGGAGTTCATCGGGTCGCAGGATAGAACACGAGTTTCTCAAGAACAAGGGGGCATCAGATGTTCGGGAACGAGAATCTCCCCGTCGCCGTCGCGAAGCCACCGGATCAAGGGAAGGCGTGATCAATGGCTTCCCGGACAATATCCTCGATGTGCTGAAGCCCGCCGAACTCCTCCAGCACCCACTGGAAGAATGGCCGGGCCGGCATTTTCACAGTCCCTTCATGGACATAGTCTGCGTAGTCCACGCCCGGGATCACCTCGGCTTGCAGAGGCCCGGTCCGCACCGAATGGATGGATTGCCGCAACGTCCCTCCAAAGCGTGGTGCCACCGGGATCCCGTGGGGGCCGTAGCCCGTCTCGGCAGCGGAAACAGGGGGCATATTCTGAACATCTGCAGCGATCTGGTCCGCCGCCCGCTCCACCGCGTCTCCGAGAACCCTCTGCCCGTCGAAGGACTTGAGCTGGTTCATGAAGTCGTCCAGGCCGGTGATCTGGATCGAGACGTTGATCATTCACGCCTGGGTGGAGATGTAGGCCAGGATGAAGGGGTAGACGCCCATGCCGAACGTCAGGATCTTCTTGACGAAGTACGTCGTGCCGTTGATGACCAGCTCGTCGCTCTTCTGCAGGTCCACGCTGGTCGGCACGTACAGCTCGTACTCCACCACCATCATGTCGGCGTTCTGGTCGTGGCTCCTGCGGTAGAGCTGGAGGAGGTTCCCCTCGACGGTGTAGGTCGGCGTCGCCGGGTACTTCTCGACGCCCCCCGTCGGGGAGCGGTAGATCGCCACGCTGACCGAGGAGTTGCGGGGGAACTGTCTCACCAGACAATGTTACAGGATTACCCTCGTGTATGCGGCCAGGACGCTGGCGATGTACGGGTCTTCCTTCTGCGTCTCGAACGTGCGGTTCCAGGGGCCGATGGATTCGCTCTTGAGGTTTTTTGACCCTCGGTAGATCAGGTTCGCCATCTCGATGCACAGTTGCTGGAGGTCTGTCGGGACCCACGGGGCGGCAGGAGTCGCGGCCGGGAGCATGTAGCCCGCCGCCATCTTCACCCGGTAGTTCTTGACGCCCGCCTGGAACGGCCCCGTGAACATGCGGAGTGCCCCCGTGGTGCGGTCCACGAGGTAATCCCGGCCCTCCTTGAGGCCCGTCGTGTCCCACACGTCCCCGGTCGTGGAAACGTCATCGCGGCTCTGCAGGACCGCGAGCTGGAACGTCAGCACCGTGTTCGCCTGCACCGGGTACTGGGGGAGGTAGAAAAGGCCCGTGCCCCAGTAGGGACTCCGGGCGTTCGGCTCGATCAGGGTCGGGTCGCCGTCGAAGTAGACGTAGTTCTCGTCCGGGACCCGGGTCGTCGGGTGGGTCGCGGTCCCGTCCGTCCCGGTAGCGCCGTTGTACTGGCGGGCGACGAACTTGCGGCTGGTCAGACCCTCGATCCAGGCCGTGCTCCGGGTGATGAGCTGCTGGATCCAGGCGTCGTCGGCGGTGCCGGACACGTTCTGGCTTTGCTTGAAGTCAGAAACGGTAGTGAGATCGGTGGGGATGGCGTTGGCCATGCGTCAGGAGCGGGAAGTGCGAACCTTCGCCTGCGTCGTCCTGCGGACCCTGCCGCGGTACTTCCTCGCCTCCGCGTCCGCCAGGTTGAGGGACTCGCCGACGCGGACCTCGCGTTCCAGCTCCTCGCAGAAGAAGGGTTCTGTCACGATGTAAGGCATGGGGGAAGCATAGCAGAGATCGCCTTGACCGACTTCACCACCCTTTGCAAAAAGGGGGCGCCGTGCGGCTACCCCCTTTTCTCTCAGAGAATGCTTACTTACAACCGCAGCCCGTGCCGTTCGCCGTGGCCTGGCAGTAGGAAAGGGTGCCGCCCGTGTTGAAGCACGTCGGCCGCCCGGCCGCCGCTGCGGCGATGTTCTGGGTCAGTGTCGTGCCGGAGATCGTGCTCTTCGCGATCACCTGGCCCGTCCGCTTGATAATCAACTTCGCGTCCGAGCCGCGCTCATCGAGCGTCATCGAGCCGACCACGAGGGAGCCTGTTGCTCCAATGACTTGCGAACCGGAAGCGGTCACCTTGCCAACCTTCACGCCGAGAGTACAGCTGGAACCCGTGCAATACTGCTGTATGTCCGAACTTCCCGCCTGCGGGCGTCCATTGTTGCCATTGCTGGAAACAAGCGTCAGCGCAACGACTCCAGCGCCAACAAGAACGCCGAGGCCCGCGAAGCCGATCCGGGCCGGGAGTTTGCTCGCCCCGCCCGAGGCGTCGCGGAAGTTCGTGCCGTCGTAGCTGAACGTGTACACCGCCACGGCGTTCGCCGTGGTGTCGCGGTTCGGCGCGGCCTTCGCCTGCCAGAGGACCGAGGACGGGAAGGTCAGCGTGTAGTTGCTCCCCGAGGCGTCTTCCTGCACCACGAGGGTCAGGAGGTCGCCAGGCTCGAAGTTGACCAACTTTAGCGTCCCGTTGGAGGACGTCAGCACGATTTTCCAGGATTTGGCAATCGCGCCATTGATGATACCGTCGGTCGAGGTGAGAAAGTCAGCCATTGGGGAGTTGGGGGGAGATCGGGGAAATTATACCAGAGTTATTCCGCGTCCTGCGTGTCGGACGGCGGCGTCGCGACGAAGGGGGATGGCACTGTCTCTTCGGGTGTCGGGACAGGCGTTTCGGGAGTCGCCTCCTCGACCTTCGGGGTCGGGGTGTGCTTCTCGGCGTCGTACGGCTGGAACATGCCGGGGACGATCCCGTTGTAGACGGCGGCCGTGTCCGCCGTGAGGTCCACGACCTGGCCTGCCTTGAACTTGACGCCGTGGTCGGGGAAGGACCGCGAGTCGCTGACGAAGTATTTCATGCGTGCGGGTTGGAAAGGAGTAATTGGAGACAGGATAGCAGAAGACCGTCAGGACATGGCGGTGATTTTCGTCGCCGCCGTCCCCGTCGCCTTGACCCGGGACGCGCGGATGGGCAGGAGCGTCCCCGCGGGGACCGACTGGAACAGCACGGTCTCCCCGTTCTTCGTTATCACCGTCAGGTCGCCCGTGCCGCCGACGTACAGCACGGCGGAGACGTAGGTCAGGTCCACGGTATCGCTCGGGGTTACCGCCTCGGCGTGGATATAGTTGCCCGTGGGGGTCGTCAGGCCGGAATACAGATCAGTTGCTGCTGCCATAGGGCGAGGTGGAGAAAAGGCTCATCCCTCCGCTCGAAGGAGCGGAGAGGGAGGCTTCTCAGGAAGCGTAGTTCTTGACGATCGCCACGTCGCGATACTTCGCGCCATCGTACATGAGGTAAATCATGTCGTTATACGCTGCCGTCGTGGTGAGCGTGGGTGCGGAACCACCTGCCCAGACGACCGTGGAAGGCCAAGTTGCAGTTCGGCTACCAGTGCCGTCCTGAATGATCTTGATGCAGTAAATCTGCCCGGTTTCCGGGTTGCTGAACGTGAACGTGCGGTTGCCAGCGAAGGTAACCTGGTTGTTGACAGAGACGCTGAAGTCCACCGCGACGGTGGCTCCGTCCGTCAGGGTGACGAAGTTTTGCTTTGACTGAGGCATAAATTAGAAAGAAGAGGGGATAAAAAGAAAACGGGGCAATTATACCACGCGGATTCCTTGCTCTTCCCCCACTCGCTTCAAGCCGCTGCTGTCTCGCCGGGCAACTTCGCCTGCCGCTCCTCCCAGTGGAGCTTGCGGTGGCAGTTCGAGCAGAGACAAATGCACTTCTTGATTTCCGCGATGATACGCTCCTTGCTGTAGGTACGGCACTTCTGGCCGATGCTAAACTCCTTGGTGGTCGGGTCAATGTGATGGAAATCTAAGCAAACGGGATGCGATTCCTCGCAGTCCACACAGGAATGCTGCCGCTTGATTTTTTGGAACCAGGCGTATTGCCGATCTTGCCGAGCGAAGACATCAGCGAGATCCTCGTCGCGGTTCGCTGGTATTCGTTTCCTTCTCCTGGCCTCCACCATCCGGTGGCAGTTGTTGCAGAGAACCAAGCACTTGGCGATCTCGGCCAGGAGTTTCTCCCGATTGCGGTAACGGCCAACCTGCCCTATGTGGAATTCCTTCTGCTTGGGATCGTTGTGGTGGAAGTCCAGGGTGGCAGGATGCGACTCGCTGCAATGGGAGCATGAGAGACCAGCCTTCAGGTCACGATACCATGCCAGTCTTCTTTGATGGCACTCCTTCTGCGCCTTGTAGCCGTTCGCCCTCTGCCTCTCATTATCCCGCTTCGCCCAGGCTTTTACCTTATCCGGGTTCCTCCGACGGTATTCCATCACTTGCTGATACACGCGCTGCTTGTTCTCCGTGTACCAACGCTTTCGGTACTCCTTGTACCGGGCGGAGGCCTGCCGGCGCTCTTCCAGAGTCATCGACGCCCGCTTTTTCTTCTTCCACTCTCGGTTGTACTTCCGTTGACGCTCCAGATCTTCAGTGGACATTCAGACAGACCTTACCCCTCCGGTAAGGGAGGAGCAAGGTCGTCTATTGTTCAACTTTTGTGTTCTCAGCTTACCGCTGTGCTAAGCCGAGAAAAGGCGTTGTCGTCGATGGTGGCTATATCCATGAGCTGGTTGATCCGCAGCGCGTAGGCGGACGTCTGGGCGAGGTTGACGCCGTTGACGATGCCCTCGCGGAGCAGGTCGATGATGAACCCAGGCCGGTAGCCGACCCAGCGGTATTGCAGGTTGCCGAAGACGGCGAACTGCGTGGCCGCGGTCGCCGAGGACGGCAGCGAGATCACGCGGCGGACGTTCTTGCCGAAGATCTTGCGACCGCTCTGGAGTTCCGTGACCTTGCCCCAGATGTACTCGCTGGTGGTGCCTTTGATCTTCAAGAGGTTCTGGATCAAGGACTTGTTGACGAAATACTGGGCCTCGCCGCCTCCCACAATGCCGGAGCCCTGCACGTCCTCATCGGGGACGTACTGCTCGGCGAGCTGGAAGAGGAGACCGGCCATGTCGTCGAAGGTGACCGTGGTGTCGAGCGTCTTGCCGGACGTGGACGAGCCGCCGAGGTAGTAGCGGTTGACGGTCGTGTCCAAAAGGTCCGTCCAGGCGGAGTCGGTCGTGTTGAAGCAGACCTCGTCCATCTTGCGGTTCATTTCCACCGTGGCGACGTTGAGGAGCATTTGCACCAGCTCGGGGCGTGCGTGCTCAAGCGCCTCGATCGAGAAGGGGTTCGTGAGGACCGTGAGCTTCTTGAGGTTCCAGGTCGCCTGTGCGAACGTCGGCTGGCTGCCGGTGCCGGAGCTAAGCTCGGCGACGGTGTTGGCCGTGAGGTTCGCGGTGATCTTCGGCAAGCGCATGATCTGGTTGTCCATCTGGAACCAGTAGGCGTACTTGCGGAGCAGGGAGACGCGGGCCAGGTTCTCGTAGAGCATCGTGTTCCAGAGTTCCGGGGCCAGGAAGCCCCCTTCGGAGCCCGTGCCGACGTCGATGTTGCGGACCTCGCGTCCGGTGCGGACCATGTGTTCTTTCTCTTGCTCGCGGGCGGCGTCGAGCACGGAGGCGTTGGCGCGGCCCGTGGAGACGAGGGCCATCGAGCGGAAGACGTTGGCCATCTGCTTGAAGTCCTCGTGGCGGTGCTGCGAGCGGGTCAGCTCGCTGCTGATCTTGTCCACGGCGATGGCCTTGGCCTCGCCCGCCGGGATGTGGTACTTGCGCTCTGCGGTCGCGGCGGCTTCCTCGGCGACCTTCTTGGCCTCATCGACGCCGGTGAGCATGCGCTGGAACTGGTCTTCGGTGAGGAAGACCGGGGTCTGGGTCTCTTCTTTCTTGGTGCCGAAATGCCGCGCGCTGAAATCCGCGAGCATCTGGACCTGTTCGGTGGCAGTCTTGCCTGCCATCCGCTTGTGGAGTTCGGCCAGGGCCTCGGTGACCTTGGGGTCCTCCTTGACGGGGGTTTCCATGATGTGAGTGGGGAATGGTGGTGCCCTATTTCTCAAGGGCTGCGAACATTCCAACCAGACTTTCCGGGGGGATTCCTTGCCGCAGGGCTTCTGCGGCGGCTTCGCGGACCGCCGCGTTCTGCCCCTTGCGGAGCAGCAGCAGGACCGGGAGCGGGAGTTGCACGAAGGCTTTCCGTGCGGGCTGAGGGGCTTCCTCAACCACCGATTGAGTGATTGGCGGGGTGGGGGCCGCTTCTGGCGGCGTGACGTCTACGGCGGGTTGTTCCGCGGGAGCAACGGGAGTTTCCACCGGAGCAGCCGGAGCCTCTACGGGTTGGGGGGTCTCGGGCGCAGGCTCGGCGGGAGCTTCTGCAGGGGCAGTTTCGGATGCAGGAGTTTCCGGCGTCGATTCCGCCGGGGTTTCGACTGTCGGCTCTGCAGCCGGAACGTCCGCGGGCTTCTCCTCCGTTTTCACCTCTTCGACCTTCACCTCTTCCACCTTGACGATGGCGATCACTTCTTCAAGCTTCTCCTCCACGCCCTTCCAGGCGGCCACTTCGTCGGCCGGGGGCTCATCGCCGCGAATCTTGTAGAACTTGGCCAGCACTCTGGTCGCTGCCTTGTTCGGCTTCTGCTTGCGCTCGAAGTAGCTGATGCACTTCTGGACGTATTCGGCCGTCATCTTCTGGGCCATGTCGTGCAGGGCCGCGGGGAGGTCGGCGGACTTCTGTTCCTTCTCGTCCTCCTTGCCCTCGTCCGCGGGGCTCTCGTCTTCCGGGCCGTTGTCGGTGGGCTTCGCGGCCCTCTCGTGGCAGCGGCAGTCGCACTGCTTGCCCATCGCGCACGCGTCCATCTTGCCGGGGCCGGCGCAGTCGGAGCGGCCACAGGTCGCATCTGCGGACAGGGTCGTGTCGTCGTCTTCCATGTCGCGGGCCATTTTCTCGACGTTCCGGGCGAGCGAACGGATCCTCTCCAAGTCGCCCTCGCGGTTGAGCTGGCGTGCCCGCTGGATCAGGGCATCGTCGTTGCTGGGGATCGTCACCACCGCCACTTCCAGAAGTTTGGAGCTGCGGAAGATCTGCACCGAGTCGCCGTCGCCGTCCGTCATCGTGTCGGTTTCCTCCATGTCGGGGTCAAAGCCTACGGAGACGCCGTGGATGAAGCCTTCGGCAATCATGCGGAAGACCTTGTAGCCGAAGGGATTCACGTCTTCGGGGGTGAACCGCAGACGCATCTTGAGCTGTCCGTTCTCCACGCGCACGGTCTCGGGCAGGGCATTGGCGATGGGCAAACCGTCCGAGCCTGTGAAACCGCGGTCGTCGTGCGCCCAGGTGATGACGGGGTTCCGCTTGAACTGCTCCACGTCCCAGCCCTTCGGGTCGATGACGGTCCCGTAGCTATCCACCGAAGGGGTGGAGGCAACGATGTCTACGGTCAAATTCTTCTTGTCAACGGATCGTGTAGCGACAGGGAGATGTAGTCTTTGGACGACGGACATGGGGCGTCGGGAGGGAAAATCGTGTGTATTTTACCACAGGTTGCGGTCAGGCCTTTCCCGTGCCCCTACAGGTTGGGCGGCGTGAGCTTGTGGACGATCGCGCCCCGCTCCCGCTGGAAGTAGCCGACGATCGCCGTGCGGAACTTCGCCTCGACGTCGGCGTGGTAGCGGAGGAAGAGCTGATTGAGTTTGATCTGGCGATCCTCGGCCGCCTGGGAGTCATCGGAGTTGGCGGAATCTGCGGGCTGAATCACACATCTGCAATTCGCGATTTCCTCTATGGGAAGCGAAGGGTCACCAGGGAACATGCCATCGCCGCCAGCAAGATGGAAGGGCTCGTCCATCGGCACCGTCTGCCCGTTCGCCTGCCCGTGGGAATCGCGCTCGTGCCCGTCCATCGTCGTGGACCACATCTTCGCCGTGTAGCCCTTGTCGGCGTAGGTCTGCATCGCGCCGTCGTTGATCGAGCCCGTGATCTCCGTCCGGGCGATCCTGAGCGAGCGGTAGCCCATCGACTCGCCGTACAGGTCGTTGATCTCCGAGGCCAGGCCCCGGACGCCGACGCCGTCGTCGTGAGCCTGCAGCAGGACTTCCCGCAGCTGGTCCTCGGTGGTCTGCACCGCCTTGGCCGACATCGCCAGGCTCTTCTCCTCGATGGCCTTGCGGACGTTGGCGTTGAAGATGTCTTCCTCGGGCACGGGGTCCGTCGCGCCCTGGTTCGCCAGGTCGATGCCGCGGCGGAAGGCTTCCAGCAGGAACGGCACGGTGAGCAGTGCCAGGATCGAGGTTTCCTTCTCCTTGTCGAAGAACTCGCTGACGTCAGCGGGCAGCTCGTCGGATGGGTCGTCAGAAGCCGGGTCGTCCGACCGCTTCAGGCTTTTTTTTTTCGCGGAGCGCTCCCCGTCGTCGTCCGTTTCGTCGGTGTCGTCGCCTTCCAGGTCGGCCTCGACGTCGTCATCAATGACGGGGTTAGGGTTCTGGGCGGCGAGCGGCGTGACGTTGAACGGCACGAAGGGGATGTCCGCCTGCGGGATTTCCAGCTTGTCCAGGCCGAAGCCGACCCGGCCCTCGTTCGGGGTCAGGGCACCGATGCCGAAGAGCGTCTGCGTGGTCTTGCGTTTGTCTTCGAGGTCCTGGGGCACGAACTCCTCGAAGCCGAAGTACAGGTCGTCGCTCTTCGGGAAGGCAGGCAGGTAGTCGTTCGTCAGCGTGTCCACGAAGGACTCGATCAGCGGCAGGATCGTGAACCGCTGGAAGACGTAGTTGCTCGCCTCCGCGTTCGCCCGCGTCTGGGAGTCGGTCTTGCCCAGCATCTCGATCGGGATGCGGAAGTTGGCCAGGATCTCGTCCTTCGAGAGGTTCTTGAGCTGCTCGTACTGCATGTCGGCGGTCGTCGTCTGGACGCCCGTGACGCCCATCTTCGTGGGAAAGACGACGGTCTTGCCGCCGTTCCTGGAGCCCGCGTACTGCTGCTGCCACTGCTCCTTGAACCGCTTCTGCTCCTCGGGAGACATCTTGTTCTCCGGCGACAGGAACAGGTCCGGGACGCCGCGGTTGAGCAGGCGGTAGTAGTTGAATTCGTCCGCCTCCTTGTGCGAATCGAGGGCGAAGCGGGCCGACTGCACCGGCGAGTGGCCCCGGTACCAGTTCTTGGGGTCGGGGTCCTTGAAGTGGACGACGTCGAGCGGGTCCAGCTCGATCTGGCTGCCGGCCGCCTGGTAGAGGTAGCACTCGATCTCGTACTGGGCGTTGAGCTTCTCCAGGACGAAGGCGGGCATGAGGGGGTGGAGTCGGGTCGGGGCACCGCCGAACTTGCCCTTCATCCGGCCATCGAGGAGCATGTAGCCCTCGCCGTTGAGGAGGATGTACTTGAAGAGCAGCTGCTTGAACTGGGTCGAGGTGAGGATGGAGCGGCCTTCCTTGATCGACATGGGCCTGCGCAGCGTCGAGAGAGCCTGGTGCTCGGGGACGCCCTCGTCCTCGGCATTCTTCTTCCGCTTCATCAGCTTGAGCTTCACCCGCGAGGCTTCCTGCGAGACGATGCTGATGCAGGCGTAGAGCCAGAGGTTGTCGCCGTAGTAGTTGAGCGACTCGTAGGGCTTGAAGGGGTGGGGCATCCCGGCCAGGCCGCCGAAGGCCGCCATGAACGGGGCCGGAATCTGTTCCAACGCACGGCTCTCGGGCACGGGAGAAGTCGCCCGTCCTCCGGAAAACACGCGGTCGAGAAAGGATCCTGGGCGGAAGGCTGGCATCGTGGGCAGTTTACCACTGCGGATGGCTCTTGTCTGTGACGGGCGGCGCTAGACCGCCTGGCAGTCGCCGCAGACTCCCCAGTAGCCGGTGTGGGCGCAGTTGCGGCACGGGGCGAACCAGCCCCGGCACACGAGGCAGAATTCCCCCTCGACGGTGTGCCTACCGAAATAGCAGCGGACCTTCTCCCAGAGCGTCGTGGGGCGAAAGTGGGGGAAGGGGCGGCCCTCGTGGGCCTTGCCGCAGGAGGAGCAGTGGTAGGACATCAGGGGAAGAAGCGGGACTGGAGGGCTTTTACGGCGGACCGCTGTGCCGAGGTGGCGATTCCAGACAGGTAGCCCAGCAACGCCTTGTGGAATTCGACGTCGCGATCCTGCAGGGCCTGGACTTTCTCCTTGAGGGCGTAGACGAGTTCTTCCAGGGCGGCGGACTCGGCGCGAGTGTAGTAGTCGGGTTCGGGAGTTTCCTCAGCAATCAGGCCAGTTAATTCCTCAAGGCCTTTCCCGAAGCACTGCGAGCACTTTGTGGGCCGCGTCTTCTCAACACCGTGTTCGCAGGTCGCCCGCTCCGGCTTCAGCCCCTGGCACACGTCGCAGACCTGCCGCAACTCTGGGTCGCAGTCGCACTTCTGCACCAGGACCTTGACGACGTCGGTTTCTTTGGGCTTCACCATTTCACAGACGCAGTTTATAAATCCGCATTTGCTGCATTCTTGCTTCGGCAACCACTCCACCCCTTCCTTCTCGAACACGGCCTTCAGGAATTCGCATCGCTTGAGGAGACGGGAGGATTCGGAGCTATCCGCATATTCACATGATCCATAGCGGATCAATTTATGAGAATTGTAATCGCGGCCGGACTTACAAAAGATCTTGTATCCGGTGTCTTGGTACGCTTCAAAGTCAGGACCCCAAACCTGACTGCCCTCAGCTATTGCTTTCATCTTCTCCCTCTCGAAGTCGGCGTAGGGCTGCATCGTTTCCGGGCATTCGCCTTCGATATGATCCCAGGTGATGGTTCCCGCCTGCGGTCCTTTGATGCAGATATACGGTTCAGCGATCATTGTCAGAGGGGGAAAAGAATTAAGTGTCCTATCCTCCTGCTCTTGCAGGAGGGCGTAGAGGATTCTGCGTAGGTGCTCCGTCGTGGGCTTGAGGTGTTCCAGGCGGTGAGCCATCGCCTCGAACTTCTGGAGCGTGGTCTCGTCCGCTTCGTTGAGGAGTTCTTGAGTGAGAGCCTTTTGGATGGCGGGGTGGTAGAAGTCCAAGGTCAGAAGCGGGACATCATCGTCTCCTTGATCCCGAGCGACTGCCGCACGAGGCGGCGGACGACGCGGGCCTCCTGGCCGGGGCTCAGGGGGACGGGGCTCGCCTCGCGGAGGAAGAGGCGGGCTCGGAGGTAGAGGTCACTGAGGTCGTAGGCGGGGGCGGTGGAGATGCGGGCGGGTTTCATGCTTCGTCGGGGATCGGAACCTCCCAGAATTGGGCCACCGATTGGGCCATCCGTCTTTCCTCGGGGATCGCGGAAGTCAGAGACCTGCCGATCTGCTCGCGATGGGTCTCCTTCGCGCGTTCCAGGCGGGCCTCGCAGTCCCTGAACGCCTGGAGGGCTTCCCGCAGTTTCTGCTCGGCGGAGCGGACCAGGTCTTGCGTCCACAGCACGGAATTCGGGGGGCCGTGGTCCATCTCGCCGCTGCTTTTCGGCTCGGGGCTCATCGCTTGAACAGTTCCGGGTACTCCTTCGCGTACCGGGCCTCGAACTCCTGGCGGTGGCGTTCCCGGGCGTGGAGGGTGGCAAGGTTCGTAGCGAGCGGGAACCCGCCCGCCGTCATCGAGAGCTTGATGTCCTCGGCCATAACCTTCCCGACCCCCGGCAGCTCCAGGAGGTCGCCGTAGGTGTAGAGGGCCAGGTGCTCCACGAAGTCAATGCCGTTGCCGACCAGGATGGAGTAGGCGCGGGGGCTGAGGCTCAGCCTCTCGATGGGGGTCAAATCAACCATGCGGACATGGTGCCACGAAACAGACCCATTACAATCATATCGTCTTGACGTAATAGGCTGTACCCTGCGTTATGCCCGGAACATGGTGGTGAGGAAGGGCTGAGAACAGCGGGCTATGAAGACCAGCCTCGGCCGAGTGGTACACTCCCCGCCGCTTGCCGAGGCTGTCTCTGCCCGTCGCCGGCGAGAAGGAACCCGAGCCGCCCCTCTACGAAGGTGACCAGGCCCAGCTCGATCGTGACATCGTCTTCGTCTCCCGCAAGCGGATGGCCGAAAAGATCGTCGGTGGCTTCTCAAAGCCGAGCAAGATGCCGTGCTACGCCTGGGGTCTCCCCGCAAGCCGCTGCCGGATCGGCTCCGTCCTCGCCCAGAAGCCCAACACGACCTGCAGCGAGTGCTACGCGCTGAAGAACCTCTTTCGCATGGGGAACGTCCAGGCCGCCTACGAGCGGCGGTATCAGGGCATCTTCAACCCGCTCTGGGTGGCGGCGATGATCGCCATGTGCCGCTGGTATTGCGACGACTACATGCGCCTTTTCGACAGCGGAGACGTCCAGGGCGTCAACCACCAGCTCAACATCATGCGGATCGCGCTCAACGTCCGGGACGTGATCTTCTGGGAGCCGAGCCGAGAGATTCAGACGATCCACACCGCGACACGCGAGGCGATCAAACTGGGGATCGAATCCCCGGATAATCTCGTGGTCCGCCTCTCCGCCCACATGATCGACGGGAAGCCGCCGAAGTGGCCGACGACGTCCACGGTCGTCACCGACCATGCGGACGCGACGTGCCCGGCTTTGCAGCAGAGCAATAACTGCGGCGACTGCCGGGCGTGCTGGGACCCGACGGTGAGGAACGTCGCCTACCCCCTGCACTGACTCAGACCCGAGCCAGCGGGAGGACGTATTGAGCAGCAGCGAGAAGGGCCACGAGGGCCGCGATCCCGATCAGGACGTTCACAATGACGCCCCAGGGGGGCGGGAACGGGATCTGCTTGAAGGTCCAGTAGATCACGTAAAAGACCAGGGCGATGAGGGCGCCGCCGATGGCCAGGCCGACGAGGTGAGAGAGAAGGGGCATGCTTAGATGACGTCCGAGCCCGGCGAACGTTGCACGTCCACCACCATCTCCCGCAGCACCTTGAACTCCTCCATGCGCTCGCTCTCGATCTCGGCGAGGATGTCGGCCCACTTCGGGGAGGTGTCGAGGTCGGCCCCGGGGTGGGCGGCCTTGAACCGCTTCTTGGCCTCGCTGACCAGGTCGTTGTAGCGGGTGTCGATCTTGAAGAGTTCGGCGATGTGTTCGGTGGAATTGCGGAGGAGGTAGAGGGACTTCATGGGGTCAGCGGGTGGGGAAGGGCGGGTCTCCGAGGAGGCTCAGGCCGTACTTGAGCAGGTCGCGTGGGTCCTGTCGAGGAGGATTCCTCGCGGGCCTCTTGCGCCGCAGCGGCCTGCAGCCGTGCTCGCGGTTGAGGTACGTCTTCGGGCCGAAGAGCTTGCGTGCGGCCTTGTCGTGCGCGGCTGCCGCCTCCTCCTTCCTCTTGAAATAGCCGAGGCAGACGTACTGGCCGTGGTGCCGGAGGTACGCCTTCCAGGGCTTTTTGAGTGGCGGGTCGTGGGGCTGGAACACCACGCCCTTGTAGCCGGAAGCCGAGCCGATGTAGTGGGGGCGCCTCATTGGTACGCGGGGAGGATGCAGAACTCCCAGACGTCGCGGTCGATCCGCCGGCGGAAGGAGATGCGGCCGTCGTCGTGCCGCTCGACCGACTGGTATGTGAGCACTTCGCCGAGCGGGCGGCGAAGGAGCTTGGCGAGGAGGATGCGGGAGAACTTCACGGGTGTAAGTGCAGGTAGAGATGGGCCAGGGCCTCCTCACAGGTTGCGCCCCAGAAGACCAGGTTTGTACCCCGCCCGAAGGCGCAGAAGCGACTGCCGCACTCGTCGAGCCGATCGAAAAGAGCCCCCAGCTCGTTCACCAGGTCCTCGCCCGAGGGGCAGTAGGCGTCGTTCTCGGACTCGACGGGAAGGGCCACGTTCACGCCTTGCGAATAGCCCGCCAGCAAGAGCCGGTGAGCCAGGGCGTAGGGCAGCATCAGGCATCCGGGTTGTGTCTGAACTCCTCGTGGTGCTTCTCGCAGACGTCGAGGAGCTTGCCCATCAGGATCCACTTCTCACCCCGCTTCTTGTGCCCGGTCTTCTTCGCCAACTTTCTGAATCGGTCGTAGAGGGCGGGCGGGAACGGCGGGCGGGCGTAGTGGTACTTGACGGTAGGCATTGACAGCGAGGGTAGAGGTTGGGTGTTTGGCGGGCAAGGAAATCGGGTTGACTACTCGTGCAGATCAGTAAGCAGTGACCGAAGGGCGGCGTCACGACCCTCCGCCGAAGTCGATCTTTCATCTGCCTCCCTGGAAGATCCAGCTGCACGTCACGTCCCTGTCCTTCCTCAAACGGTAGCAGCCGGCTTCCGGGGAGTAGAGGAGCTTCATGGGAGGACGACGTTACGCCGGGGTCGCGTCGGCGGCAAGGATCAGGGGGAACGGTCACGCGTGTGGCCGATGTGGAAGCAGTCGCCGCAGTTCAGGCACAGATACGCGTTGCACTTCTCGTCGTAGTGGCCTTGCTCTCGGAGGGCCGCGAGGGATTTCTCGGCCTGCTCTCGCGTCCGGTACTTCACCTTACGGCATTGTCGGGGCGTCATTTTGGGGACCGGAAGCAGAAGCCGATGAACATCAGCAGGAACAAGAACAGCAGCGGGAGGTGCAGGTCATACACGCCCGCCGGCGTCTTCATCTGGAGGTGCAGGCCGACGTCGGCCGCCTTCTGGATGACCTGCAGCCGCCTCATGACCGCCTCGGGGCTGACGACTGGGCCAGGAGCTGGGGCGATTGCAGGGATGGTGTCCGACGAAGGAAGTGAGAGAAAGATCATGAGGGCCGATGCAACCAGCATGGAAATGAAGGAACCGATCTTGAACGTGATTGCGCCTGAAGCTATCTGTGGCGATTTATCATCCGTCATCACGATTGCCGCAAAGAACCCCGAAAAGGCGAGGAGGACAGCAAGGACGAGGAAACCTATGCTGTAAATCGTGAGATGTGACATGGGCCGACCCTACCGCAGTGCTGCACATCGGGCAAGGAGATGGACTTGACGGTGTGGTAGGATTGGACCCTCGATCCATGAACCCACCGGAGCCCTGAACGCTGGGGTCTAACGCCACTTTGAAGCCGCTTTTATCCGTCTTCCAATTGCCCCATGACCACCAACCCCTTCAACAAAACGCAAGTCCTCTCCATGATGCAGACGCCCTTGGACAGCAGCCTGAACTTCTCCGCGCCCTCAAGCATGGACTCGTCCCAGTACGGCACTTCCACGTCTAAGGATCTGTGCAAGTATTACTTGGCATTCTTGTTGGACCGGACAAACCCGTACATCCGTTACCCGTGCATCTTGCCTTGATTCAGTTCATGGCATAGCATAACCCCGCCGGATTTGTCCTCGGACGTGAGAATTC
>JBBRPS010000042.1:0-23978 GCA_038227745.1 Gemmatales bacterium | reverse complement strand
GCAGGGAGATCGGCACACAGCACCGAGAAGGGACGAGGTTTGCGGCCGCGCATGAGATAACCTCCGTTGTTCGGCGAGGATTACTCCCATGATATCGCCTTCCCTAATTCCTTGCAGAACTTCCGCAGCGGGACACTAGCGGGCTGCCGGCGCGGCACCTATACTCAACCGCAAGACGCATTCTCTCGATCCCCTGGCCGGAAGGCGAAGTGCCATGTCAGTGATGCAATGTGCCTGTCCCAAGTGTCAGATGCCGCTCCAGATCGCGCAGGCGCTGCCGGCGCACGTCCAGTGCCCGCGCTGCAGTGCGGTCTTCACGGTGGGCGGCCCCGCGCCGGTCCCCGCCGCCCAGGCGGTCGCGCGCGGGCCGCGGTCCGCACCGATGGCGCCGCCGATGGCGGTCCAGTCCGCGCCGGCCCGGGCATCCGCCCCCGCATTCGACCACGAGCCGCTGATCCAGCGCCGCAGGCCGCCGCGGCGCAGTGCGCTGCCCTGGGTCCTGGGCATCGGCGGCATCCTGGCCATCGTGGCGGTCTTTGTCATCGTTCTGCTGCTCAATAAGAAGCCGGCCGTCGAGCCGTTCGATCGCCCGACGCCGGGCCGGGCGGCCGACCCCCGGCAGGCGAAGATCGACCGGGCGATCGCGCGCGGCGTCGCCTACCTCAAGAAGCAGATCAACGAGGGCAGCAAGGATTACTACTTCAACGACACGGGGGCCGGTTCGCAGGTCGGCGTGGTGGCCCTCGCCGGGCTGACCCTCCTGGAGTGCGACGAGCCGTCCAGCGACAAGGCCGTCCGCAAGGCGATCGACACGGTGCGCCAGGCGGCGCCCACGCTGCACTTCACCTATTCGCTCGCCATCGCTATCCTGTTTCTCGACCGCTGGTACGAGTCGAAGGATCGCGCCCCCGAGGCGCGCGACCGCGAACTGATCCAGCGCATCGCCACTCAGATGATCGCCTCGCAGAACGCCAACGGCGGCTGGGACTATTCCTGCAAGCCCATCAGCGACACGCAGCACCAGAAAATCCTCGCCGACCTGAACGCCGGCCGGCCGATCCCCACGGTGGGCGACAAGGACGACCACAGCAAGGGTGACAACTCGATCAACCAGTTCTGCACGCTGGCGCTGTGGGCGGCGCGCAAGTACAACGTCAAGACCGACGCCTCGCTCAAGATGATCGAGGACCGCTACCGCCGCAACCAGAACGACAATGGCAGCTGGGGCTACAAGGCCCGCGACGATGGCTTCCTGAAGGGCGGGACCACCTGCGCCGGCCTGATCGGTTTGGCGGTCGGCCAGGGCGTCGATGCGGACCGGTTGGCGAAGGAGAAGGACAAGGGCAAGGGCAAGAAGCCGGCGGTCGCCCGCAACGTGATCAAGGACGACCCGGCGATCAAGAAGGGGCTGGCCTACATCACCGAGGCCATCGGCTGGGATCCCAGGCGCCTGTCCAAGGAGGAGCGCGTCAGCCGCCACGAGCACACTAAAAAGATGATGGACCTCTACCGCGCCTGGCACGACGCCCCGCCGGACGAAAAAGGGCTGATTAAGAACAAGCTCGGGGCCCTGGATAACGCCACGCTGCTCAAGGGGACGTACTTCGGCGCCGACTGCTGGGGCGACCTGTATTTCCTCTGGTCGGTGGAGCGGGTGGGGATGATCTTCGGCCTGGTCAAGAGCATCAACGGCAAGGATTGGTACGGTTGGGGCTCGGACGTGATCGTGAAGAACCAGAAGGAGGACGGCAGCTGGCGCGACCGCTTCCCCGGCGTCTGCGACACGTGTTTCGCGCTGCTGTTCCTGAAGCGGGCGAACGTGGCGAAGGACCTGACGGACAAGCTGCAGGTGGTGGGCGCGCCGCCCGTCATCAGCGCCGCCCCGCAGCCGCCGCGGCCCGATCCCTTCGTCCCGCGGCGGCCCATGAACGCATGAAGGCGGGGAGGTACAGTCGTGGCGCAGACTCCCCATTTTGCCCTACCGGCGCCGTGCGCAGGCCCTGTGAAGACGCATTGTGGCCGCCGCGCGCCCCGCCTATAATCGCCCGGAGGAGAAGAGGCGATCCGTTCGGCGGAACACGGGTCAAGTGTCATGAGCGTCGATTACGTGCGACCGCGCGTCTGCGACCTGGTCTTCCAGCTCTACGGCAGGCCGCTGCACCCGGAACTGTTCGAGATCCTCGCGAGCCGCAAGGTCCAGCGCGAGGACTACGAGCTGAACGTGTGGATCACGCGCACCGGCCACGTCATCACCTGGGAGAACCGCGACGTGTACCTCACCGAGGTCGCCGCCGCCTCCGACCAGATCCTGCCCGAGAAGCGCCGCCTGCTCAGCTACCGGCTGCGCGGCGAGCACGGCGGCCACCTGGCGTGCGCCCACGGTGTCACCTACCAGACGTCCTTCCAGGTCGAGGCCCTGCAGCCGGAGATCTTCCTGCACGTCCACGACGAGATCCTCGCCGATGGCGGCAAGCGCGGCCTGCTGCACAACTTCCGCCCCAACCACCGCCTCGCCCTCGCCCCCCTCGGCTTCGTCACCGTCGAGGCCCGCGCCGGCTGCCTGTTCCTGTCCAGCTTCCACACCTTCCCCGAGGAGCATACGGTCATCAAGTCGCAGTCGCTCATCGAGAAGAAGTAGCAAGTTTTCCGGATTTTCGCGAAAGAACCGTTGCATTCCTCGCGCCGCCGCTCTACATTAGAAACTTCAATAGTATGAGGCCCGCGCACTCGTTGTTGGTGATAAGAGCATGATGGCGTACCTGCTCACCCTGCTGGATCTTCTGCTCCCCCGGAAGGGGGATTGGTCCTAGGTACGTTGTCGCGAGCGAACGCAGCGCGGTTGTAGACAGCGGCCCTGGGACCCGAAGGTTCCAGGGCTTTTTCGTTCCCCCAGAGGTAACAGAGTCCTTGTCCGACCCAGGCACGGTCGGCGGCCCGTGACCCATTGAAGGAAGTGACACCACCTTGAGGGATGGCGAGCAGTGGCCCGGTACCATCCACGAGTCGCCGCCGTGCCGCATTTTACCAGAAGGTCCTTCCGATGGATGCCGGTTCGAGCAACCCCGACAAATTGATCATTTTTGATACGACGCTGCGAGACGGCGAGCAATCGCCGGGCTGCAGCATGAACCTCGCGGAGAAGCTCGAGATCGCGCTGGCCCTGAAGGACCTCGGCGTGGACGTGATCGAGGCTGGCTTCCCCATCGCCTCGCCGGGCGACTTCGAGGCGGTCCAGGCGGTGGCGCGCAAGGTCGAGGGGCCGATCATCTGCGGCCTGGCCCGCTGCCATCCCGCCGACATCGACCGCGCCGCCGAGGCCCTGGCCGACGCCGCCCGGCCGCGCATCCACGTCTTCCTCGCCACCAGCGCCATCCACCGCGATTTCAAGCTGCACATGGCCAAGGAAGAGATCGTCCGTCGGGCCGTCGAGGGCGTGCAGCGCGCCAAGGGCTCCTGCGAGGACGTCGAGTTCTCGCCCGAGGACGCCGCCCGCACCGAGCTGGAGTTCCTCGCCGAGGTGGTCGAGAAGGTCATCGAGGCGGGCGCCACCACGGTCAACATCCCCGACACGGTTGGCTACGCGGTGCCCACGCAGTACGCCGCCGCCATCCGCTACCTCAAGCAGAACGTCCGCAACATCGACCGGGCGGTCCTCAGCGTCCACTGCCACGACGACCTGGGCATGGCGGTCGCGAACAGCCTGGCCGCCCTGGTCGAGGGCGCCCGCCAGGTCGAATGCACGATCAACGGCATCGGCGAGCGCGCCGGCAACTGCGCCCTGGAAGAGATCGTAATGGCAGTGAAGACGCGGGCCGACTACTTCAAACTGCAGACGGGCATCAACACGAAGCGCCTGTATCCGACGAGCCGGCTGGTGGCGGGCGTGACCGGCATGCAGGTGCAGCGCAACAAGGCGATCGTCGGCCAGAACGCCTTCGCGCACGAGGCGGGCATCCATCAGGACGGCATGCTCAAGGACCGCAGTACCTACGAGATCATGCGGCCGGAGGACGTCGGCCTGCAGAAGACCGAGCTGGTGCTGGGCAAGCACAGCGGCCGGCATGCGCTGCGGCAGCGCATCCGCGAGCTGGGCTACCACCTCGACGACATTCAGCTGCAGCTCGTCTTCGAGGGCTTCAAGGCCTTGGCGGACCGCAAGAAGGAGGTTTACGACGCCGACATCGAGGCGCTGGCGGAGTCACAGATTCACAAGGGGCCGGCGGTGTGGACGCTGGAGGCGGTGACGTGCAACGCGGGGTCGGGGACGATCCCGTCGGCGGCGGTGTGCCTGTGGCACCACGAGGGCCGCATCGAGCGCGAGTCGGTGATCGGCGACGGCCCGGTGGACGCGGTCTTCAAGGCGATCGAGCGCATCACGCGCATCGACGTCAAGCTGCGCGACTACACGGTGCGCAGCGTGACGGTCGGCGAGGACGCGCAGGGCGAGGCGCACGTCGAGGCGGAGTACCACGGCAAGGTGCTGCGCGGCCGGGCGGTGAGCACGGACATCATCGAGGCCAGTGCGCTGGCGTTCCTGCAGGTGATCAACCGCATTGCGCTGCGGCAGGCGCACGAGGACCGCGTTCACTGGACGGAGAACCCGCCGACGGAGCCCGAGAAGGCCGCCGAGACGCCGGCGCCCGAGCCGGTCGCCGCCCAGGGCTGAGCCGGGAACGCCATTAAAGCCCACGGGTTGCAACCCGTGGGCTTTGTGGCGGCTAAACTATTTCGTCGTTGGCAGGTTCCGCCCCTCGCTGATCGAGTGCGAGCGGTTCGGGTACGCCATCATCTCGAACTGCCAGTCCGCCACGTTCTTTTAGGCGCTCTTAAGGCCACGAACCGTCGCCAGTCCCGCCACAGCCCGTCCGCACCGCCTCTCCCCGTTACCCCGCTCCAGACTCATGGCCGGCAGCTGAGCGTGAGAAAGAAGGCAACCTGGGAGTTCTCTACGCACGCCGCGGTGCCGCGCGCGACGATAGTTAAGGTGTGCCGGAGGGCATTCGTCCCGCTGCTCCCCCAGCGGCGCCCTCCGTGCCGCGGCGAGTGGTTGACATCCTTTCCCCGATGACGGCGTACCGCACCATGTCCCGCGAACTCGATGCCGACGCTACCGACAACCTCCGCCGCTGGCAGCAATCGGGCCAGCCCCAGGCGTGGGTGGACGCCCACGGCGGCCACTGGGGGCACCGCGACTGGCTCACCCTGCTGGCGAACCTCCGCCACTGCGAGTTCTGGCCGCTGGAGCCCCCCGAGGCGGCGACCCTCCTGGAGCGGCTCAACCGTGAGCGGTCCAACCTCCACCGCCTCGTCGGCTCGGGCCTGGCGCGCCGCTGGGTCGAGGCCCACGGCGGCCAGTGGGGCCACGCCGACTGGCTCGGGTTGCTGGAGAACCTCCGCGAGCGCGGCTTCGCGCCAATCCAGCCCGACGCGGTCCAACGGCTGCTGGAACGGCTGAAGCAGGAGTGGCACAACCTCCGCCGCTGGCAGCAGTCCGGCGAGCCGCGCCGCTGGGTCGAGGCGCACGGCGGCGCGTGGGGCGACCACGACTGGCACGCGCTGGTGCGGTCGCTCCATCAGTCCGAGTTCTGGCCGCTGGACCTGGCCGCCGCGGGCCGAGCGCTGGACGGGCTGAAGGAGCAGTACCGTAACCTGCGCCGCTGGGTGGAATCGAGCTGGCCCCGCCGCTGGGTGGAGGCCCAGGGTGGCCGGTGGGACCCCGCGGAGTGGCTGGCCCTGCTGGAGCGCCTGCGGCAGTCCGCGTACTGGCCGCTCGACCCGGACGCCGTCGGCTCGGCCCTGGAGGAGGCCAGGCGGCGGCGGCAGAACCTCCATCGCTGGGAGCGCTCGGGACAGCCGCGGCGGTGGGTCGCGGCCCGCGCGGGCCGGTGGGGCCACGACGACTGGCTGGCCCTGCTGGAAGGCCTGCGACGGTCGGAGTTCTGGCCCCTGGACGCCGACGCGGTCGGGGCGGTGCTGGCGGAGATCCAGGCGGAGTGGCGGAACCTGTTCCGTTGGGAGCAGTCGGCTGAGGTCCGCCAGTGGATCGAGGCCCGCGCGGGCCGGTGGGACCGGGCGGACTGGCTCGCCCTTCTGGAGGGCCTGCGGCGGTCGGAGTTCTGGCCCCTGGACGCCGAGGCGGCCGAGGCGGTGCTGGAGCGGCTGACGGCCGAGTGGTGGAACCTGCGGAGTTGGCGGGAGTCCGGCCAGCCCTGGCTGTGGGTGGAGGCCCGCCGCGGGGAGTGGGGCCACGGGGACTGGCTGGCCCTGCTGGACAGCCTGCGGCCATCGCAGTTCTGGCCCCTGGACCCTGAAGCCGTCGGGGTCGTGCTGGAGCAGGTCAAGCGGCAATACGGGAACCTGCGCCGCTGGCGAGAGTCGGGCCAGCCGCGCCGGTGGGTGGAGGCCCGCGCGGGGCGGTGGGGCCGCGCGGACTGGCAGGCCCTGCTGGATGCTCTGCATCCGTCGGAGTTCTGGCCGCTGGACCCGGCCGCAGTCATGGGGGAGCTCGACGAAATCCAGGCGGAGCACCGGAACCTCGCGCGCTGGCGGGAGTCGGGCACGGCCCGGGACTGGGTGGCCGCCCGCGCGGGCCGGTGGGGCCACGACGACTGGCTGGCCCTGCGGGATTGCCTGCAGCGGTCGGAGTTCTGGCCGGTGGACCCCGCGTCGGTCGGCCGGGTGCTGGAAGAGGTGAGGGCGGCGTGGCCGGCATGCCGGACGCCGGTGACCAGCGCGGGCGAAGGGCCGCCTGCGCCGAGGCGGCAGGCGGCGTAGGACGTCGCCGGCCCGTGCTCGCACCGGCGCTGCAAGGCCGCGATCTCCTCCTCGTCGAGAACGGCCAGCCGATCCGCGCGCTCCTCGGCTGACGCGCGAGGGCCCGCCCCGCGCCGTCGGCCGTCCGCGTCCGCCTGCCCTCGCCACGGCCCCTTGCCGCGCCGCTACAACCCCTCCCACCCAACGTCTCTGCGCGCGCCCGGTGCCGCTCCGGGCTTGCACCGCCGACCGGGCAGCTTTACAATTTTCATATCTTCCTAAAAGGGCTAAAAGTCATGAAAGCTCAGAAGATCGACCTGGCGCAGCGGCTGCAGCACGTGCAAGACGAGTTCGTCGAGCTGTGGAACAACATGGGTTCGCTGTGGGGCATCAGCCCGACAATGGCACGCATCCACGGCCTGCTGTACATCACCGGGGCCGCGCTGTCGATGGACGACATTATGGAGAAGCTCGGCATCTCGCGCGGCAACGTGAGCATGAACCTGAGCAAGTTGGTCGAGTGGGGCCTGGTACGGCGCGTCCACAAGCGCGGCGACCGCAAGGACTACTACGAGTCGCTGAGCGACGTGTGGGAGATGTTCACGCTGGTGGCCAACCAGCGCAAGCGGCGCGAGATCGACCCGATCCTGACGACGCTGCGGCGCTGCAAGGAGGAGCTGTCGCCGGAGGCGCTGGGGGCGCAGGCGGAAGCGGAGGCGGCGCAGGAACACTTCCGCCGCGTCAACGAGTTGTTGAAATTCCTGAGCATGGTGGAGAGCCTGGCGCAGCGCTTTTTCGAGAGCCACCGCGGGCTGCGCGAGGCGGTCGAACTGCTGGCGCAGGAGGCGGACTGATGCCGGCGTACCTTCCCGGCCCGGCTATTTCCTGATGACTGCGGTTGTCGCGGGCAGTAAAATCATATTGCGGTGGGTTCGCTGTTGAAGAGGCCCCTGGCAATGTCCACGAAAGAAGCCGTCATCGAGATGATCCAGCGTCTGCCCGCGGATGTTTCTGTGTCGGACATCATGGCAGAACTGTACTTCCGCCTCAAGGTCGATGAGGGGCTCCGCCAACTCGACGAAGGGCAAGGGATTCCCCACGAAGAGGCGAAGAAACAACTGGCGTCATGGCTCAGCTGATCTGGTCCCCTCGGGCGGTCCGCGACCTGCGGGATGCGTGCGAGTACATCGCCCGTACTTCTGATCGGTACGCCCACGTCTTCGCCGAGGAAATGGTCGCCCTTATCGAGTCCATTCCGGAACGGCCGCACCTGGGCGGCATGGTGCCGGAATACGACCGCGAGGATATTCGCGAGCGGCTTTGCCACAATTATCGCGTCGTGTACCGCCTCCGGGACGATATCATCGAAGTGGTGGCGATCAGCCACGGGGCACGGCTGTTGCCCCGCCGGCCTCCCATGTAATTGCCCCTCCCCGTTCCCGGGATCCTCTTCCGCCTGGTCAATCCGCCAGCCGCCACCGTGCCAGGGCCCCGTGGACGACGACCTTCTCGCCGAGCACCGCCGGCATGAGGTCGCAGCAGCCGGCCGAATGCGCGGTCGCGAAACCCCGCGCGTCGTCACCTCATTCTCCCGCGACGAAGAACAACTCGGCCACGGGGAAGCGCAAGTCCGGGAGTACGTCCTCGCCGGTCAGTTCCTGCGTCGCGTCGAAGACGTGCGGATCCTTGCCCTGGCGATGAACGGTCACGTCGCGGGCTTCCGGGTCGATGACCCAGACGAGCCGGATCCCGGCTTGCAGCAACTCCGTGATACGGCGTGTGACCCTACCGATGCGGTCGTTCGGAGACAAGACTTCCACCGCCAGGGCCGGAAGTCCTTCCGCGAACTTTGGGTTCAGCTGGTCGTAAGGGCGCACATCGTCGAAGAACACGACATCGGGACCGCGCACCGTGTCGGGATCTCTGGCCAGGAGGATGCCGGCGTCATTAGGGAGCACACGCCCCTTGCGTCGCTGGCGCGCGTAATTGCCGAGCAACCAGGTGACGTTGGCGCAAACGAGGCAGTGCAGTTCGCCTGGTCGGGACACCTCAACCACCTCTCCGCGGACGAGTTCAAAATGCTTCCCCTGGTTCTCCGGGCGGTGAAGCCAGTCGAAGAACTCTGCCGCCGTCATCAGGGCTGTGGCTGTCGCTTCAGAACTCATCCGTCCGCCCTCGACAATGCTCGGGTGCCAGAGACGATGGTAAGTTTACCCGCCCAGGCGCTGGCGTGCCAAGGCCAACGCCCCGTGAACGACGACCTCCTCGCCGAGGGCCGCCGGCACGATGTCGTAGCAGCCGGCGAAGGGGGGGAAGACGCTGTCGGCCACCAGCTGGCGGAGTGGGGTGAACAGCAGCTTCGCGCCCATTTGTGCCACCCCACCGCCGATGATGATCCGCCGCGGGCAGAGGAGGGTGATGACCTGATTGAGCGCTTGAGCCAGGCACCCCCATGCATCTGCTAAGATCCTTGTCGCGAAGGGGTCCCGTTGCTCCGCCGCCTGTGCCACATGGGCGGCCGTGATACACTCCAGCTGGCCTGCGGCCAGGCGGAGAAGCGCATCGGATTGCCAACCCCGAGCGAGCGACGCACTCGTACGGGCAGCGATGCCCCAGCCGGAAGCCACCTTTTCCAGAGGTAGCAACCCCATCTCGGTCCGACCGGTGTCATTGTCGATCACCTTGGGGAACAAGATTTTGAGGTGACCGAATTCCGCCGCCCCGCGCCCACAGCCGCGGTAGATTTCGCCGTCGATGATCATCCCGCCGCCGATCCCCGAGCCAATGGTGATATAGAAGATCGGCGACAGCCCCTTCCCCGCCCCGAACAGGGCTTCCGCCAGGCCCGCCACGTCGGCGTCGTTGCCCAGCACCGCGGGCCAGCCGAGCAGGTCGTCGATCCAGTCGGCGAGCGGGAAGTCGTCCCAGCCCTGGATCTGGTGTGACTTGATGACGGTCCGCGTCGCGTCGTCCACCGGGCCGCCGAAGCCGATGCCCACGCCGCGGACCGCGCCGCGCTCGACGCCGGCGCGCTCCAGCAACTCCGGCACCGCCGCCGTGATCTGCCGGCGAATGCCCTCCGCCCCCTCTGCGACGTTGACCGTGCCGCGCCACACCCCGGCCAGGATGCCGTCGCCCGCGCCGAGGCCGAGCTGCAGCTTCGTCCCGCCGATTTCGATACCCAGGAACATGAGACATTTACCCCCGCCATACAAGCCCGAAGCGCAAGCGAGGGACTTCCCGCGCTCGGACTCTGGCCGCGTGTCATTGTAGCGGAGGCGTCAGGCGAGGATCTCGTGGATGACGTGGCCGTGAACGTCGGTCAGGCGGCGGTCGATGCCGTTGTGGCGGAACGTCAGGCGCTCGTGGTCGATGCCGAGCAGGTGCAGGACCGTCGCGTGCAGGTCGTAGCAATAGGTCGGATTGACGGCGGCGCGGAACGACCAGTCGTCGCTCGCGCCATAACTGGCGCCGCCCCGGATGCCGCCGCCCGCGACCCACGACGTGAACGTGAACGGGTTGTGGTCGCGGCCGAGCGTTCCCTGGCTGCACGGCATCCGCCCGAACTCCGTCGTCCAGATGACGATGGTGTCTTCCAGCAAGCCGCGCGCCTTGAGATCCTTGAGTAGCGCGGCGGCGGGCCTGTCCATGCTGGTGCCCATGTCGCCGTGATCGCGGCGGATGTCCTCATGCGAGTCCCAGTTGCGGCGCGGGAAGCCGTTGTCCGCCCCGCTCCAGACCTGCACGAAGCGCACGCCGCGCTCCAGCAGCCGCCGCGCGATCAGGCAATTCCGCCCGAAGTCCGCCGTGATGTGCTGGTCCAGGCCGTACAGCCGCCGCGTCGCCGCGCTCTCGCGCGACACGTCCAGTACCTCGGGGGCGCTGAGCTGCAGTCGCGCCGCCATCTCATAGGAGGCGATGCGGGCGTCGAGGCGCGAGTCGCCGGGCCGCGCCGCCTGGTGGCCCTGGTTCAGCCGCCGCAGCAGCGCCTGGCCGTCCGCCTCGCTCCGCGGCGTGATGTAGGCGTTCGGGCCGGGGAACAGGTCGAAGATCGGGTTGCGGTCGTTGGCGCGGATCATCGTGCCCTGGTACGACGCGGGCAGGAAGCCGGGGCCCCAGTTGGCCGGGCCGTTCGGGGCGAAGCCGCGCATGTCGGGCAGGACGACAAAGGTCGGCAGGTTGTCGTTCAGGCTACCGAGGCCATAGCTGACCCAGGCGCCCATGCTGGGGAAGCCGGGCAGGACGAAGCCGGTGGCCTGCATGAACGTCGCCGGCCCGTGGACGTTGGAGCGCGCCACCATCGCGTGCAGGAAGGCGATGTCGTCCACGCAGGAGGCGAGGTGCGGCAGCAGGTCGCTGACCCACTTGCCGCAGCGGCCGTGACGGCGCCAGTGCCACGGGCTTTTCATGACGGCGCCGGGGCTGCTCTGGAACAACTCGACGCGGCCGCCGGGGTTGAAGGGCTGGCCATGACGGCGGATTAGCTCGGGCTTGTAGTCGAAGGTGTCCACCTGGCTGGCGGCGCCGGACATGAAGAGCTGCACAACGCGCTTGGCCTTCGCGCGGTGGTGCAGACCGCCGTTGAACTCGGGGCGCGGCCGGGGGCGCGGGGTGTCGGCGAGGAGGCCGTCGCGGCCGAGCAGATGCGCCAGGGCGATGCCGCCGAGGCCGCCGGCCCGCCAGAGGAAACCTCGACGATCTAGGAAGGCGTCTCTCATCGCTGCTTCTCGCGAACCGTTGGCCAGGTCTGTCGAGGAAGAGGAACACATGGGCATCGAGCAGCACGCGGCCGGCATTGGCCTGGCTGGCGCGGCCTGCGCGCTATTGTCGCAGAAGGCACGTTTGCGGCAACGGAGCTTTGGTCAATATCTCGAAGGGCCACTCACGGCGGGACGGCGCGCAGGGTTCAGCTTTCTCTAGCCAACTTTCCGGACCGCCTTCACTGCCGCACCGCACCGGTGGGCCAGATCGTCCCGGGCCGCCTTGCTTCCCCAGGACATGCCGATATGCTTGAGGAGGATGAGGCGTCCCGGGGCTGTGCCGAACTGCAGCTCAGACCGAGGCGGCTTTGCCGGTTGGTCCGGCGGGGGATAGGGGAGGCGCCTCGATGCCGCGGAGACTGCTCGACCGCTGCCAGCCGGACAGCATCCGCGAGTTCCGGGCCTCCGCTCGGCAGCGCTACAACGACGGTCTAGCCCTGGCGGGAGCCGGCAACCGGACTGCGCCATTTACCTCTGGGGATACGCCGCAGAGATGACCCTCAAGGCCGCCTACTTCGCGCTCTTGGGGCTCGCGGAAGAGGACGAGATCACCTGGCCGAGACACATACAACCGGCGATCAACCGCGGGCGGAGCGTCCCCTTGAGCATCGAGTGGCGGAAACAGGGGGCTGGTCACAACGTCCGCGCCTGGGCGGAACTGCTCGTGGGCGTGCGGGCCCTGGCCGCGGCCACCACCTTTGGCACCGCCTTCGCGGCCCAGGTTCAAGGGTGCGGGCAACGCCTCGGGCAGCTCTGGAGAGAGACGCTCCGCTACCACAAAAACCGCGCCTATCTGTACGAGGTGCGCCAGGTACGGGAGGTCGCGGGATGGCTGCTGGTCAACGCAGACGACTTATGAGGACGGACCATGCCGCGTAAGCGCAGGGGATTTGAGGAGCCGCCGCGCCACACCGTCGCCAGCCTCGTGGAGCGGTTGGTTGACGAGCTGAAGTCCGACCGGCAGTCGGGACAGCCGACGATCGAGGAGGAGTTCCCGACGGGGAAGCTCCGCGTGAACGTCCTTTGGGACCAATGGGAACGCGTGCCGCTCGAGGACCGGACGGCGACGATCCTGCGCGCTTACGAACTGGCGGAGGGCCGGGAATACCGGGATCGGATCGCCCTCGCCAGCGGCCTGACGGTGCCCGAGGCGCACGCGGCCGGCATGTTACCCTATCAGGTCATCACCGCCGTCCGCAAAGGCGACCCGGTGACGGTGGACCAGTGCCGTAAGGCACTGATCGACGAAGGTGCGTCCGTCTTGTTCGGCCCGGACAGCCCGCAGCTTCGGTTCTCCACGGAGGACGAAGCCGAGGCGGCACGGAAGCGGCTTGCCGAGAGGCTGCCGAACAGTGAGCCGGTTTGGGTCGTCACTAAGGAAGTCGGCATGGTCGAGGACTTGGCACAACGCTGAAGCGGGCAGGGCAGGGGATAAGAGAAAGGAGGGGGCACGGCTCGAATAATCGGAAGACGTGAATCCGTATTATTCAAGCTGCGACCCCTTTCCGTTTCTTTCCGTTGCGGCCCCGGCTATACTGCCGCCGGTAGGGTGGTTCCTGTTGGAGTCCCGGCTGAAGCCGGGACTCCAACAGGAACCACCTTCCTGGCGAGAGTATAGAATGCAGTTGTCGCGCCCTTGGATCTTCTGGAGGCCCGCCAATGGCCATGATCGTCGAAGCCGTATACGAAAACGGCGTCCTAAAACCGTTGCAGCCGTTGCCGCTGAAAGAACACGACCGCGTGCAGATCACCATTCAATCCAAGACCAACTGGGTCCAGGAGACCTACGGCATCTGCGGCTGGAAGGGGAGGGCCGAGAAAGCGGAACGCTTCGCCATCGACCCGGAACTCGACTATCCTCCGCCGCTGGAGGAATCATGATCTTCGCCGATCTCGTTCCGGGCGATGCGCTTTTTGTCGATGCTAACATTCGGCACGCGAGCCGAGCGTGGGACGATGGCCTGCCCCCTCACTACCCCTGGCCGCAAATCGCTACGGTCGCCGACATTAATGGTTGTTTTGCTCTGCGGACTCCGGTTGGGGGCTAAAGTTCATGGCGTCGCCCGCTGCCGGGTCGGGTACACAGGATACGGACCGTGTCGTCCTCTTGGCACGGGCCGGACGTGCCCTCCGCACAAAGGCGGTGCAGATCCGGCAGCGGGCAGGTCGCGGACGATTCGGCCGAAAACTACGGCACGCACACCACGCGAAAACCGAGGTTGTCGTTACGGTTCGAGGGCGCGTTGTCATTGCGGTAGGCGGCGCGACAGTTGCGAGGCTCGTTGTTGAAGGAGCCGCCGCGCATCACGCGGGAGGCGCCGGCGCTGAGCGGTCCGTCCCCTTCTTCCACGCCCCGAGCAGGCGGCCCAGCTCATCGACTCGCTCGGCGGCATACTTCACCTGATGCGCCCCCAGCAGCTGCAGCGCGCACGCCAGCCGCAGCAGCGCTCGCAGACAGACCAGGCGGCCATCGGCCTGCCCCAGCCAGCGGCTGCGCTCCTGACCGCGGACGGCGTGGGCCATCAGCAGGGCCTCCTGAAACACCAGGGCCGTACTCTCCAATCGGTGGGTGTAACTGTGCCGCAAGTTCTTTGGGAATCGCTGCGTGTGGCGGATCAACCACAGCAGAAAATCGTGGGTCTTGACGAACAGCGGCGTATCGGGTATGGCTATCGTGGGGGCGCCTGTTATTTATGAGAGAGACAACACTTTCCTCAGACAGAGATCAGAAAACAGAGAAATCAGAGGACACGACTCGGCCGAAAACTACGGCACGCACACCACGCGAAAACCGAGGTAGCCGGAACGGTTCGAGGGCGCGTAGCCACTGCGGTAGGCGGCGCGACAGTAGCGAGGCTCGAAGTTGAAAGAGCCGCCGCGCATCACGCGGGAGGCGCCGGCGCCCGGCCCCTTGGGATCCCTGGAGTCGTTCTTGTCGTATTTCTCGTACCAGTCCTGGCACCATTCCCACGCGTTTCCGTGCATGTCGTGCAGCCCAAAGGCGTTCGCTGTGAACTTTCCCACGGGCGCGGTGAAGACGTAACCATCATCGGCATTGATCGTCCAGGTCCAGTTAGGAAACTTGCGCTTGGCGGAGGCATCGGCGACGTTCGCCACGGTGGCCAAGCTTTCGGGATCGTCGCCGCTGTGGAAGCGTGTCGTGGTGCCAGCGCGACAACTATACTCCCACTCGGCCTCCGTGGGCAAGCGGTATTTTTTGCCCTCCTTCTCGCTCAGCCATTCGCAGAAGGCGACGGCGTCGTTCCAGCTGACGTTCACCACGGGATGGCGGTCGGTCTGCTCCCAGCCGGTGCTGCGCCAGGTGTATTCCGGCTTCTGGTTCCAGTTGCCGGCGGCATCGAGGCCATAGCCCCCCTGGCCGTCTTTCTCGGCCTCGGTCTGGTAGCCCTTCAGACGTACGAACTCGGCGAACTCGCCCTTCGTCACCTCGTATTTGCCAAGGTAGAAGGGGCGGGTGATCTCCACCTCATGCTCGTCCTCGCCGTCGAATCGCCCTTCCTCACCCTGCGGAGAGCCCATGGTGAACTTGCCCCTGGGGATCAGCACCAGCTTCATGCCGAGCGTGTTCTCGATCTCCTTGGCGAGGGCGGCCGGCTTCACCGGCTCGGGGTCCTTCACCGCAGGGTTGGGCTTGTCCGGTGGCTTCTTGTCGTCCGGGCCGGGTTTCGGAGCGAGGTCTTTGCCTTTCGGCGCTGCGTCGCCCTTCGCTCCTTTGTCGGCCGGCAGAATCCCCTCCTCCTTCGGGCGGCCCTTGTCCACCAAGCCATTCGCCTGCGCCTGCGGATTGCTGGGCAGCGGTTGCGTCGCCGCATCGCGCTGGCCGAACTGACCGAGCAGGAGCACGAACAGCACCAAGGCGAGCAGGGCCAGTCCGGCCGTCACCAGCCGCGCCCCCCGGGCCGTCTGGCCGCCCGACAGGGCTGGCGCCACGCTCTCGGCGAGCGCCGCCACGAAGGCGGTGCAGCTGGGCCAGCGCTCCTGCGGCTTCTTCTCCAGCGCCCGCGCCACCGCCTCCCGTTCCGCCGCCGGGATCATCTCCAGGTTAGGCTTGCCCAGCATGTGGCCGGCCACCACCGCCGCCAGTGGTCCCTCGAACGGCAGTTGATTGCCGCGCAGGTGGCAGTAGGTGACGGCCAGGCTGTACTGATCGGACCAGCGGCTCACCTTGTCGTTGCAGACCTCGGGCGAAGCGTAGGCCGGCGTCATCGAGCCGCTGGCGGTCGCCACCGTCTCCTGCAGCAGCTTGGCGAGGCCGAAGTCGCCCACCTTGACGCCGCCGCCGACCAGGAGGAGGTTGGCCGGCTTGACGTCGCGATGCTGCACTCCCTGGGCGTTCAGGTGGTCCAGCCCCTCGGCTGCGGCGTGCATCTGCCGCAGCAGTTCCGGCAGCGGGATGCCGGGGAGGCGCTGCGCCTTGACGGCCTGGCGGAGGCGGTCGAGCAGGGTGCCGTCGGCCAACTCCATCGCCAGGATGAGCCAGTCGCCGTACTCCCAGGTGCCGTGCAGTGCCAGCAAGTTGGGGTGGCGCAGCTGTTTCATCAGTTCGAGGGCCCGCTGCTCGGCGACGCTGACCTTGCCGGCGAGGCGGATGAACTTCATGGCCACGGGGAAGCCACCGGGGCCGAGCGCCTGCCAGACTTCACCGAAGCCGCCCTTGCCGAGGGGCCGCTCCAGGCGATAGCCCGGCACCGGCTGCGCCCCGGCCGTCAGCTGCAAGGGAGCAGCGTCCAGCGTTGGCCCGGTCGCCTCGGGAGGCGGCCCGGTGTCCAGGCGCGGCGGGGGCGCGGGTTGTTGTGGCCCGCTGGAGCGGGTCGGACGGGATTTCGGGTCGGTCGGCATGGGCTGTGGCCTCCCTGCGGGGAGATGAAGTTTCCCCGATGATACCGCCGCAGGAACCGCGAGGCCAGCAGAATGCAAGGACGTCTGACGAAGATCTCGCCGTCGGCGGTTCAGGGAGCTTCGGGATCAATTCCCAGGGCACGCAGTTTCTCTGCGAGGCGCTCGGCGCGCTGCCTCTCCTGCTCGGCGCGCTGCCTCTCCTGCTCGGCGCGCTCTTCCGGGCTGGGGAGGAGGTTCCCCTGGGCGTCCCACCACCGCAGCCAGGGGAGTTCGTATTGCGCATACCGTCCCTGCCAGATACCCAGCTCCAGCCCGAGGGGGGGGGCGATGGGAAAGTGCCCCCGGTCGTTGGCCGGCACCAGCTCATACCGGGTGTTGACGAGCTGGTACAGTTCCACGCGCCCGGGGTTCACCTCGTAAATGCCGTAGTAGGGCACGCGCAGGCCCTGCTCGTAAAGCCAGAACTTCCCCGTGTAGCGGGTCCGGTCGCGCTCCTCGGCGCCGTTGCCCGAGACGTATTCCAGGACGATGAGCGGCACAATCATGTCTTGCCAGAGGATGTAGGAGCGCCGGACTTCTCCCTCGTACAGAGGAGAGACGCCGGGCACGTAATACCAGTCGGGCGCCACCGCCGTGGCAATGTCGGCATCGCGGATCCGGAAAAACAGAGCGGTGTCCTGCCCGAGGTAGTACTGATCGTCGGGGTGCCGCTGGCGCAGGAGCGGCTCGATCGAGCCGGTCAGCAAGCGGCTCTGCGGGTGTTCTTGAGAGTTCGTCACGGGGGAGCCATCCTTGTCCGGCAGGTCATTGTGGTTGGGGAGCCATAAGTGGGGCTGGCCCGGGCGGGGCCGTCCGTTGCTGTCGCTGTCGCAAGGCAGGTGGTTGTGGTTCGGGATAACACTGCCCGGCGGCGGAACAACCTTGAACTCGATCATGGGAACCTCCTCGGCGCTTCCGCCTCTCAATCGATAAACAAGAACTCATTGGCATTTAACAATACCCGGCAAGCGTTTGCCAGCCCATGTCTGCGTGCGTAGCCCGCCACTGCCGTCTGCTCCTCACGTGTCGGCGCCCGACCGAACGCCAGCCGGTACGCCATCTCGATGCGCCCGTCCAGGTCGGGCCGCATCGCCTCCAGCCGCCGGGCGAAGTACTCCGACTGCTTCACCATGAACGGATTGTTCAGCAGCGCCAGCGCCTGCAGCGCGGTCAGCGTCGTGTTGCGCACCGGCGTGTTGAGGTTCGGGTCGGCGCAGTCCAGCGACTCCAAAAACGGGTTCGGCACGCTCCGCACCACGAAGCGGTACACCGTGCGCCGGTACGTCGCCGGGTCGTGGACGTGTGTCAGGTCGGTGTGGTCGTAGACCGGCGAGTGGTCGTCCTTGAAGCGGAACAGGTCGTAGCCGGGGCCGCCCATCTTCAGGTCGAGCTTGCCGCCGATCGCCAGCACGCTGTCGCGCACCGATTCGGCGTCGAGGCGCTGCCGATTCATCCGCCAGAGATAGCGATTATCGGCGTCGATCTTCGCCTTCGCCTCGTCGTGGGCCGACGCCTGGCGGTAGGTGCTGCTGAGCATGATGAGGCGGTGCAACTGCTTGAACGACTGGCGGCCGTCGCGGAACTCGACCGCCAGCCAGTCGAGCAGCTCGGGGTGCGTCGGCCGCGAGCCGTTCTTGCCGAAGTCGTTCGGCGTGTCCACCAGGCCGCGGCCGAAGTGGTAGTGCCAGACGCGGTTGACGATCGAGCGCCACGTCAGGACGTTCCTGGTGTCAGTGATCCAGTCGGCGAGGGCCAGTCGGCGGGCGGCCTCGTCCTCGGGGCGGGCGAGCTTGAACTCGGCGTCCAGGCCCGCCACCAGAGAAAGGGCGCCGGCGCCGACGAGGTCGCCCTTGCGCTCGACGTCGCCGCGCTTCAGGACGTGGATCGGCCGCGGCGGTCGCGGCACCACGGCGTACACCTTCGCCGGCGCCGCCAGTACCTTGAGCCGCGCCTCCAGCGCCGCGGCCTCGGCGGCGGTGCGGGCCAGCTCCGCCCGGGTCGCTGGGTCCGTCAGCCGATTGAGCAGCGCCTGCCGCGCCCGCTCCGCCTCGCCGAGGCGCTGCCGCAGTTGCTCACGCTGCCTCACCAGCGCCGCGGCGCGCGGGTCGGACAGGTCGGCCAGGGGCTTGCGGCTGTCGTAATTGTCCACGAGGTTCTTCCTGGCCCAGCGGCCCGCCTCGATGGAGTCGAGCGCCGTCACGGCCGCGCCGAGCGCGACGTTCCGGCGGCCCGCATCGACCTGCAGCTCGGCGAGGGCGAAGACGAAGTCGCGCGTCCGCTCCCACAGCCGCGTTGCCGTCACCCGGACATAGCGACCCTTCTTGCCCTGCGGCCGCAGCACGTAGGCGTTGTCACCGGGGTTCTTGAAGTCGGCGCCGGTGTGGTCGGCGACCGTTTCCGCTCGCGTAAAGGTCGGCTCGTCGGACACGGCGACGCGGAAGCGGACCGGGAACCCGAAGCCCGGCGTGTCGGGGAAGTCGGTCGGCCGGGCCGGGACCAGCCGGATCGCGTCGATCACCACCGGACGGCCGAGGTCGATCTGCACCCACTTCACGACGTCGCGCCGCGGCGAGATGCCGCTGTGGTAGCCGTTCGTCGGACTCAGTCCCTTGACCGCCGGCGCGGGCAGGCGGTCCAGCTCCGCGCGCCACCGGCCCAGGTCCGCCTCGAGCCGGGCGAGTTCCGGCGTCCGCACCGCCTCCGCCTTCTTGCGCAGCTCGGCGCGACGCGCCGCGACGGCACGTATCTGCTTTTCCACACTCACCCGCTGCTGCCGGGCCTCGGGCGTCGTGTAAGCGCGGTCACCGCGCTCGACGCCGGCGAAGACGGCCTGCAGGCGATAGTAGTCCTTCTGCGAGATCGGGTCGAACTTGTGGTCGTGGCAGCGGGCGCAGTGGGCGGTCATGCTGACGAAGGTCGAGACGGCGTTGGCGACCATGTCGTCGCGGTCCAGCGCCCGCGTCTTCTCCTTGTCCACCGTACCCTCGCGCAGTTCGACGTGGCCGACGAAGTCCCACGGCCCGGCGACGACGAAGCCGGTCGCGATGACGCCCTCCGGGTCGCCGGGTAGTACCACATCGCCGGCGAGCTGGCGGCGTGCGAAACGGCGGTACGGCAGATCGCGGTTGAAGGCGCCGATGACCCAGTCGCGGAACAGCCACGCCCACAGGCGGCGTTTGTCCTTGTCGTAGCCGTGCGTGTCCGCGTAGTGGACGACGTCGAGCCAGTGCCGGCCCCAGCGCTCGCCGTAGCGCGGCGAGGCCAGCAGCCGGTCGATCAGCCGCGCGAAGGCGTCGGGCCTGCGGTCGCTGACGAACGCCTCGATCTCGTCGGGCGTCGGCGGCAGGCCGTGCAAGTCGTAGGTGGCGCGGCGGATGAACGTCACGCGGTCGGCCGGGGCGGACGGGGTGAGGCCCTCGGCCTCGAGCCTGGCCAGCACGTAGGCGTCGATGGCACTGCGGATCCAGCCCGCATTCTTCACCGCGGGCACCGGTGGGCGTCGCAGGGGCCGCAGCGACCACCAGTCCGCGCCGCCCTTGCCCCAGGCCGGCGCGGCGGCCAGCACGGCGTCCTTCGGCCAGGCGGCGCCGTCGGCGATCCAGGTGCGGAGGTCGGCGACCTGCGCGGCGGGCAGGGGCGGGCGCTGCCGCGGCATCTTCGGCTCGGGGCCGGCAACCATGTGCAGGAGCAGGCTCTTCTCGGCGTCGCCTGGGACGAGCGCCGGGCCCTTGTCGCCGCCGGTCAGCGCCGCGTCGCGCGTCGAGAGGTCGAGGCCGCCCCGCGACTTCTTCGCGTTGTGGCATTCCAGGCAGCGCTCGCGCAGGAGCGGCGCGACCTTGCGGGCGAAGAACGCCTCCCGGGCGGCGGGCTGCTCCTGCGAGGAGAGCCGCACGGCGCCGCACAGCGCCACGAGGGTGCCGAGGCCGAGGGCGGTCCAGAGCTGCGTTCGCATGGAGTCACACCTTCAGTCGCCGCGTCGGCTCACCCGGTGCAACGGGTGGGCTTGGGGACTTTCCCTACCCGGATTGTCAAACCGCCGCGGTTCCATTTCAATAAACGCATGTCACGCATCGACCGCGTCTCCCAGATCGCCGACCATTTCGAGCGGGCCATCCTCTCCGGGGAACTGCCGCCCGGCGAGCTACTGCCCTCCGAGCGCGACCTTAGCGCCCAGATGGGTGTGAGCCGCAGCGTTGTGCGCGAGGCCCTCGGCCGGCTCGCCAGCCTGGGCCTGGTCCGCAGCGTCCACGGCTCCGGCACGCGCGTCGAGGCCGCCGCCACGCGCCCGCTCACCGTCGCCTACCAGCGGTTGCTGTCGCGGCCCGACTTCCACCTGGACGACCTCAGCGCCGTGCGCCTGCCGCTGGAGACGGCCATCGCTGCCGCCGCTGCCGCCCGCCGCACCGACGAGCACCTCGCCCGCCTCGACAGGACCCAGAAAATCCTGGGCAACCCCCGGCGGGGGCTGGAGGCACACGTCAAGGCGGACCTGGAGTTCCACGCCCTCCTCGCCGAGGCCACCGGCAACCCGCTCTTCCAGGTCGTCCTCGTACCCATCCAGGAGCTGCTCATCCACAGCCGCTGGCGGACACTCGGCCGTTACGGCGCCGACCTCGCCTGCCGCCACCACGCCGCCATCCTCGCGGCCGTCCGCGCCGGCGACAGCGAGGCGGCCGCCCGCGCCATGCGCGAGCACATCGAGGCCAACATGCAGCACCTCGGCGAGATCGAGCGGGGCTCTGGTGGCCCGGAGGCCGACGCCTCCGCAGGAGGATAACTGGTCAGACCACTTGGATGATATGCAGGCGCTCGCCGGTATGTCAAGGACGTTTTCCGACTTCCTCGCGGCCGGGTAAACGGTCCGGTGCGCGTCCCGCTGTCGCGACGCGCACCGGGAGACCGGACAGTCACTTGCCCCGGAAGTCCTGCGCGAACGCCTCCGGGCCGAGGTCCGCCCCGGTCGCGTGCCGCGTCAGCTCGTTCCACGTCAACGTCCGCCCCGGCTCGAAGACGCGCCGCTTCAGGAACTCGCCCACCTCCTTGTTGCCCGCGTACACCACCGTGTCGGGCGCGGCGCCCTTGTACACCGCGCGCGCGATCGCGTGGTGCAGCTGCGAGGCGAACAGCTCGCCCATCATGTAGTTGTGGTAGTACACCGGCGCGCTCACGATGTGGATTTTGCTGCCGTAGTCCGGCGCGTTCCGCCCCGGCGGCCGCCGCAGCCTCTGGTAGCGCTCCACCAGGTCCCACCACAGCTTGTTCAGGTCCTGCCCTGGGTCCTCGTACATCCCCTTCTCGAAGCGCAGCATCACCTGGCACCAGCGCGAGAAGATCAGCAGCTGGTTGCGGCTCATCCGGGCGCCCGTCTCGTCGAACGCCTTTGGGTCCGCGACCTTGACGCCCATCCCCTCCAGCCAGGCGCGGCGCTTCGACAGCTTCTCGAACATCATGGCGATGCCCTCGGTCGTCAGGATGTGCGATTCCATCCGCAGTACGTAGGGCAGCTTCTCGGGGATGTTCAAGCTGCTGTAGACCGAGTGGCCGAACTCGTGCAGCAGCGTCGCCATCCAGTACTCGTTGGGGACCACGTTCGCCAGCACGCGCACGTCGGTGCCATCGCGCGTGATGTCGGTGCAGAAGGCGTGCGGGTTCTTGCCCTTGCGCGGGGCGAAATCGCCCGTCCGCTCGATCACCAGGTCGATGGGCAGGCCGATGCCGCGGTAAAACTTCCGGCACAGGCCGACCAGGTCCTGCTCGGAGTAGATCTTGTCGAGGTTGGCCTCGAAGACCGCGGGCGCCTCCTGGAAAAACGGGTCGTGGTAATGCCACGGCATCAGGTCCTCGACCTTGACGCCGCAGTTCTTCGCCAGCCGCATGTCGACCTCCGCCTTGGCCGCGAGGAACGGCTTGCGCGTCAGTTCGTCGAGGCGGTCGAACAGCTTGACGAGGTCGTCGCCGTTCTGCTCGTTGAGGAAGAGCATCATGGCGTGGTAGTTCTTGAAGCCGAGCTTCGTCGCCGCCTCGTTGCGCAGCTTGACCAGCTCCTTCAGGTCGGCCTCGACGACCTTGCCGACCTCCTTGCTCGCCTCGTACACTTCGCGGCGGCGCTCGGAGAGGGTGGACGTCTTGAGTACGTTGCGCACCTCGGCGTCGGGCATCTCCTTGCCATCCACCTTCGCGCGGAAGGTGCTGAACTTCTTTTCGACGGTCGTGGACAGGGCGGTCATCTTCTTGAGCAGGTCGGCGTCGAGCTGCTTTTCGAGGTAGGCGAGGTAGATGACGTCGATGGCGCGGGCGGTGACGGGGTCGTCGATCTTGCCGGCCTCCTTGATGGCCTTCACTTCCCGGAAGTCCTGTTTGCTGGACAGGGCGGCGTCGATCTTGTTCTGGGCCTCTTCCTTGGTCTTGAAGTCCTCGTCCTTGCCGGAGAGGTTGGCGTCCCACCAGGCGCGGTTGGCGGCGACCTCGAGTGGGCGGATCTTGCGGGTGTACTCCTGGACGAAGCGGCGGGCGTGTTCGGTGGACGGGGCGTCGGCCGACAGGACCGCCGGCCAGGCCGCCGCCAACGCCATCGCGACGAGGACCAGCGGCAGGACGATACGCAGGGACGGCATTACGAGAACTCCTTTCCGAGAGAGTGGGCGGACCCTCAGATTCTCGCAGCTGGCGCCCACCGCGGCAACCGGCCGGCCCCCCGGTGGGCGTTCCCGCCATCTGTGCTATACTGGCCGCGGGTGGGTCTACAATGGCGGCGATCCGGTTCGCTGATGGCGTGAGAGGAGAGTGCCACGATGCCCCCCTTCCTCCGTGTGGAGGACCACCGGGCCGGCCCGACCGCCCTGGGCATCCTCGTGCCGCCGGGGGCGCGGACGCTGGTGATCGTGCGGCCGCGCGGCCTGGAGTGGGATCTGCTGCCACTGCGGCCCGGCGGCGACGGCGAGCCTGCGGCGTTCTGCGACTTCGGCCGCGACGAGGCGGCCGGCGTGGCCCGCCGCGTGCAGCGCGCCCTGGAACAGGGCGTGGCCGGCGGGGTCAACCCGCTCCAGGCGGTGCCGCACCCTGGTGGTGACGGTTACCGCGTGGTGGCCCGCGCCGGAGAGTGGACCTGGGCCGTCTGCCGGCGCGTGCCGGGGCAACCCTACCAGCTGACCGTCTTCACGACGCTGGAAGGGGCCAGCGAGGTCGTCGCCTGCCTGGCCCGCGTCCTCTGGCCGCCCGCGGACGCCGGGCAGGAGTATTACTTCAACACGCAGCACTTCATCAGAAATCCGTTGTAAAGCCGTTCTCGCAACGTATTCACCCGGCGCCGAAGATGGTCACACAAGCCCGAAGCGCAAGCGAGGGATCCCCTCGCTTGCGCTTCGGGCTTGTGTGATGACCTTCCGCGCCGGAGTAATATTCACGTGTCCCCTCCGCCAAGGGGCTGTACAGATAGGGAACAGGCCGCGCGTGTCGCCTGAGCCGTCGGCGCCGCTCCGTGGGCGGACATGGGCGCAACGCGCGAGGGGCCTGTCACCCAGATGGGTGACAGGCCCCTCGCGCGTTGCGGGCCGCATCCGGATGCCG
>JBBRPS010000041.1:0-24013 GCA_038227745.1 Gemmatales bacterium | reverse complement strand
GGCCAGCACCATCAGCCACGTAAGCGCCACGGACACATTCGTGCCCGGCGCCAGCCCCCCGCCTTTCCCGCAAGGGCTGCCCGGGATCGAGATGGGCGAGCTGCTCGGCAAGGGCGGCATGGGCCAGGTCTACAAGGCCCGGCACGTACGGTTGAATCGCTTCGTGGCGGTCAAGGTGATGTCCCAGCCGGTGGCGCACGGCGACGATGCCCACAAGCGCTTCGAGCGCGAGATGCAGGTGCTGGCGCAACTAGACCACCCCAACATCGTCCGTATCCACCACGCCGACGAGGCGAACGGCCGACCTTACCTGGTTATGGACTTCCTCGAAGGCGTCTCGCTGTCCGAGCACGTCCGGCAGCGCGGGCCGCTGCCGGTGACCGAGGCCTGCGCCTTGGCGCGTCAGGCGGCGTTGGGTCTGCAGCACGCCCACGAGCGCGGTGCGGTCCACCGAGACGTCAAGCCGAGCAACCTGCTGCGGACGCGCGACGGCGTGGTCAAGCTTCTCGACCTGGGGCTGGCCCGCTGGATCCTGAGAGGGGATGGCGGAGAAACGTTGACTGTCCCGGGCGCGATCATGGGCACGCCGGGATTCGTGGCCCCGGAACAGGTCAGCGACCCCCATTCGGCCGGGGCGCCGGCCGACGTCTTCAGCCTGGGCTGCACGCTCTACTTCTTGCTAACGGGGGAATGTCCGTTCCCCGGCAGCACGGTCACGGAGAAGCTCGAGGCACTGGCAAGAATGTCCCCCAAACCTCTGGCCGCGCTGCGACCAGACTGTCCCAAGGAGATCGTCAACATGGTGGCGAACATGATGGATAGGCGGCCGACGGCACGCTGCGCTTCGGCAGGCCTGGTCGCGGAAAGGCTGCGGCCGTTCTGTCTTGAAGATGCGTCCGGCTCCGAAAAGCTGGCGCCGGTTCCGGCCGGGTCACTGCGGCGGCGCTGGCCCGTGTGGGCGGCGGTGGCGCTGGTGGCGCTGGTGGCCGGCCTCGGCTTGTGGCTGGGACTGGGGCAGTCGGTTACCGTGAAAACGCCACAGGGCACGCTGGAGCATCGCAGCACCGCCGTGGCCCAGCAGCCCAAGGGGGGGGCGTCAGGGGTCGATGATGGATTGGTGGGAGAGATCGCCAGCATGAGCGGCGGGAGGGATGTTGACCTGGTCCGGTTTTCCCCTACCACTCGCTCTGCTCTCACCTCAGAATCCGGACCTTTGCGCATCTGGGATCTGGAGAAACGGAGACTGCTCACTTCGTGGGGATCTGCAGCTCATCGGTCCTTCGCGCCGCACGTATTCACTCCCGATGGCCGCTTCGTCGTGATCGCTCCCCAACTTGTGATCTCCGATCCGGTCACTGGCAAGCCGAGTGGCAAACTCATTCGTGAGTGGAAAGAAGCCACTCTCCATGACATGTCGTTCTCGGCGAACGGCAATAAATGGTTCCTCACCGCCCAATTCAATGGTTTCCTCCGTCTCTGGACGCTTCCCGCCGGCAAACTATACCGCGAGTTCAAGCATGGCACGGTTGCGGTTACCGCCTGTTTGACCCCAGATGGAAAGTTCATTCTCTCCGGCGGGAATGATAACGTCGTGCGGCTTTGGGACATCGAGAAGGACCGGCAGGAGAAAACCTACGAAGGGCACGAAAAACCTGTCTTGCTCGTTCGCCTCCTGGCGGACGGGAAACGGTTTGTCTCCGTTTCCCGAGATGGCAAAGTCATCGTGTGGGATCTCAATAGCGGGAAAAAACTCCACAAACTGAGCCTGGATAATAGCGGAGCGTATAATCGCACAATCCAGAGGTTGGCCGTCGCGCCCGAGGGTCGTCGCCTGCTGGCCGGGCACGCAGGCGGGTCGATCTCGTTGTGGGATCTGGACAAGGGGGAGCGGGTGAGTAAATGGGCGGGGCACAAAAATAGTTACGTAAGGGCGGTGGACATCACCCCGGACGGCCGCTACGCCCTGTCCGTCGGCTCGGCGGACCAGTTGTTGCGGTACTGGCGGCTGCCCGCCGTTCCCGGAGGGAAGACGCTTCCCGAGGGCATCGTACAACCGGCGAAGTAAGCGCTGGCCCTCGCGAGCCAAGGGAAACCGGCGTGCTCGACCGTCCCTGGCCGGCCGCAAAAGTTATCCTTGGTGCGGGGAGGTTGGACACAAGCCCGAAGCCCCAGCGAGGAGCGACTCCACGAGCGGACGCGGCGCGTTGCAAGCGCGTAGTTTCGTTCAGAAATCGTGAAAGGTTGATTCGTCGGCAGGCTGCGGGTTCACGCCGGCCTCTCGGGCGGCGGGGCCAGATCCAGGGCGACCTGCATCACCGCGGGCTCGGCTGTTGGCTTCGTCGTGAAGCCGAGTTCCTCGGCGAACTTGAGCATCGGCGCGTTCTCGCGCAGCACCGCGCCCAGCAGGCGGCGCACACCGCGCTCCCGGGCCACCTCCAGGAGGCGCCGCATCAGATGTCCGCCCACGCCGCGGCCCTGCCAGGCGTCGCCGACGACCACCGCGAACTCGGCAGTGCGCGTCTCCGGATTGAAGTAGTAGCGCGACACGCCGATGATGTGCGGCCGGCCGGCGGCGTCGCGGTGGACCGCCACCAGCGCCATCTCGCGGTCGTAGTCGAGGTGGCACAGCCGGATCAGACTGTCGCGCGACAGCGTCTTGACCATGCTGAAGAAGCGCAGGCGGATCGTCCGTTCCGAGTGCCCGGCGTGCAGCTCGACGATCAGCGGCTCGTCCTCCGGGGAGATGGCGCGCACCAGCAGCTCGGCGCCGTCCTCGAGGTGCAGCGGCGCCGTGTACTGGTTCGGGTAGGGATGGATCGCCAGGCGCGGCCGTTTCTCCGGCGGCAGGTCCGCAGGGCCGAGCAGCACGCGAGCGTCGAGTCCGATCACGCGCTCGGGGCTCGCCAGCAGCGGATTGATGTCGATCTCCTGGATCTCCGGGAAGTCGCACAGCAACTGGCTGAAGCGGACGAGGAGGGTCTCGAGTTGCTCGAACGCGACGGGCGGCTGGCCGCGCACGCCCTTGAGCGCCTCGTGGATCCGCGTCCGCTCGATGAGCCGGCGGGCGAGCGTGCGGTTGAGCGGCGGCAGCGCCAGGGCGCGGTCCTTGAACACCTCGACCATGATGCCGCCGGCGCCGAACAGGATCACCGGGCCGAACTGCAGGTCCACGGAGCTGCCGACGATGAGCTCATAACCCTTGTCGCGCACCATCGGCTGGACGGTCACGCCCTCGAAGCCCACGGGTGGCAAGCCGTGGGCTTTCAGGTTGGCGCCGATCGTCTGGAAGGCGGCGCGGACGGCGTCGTCGGCAGCGAGGTTGAGTTGCACGCCACCGACATCGCTCTTGTGCGTGACCGTCTGCGAATACAGCTTGAGCACCACGGGGTAGCCAATCCGCCGCGCCGCGGCAACCGCCTCGTCGGCGCTCGCGGCGCGGACGGTCGGCGTTACGGGGATGCCGTAGGCGGCGAGCAGCTCCTTCGCCTCGTCCTCGGTGAGCAGCGTCCGGCCGGCGGCGCGGGCGGCGCTGATGAGAGCGCGGACGCGCTGCGGGTCGGCGGCGCGGTCCTCGGGGATGGCCGGGGGCGTCTCGTAGAGCAACTCCTGGTTATGGCGGTACTGCACCATGTGCAGGAAGGCGCGGATGGCAGCCTCGGGCGAGTCGAACGTCGGGATGCCCGCCTCGTTCAGGACCGACTTGCCGGCACGCACGTCGGCGCCGCCCATCCAGGAGGCGAGCAGGGGCTTGTTCTCCGCCCTGGCGAACGGGACGAGCTGACGGGCGGTTTCGGTGGGGTCGGTCATCGCCTGCGGCGTCAGCAGCACGAGCAGTCCCTGCACGCCGGGATCTTTCACGCACACCTCGACGGCCTTGCGGTAGCGCTCGGGGGTCGCGTCGCCGAGGACGTCGATGGGATTGGCGTGGCTCCAGAAGGGCGGCAGGACGGCGTCGAGGGCGGCGCGCATCTCGGGGCTGAGCGGGGCGAGTTGGCCTCCGGAGGTCATGAGGGCGTCGGTGGCCATGACGCCGGGGCCGCCGGCGTTGGTGATGATGGCCAGGCTGGGACCGCGCGGCGGCGGCTGCATGGCGAGGATCTCCGACATGTTGAACAGGTCGGGGATGGTGGTGACGCGGAGCACGCCGGCGCGGCGGAAGGCGGCGTCGAAGACGGCATCGGCGCCGGCGAGCGCCCCGGTGTGCGAGGCGGCGGCGCGGGCGCCGGCCTCGTGCCGCCCCGCTTTCACGACAATGACGTGCTTGGTCCGGGCGACGGCGCGGGCGGCGCTGAGGAACTTGCGCACGTCGCCGATGGACTCCATGTAGAGGATGATGCTGCGCGTGGCGGGGTCGTCGGCGAAGTAGTCGATGAGGTCGGCGAAATCGACGTCGATCATGGCGCCGACGCTCACGAAGGTGCTGAAGCCGACGTGCGACTCACGGGCCCAGTCGAGGATGGAGGTGCAGATGGCGCCGCTCTGGCTGAGGAGGGCGACGCTGCCGGGGCGGGCCATGGTGGCGGCGAAGCTGGCGTTGAGGTTACTCGGCGGATGGATGACGCCAAGGCAGTTGGGGCCGATGATGCGCATCTTGCCGTGGGCCAGATCGCGCACCTTCTTCTCCAGCGCCCGCCCCTCGGCGCCTAGCTCGGAGAAGCCGGCCGAGATGATGATCGCCGACTTGACGCCGCGCTTGACGCAGTCCTCGACCATGGCGAGAACGGCGGCGGCGGGCGTGGCGATAACGGCGAGGTCCACGACCTCCGGGACGTGCGCCAGGTCGGGGTAGCAGTAGACGCCGTGGACGGCGCGGCGTTTCGGATTGACGGGGTAGACGATGCCGCCGAAGGGGTGTGCGAGGAGGTTGCGCGTCAGGATGCTGCCGACGGTGCCGGGGGTGGCGCTGGCGCCGATGACCGCGACGGAGGCGGGGTGGAAGATGGGATCGAGCGAGTGGGTACGGGTGGGCATGGCGGGCCTCCTTGGTGGCGAACTCCTTGGTGAGTGGGGCGATCCGATCCTTGGGAGATGAGCAGCGGACTTCGAGACAACCTCGGATCCAGCGCGGGAAAGGTGCTACAGTCCAGGAGCCCTCCTGGCCGGTCAAGGTGACAGCCTTTTGACGTTCCCGGGGCCCCGAGAGATCCTACGAACTGCGGCGGTGGGGGCGAGCCGGGGAAACGGAGAGAGGTTAGAGGCCGGGCGCGTCCGCGGCGCGGAACGCGGCGAGCAGCACCGGGTGCAGCGGGCCGTTCGTCACCAGGGCGTCCGGCGTGTGCGGGTCGTACGGCGTGCCGTCCACGTTCGTCAACGTGCCGCCGGCCTCGCGCACCACGACCGCCGCGCCGGCCACGTCCCACACGTGGTTGTCGAAGGCCCAGTAACCGTCGAAGCGGCCCGCGGCGACGTACGCCATGTTCAGCGCCGTCGAGCCGGTCCGGCGCAGCGAGCGCGTCCGCAGCGAGAAATAACGCCACCACTCCAGCGTCTTCTCCTGGCCGCGCATGTCCGGCGGGAAGCCCGTCGCCAGCAGCGCTTCCTCCAGCCGGGCCGCGGTACTGGTGCGAATCGGCTCGTCGTTCAGCCACGCCCCCAGCCCGGAGGCGCCGGCGAACATCTCCTGGTGACGCGGGTCGTGGACGACGCCGACCACCAGCTCGCCGACCACCTGCAGGCCGATCGACACGCAGTAGAGCGGGCAGTCGTGGACGTAGTTCGTGGTGCCGTCGATGGGATCGACGATCCAGGTTGGCGGCGCATCGGGGCCGGGGCGAGTGTGGGTCTTCTGCTCTTCGCCGAGGAAAGCGTGATCGGGGTAGCGGCCGGAGAGGTACTCGAAGATCGTCTTCTGCGAGGCGATGTCGGCATCGGTGACGAGGTCGAAGCGCCCCTTCTCCTGAACGCGGAAGCGGCGGCGCCAGTCCTCCAGGACCACGGCGGCGCGGCGGGCGGCCTCGCGGGCGGCGTCGAGGTAGTCGGCCAGGGGTATCATCATCGCTCGTCCTCCCGGTCAAGCCCACCCCTTGCACCGGGTGGGCTTGCCAGCCAGCCGCGCCCCTCCTCGGTTACCAGGGTGCGCAGCGCCTCGATCCAGCGCGGGTGGTCGTTCAGGCAGCGGCAGGCGTGCAGTTCCTCACCGCCGGCCGCGCGGAACGCCGCGCGCGCCTCGTGGCCGATCTCGTCTACCGTCTCCAGGCAGTCGGCGGTGAAGCCCGGCATGGCGACGAACACGCGCTTGACGCCCTGGCGCGCCAGCTCGCGCAGCTTCTCTTCAGTGTACGGCTTCAGCCAGCGGTCGCGGCCGAACAGCGACTGGAACGTCTGCGTCCAGCGTCCGCGCGGCCACGCCAGGCGCTCCATCAGCGCCGCCGTGGTGCGCTTGACGTGTGTGGCGTAGGGATCGCCGCGCTGGGCGTACTTGATCGGGATGCCGTGGAAGCTCAGCAGGTAATGCTCCGGCTCCCACTTCAGCGCGGCCAGGTCGTCGCGGACCACCGCCGCCACCGCGTCGAGGTAGGCGGGGTGGTCGTAGTAGGGCGGCACCACGCGCAGGGCGGGGATGCGCCGCTGGCGCATCAGCGCCTGGAACAGCGCGTCCATCGCCGACGCGGTGGTGGTCGCGGAATATTGTGGATACATCGGCACGACGATCAGGCGTTCGACGCCGTCGCGGATCATCTCGCCGACGACGCCGGCGACGGCGGGGTTGCCGACCTGCATGCCGAAGCGGACGGGCACGTCGGGGAGGGCCTTCTGCAGTTCGTCGGTCTGGCGGCGCGTCCAGTGGAGCAGGGGCGAACCGGTGGCGGCGTCCCAGATGCGCGCGTACTTGGCGGCGGACTGCCTGGGCCGGAAGGGGAGGATGAACAGGTTGAGGATGAACCACCACTTGAAGCGCGGCACCTCGATGACGCGCGGGTCGCCGAGGAACTGCTTCAGGTAGGGCCGCAGCGCCCCCGGGGTCGGGGCGTCCGGGGTGCCGAGCTGGATCAGCAGAACGCCAACGGAAGACATCAAGGACCAGTCAGAAGTGTAGGGTGGGCACTGCCCACCGTTTGAGAATTGTAGGGTGGGCACTGCCCACCGTCCGCCGCACGGTGGGCAGTGCCCACCCTACAATTCTGACGCTGCCCCTCACGGGTTACTTCTTCTTGCACTCCGGCCCTTCCTTGGGGTCCTGCTTCTCGGTGATGTGGCCCTCGCCGCTGCCCTTGAGGGCGGCGGCGCGGTCGGCGTTGAGCGGCGTGTAGCTGGTCCACTGCGCCGGCACGTTGGCCTCGGCGAAGATGGCCTCGACGGGGCACTCCGGCACGCACGCCTCGCAGTCGATGCAGTCGACCGGGTCGATGTACAGCATCATGTCGTCCTGGTAGAAGCACTCGACCGGACAGACCGCCACGCAGTCAGTGTACTTGCAGTCATAGCACGGCTGGCAAACAGTATGCGTCATGTCTGTGTCAACCCGCTCCCCGCCCGAAGTCTGGGGAAAAGAGTGTTCAACAAGGCTCGCCCCCCGGGACGGCGAGCCGGTGACGGTAAAAACACTCCTATCCCTAGCAGGAATTCGCGCCGTTGTCCAGAGGCTGGTTCACGTTCTGGCGCGAAAGCGAAAAAGCCCATGGGCCGCGCCCCATGCGTCCGCAAAAAATCACAGCATGTCGAACGGGTCGATGTCGAGCGTGAACTCCACCCCGGACGGCGCCCGTAGCGCCGGCAGCACGGCGCGCAGCAGCTGGTGCAGCGCCGCGGGGCTCGGCGACTGAAGCTGGAAATGATAGCGGTAATATCCCTTGAGCCGGAACACCGGCGCCTCGGCCGGCCCGAGGATGCGCACGTCGAGCGCCGCGCCCTCCGGCCCCTTGAGCGTCGTCAGCGCCGCCTGCAGGCCGCCCGCCAGTCGGTCCGCGAAGTCGGCGCCCTCCTGCTGGTCGCGGCTGCGCACGATCAGCCGCGCCAGCCGCTGGTAGGGCGGGTACTTGTGCATTTTCCGCTGCGCCAACTCGCCGGCGACGAAACGGCCGTAGTCGTGCGCCGCCGCCAGCTCGATGCACGGGTGCTCCGGGTTGAACGTCTGCACCAGCACGCGCCCGCCGCGCGGCCCCCGCCCCGCCCGCCCCGACACCTGCGCCAGCAACTGGAACGTCCGTTCCGACGCGCGGAAGTCCGGCAGGTGCAGGCCGACGTCCGCGTTCACCACGCCCACCAGCGTCACGTTCGGGAAGTCCAGCCCCTTGGCGATCATCTGCGTGCCCATGAGGATGTGGACCTCGCCGCGGCGGAACGCGGACAGCAACTTCGCGTGGCTGCCCGGCTGGCGCATCGTGTCGCTGTCCATGCGCTTCACCACGTAGCCGGGGAACTTCTCCTCGAGCTCCGCCTGCAGCTTCTCCGTCCCGAGTCCCTGGTAGCGCACCGGCACCTGGCCGCACTTGGGGCACAGCTTCGGCGGCTCCTGCTCGTAGCCGCAGTGGTGGCACAGCATCACGTGGCGCTCGCGGTGGAACGTCAGCGCCAGGTCGCAAAAGCGGCACGACTCGACGTGGCCGCAGCCGGGACAGTGGATGTGCGTCGAGAAACCGCGGCGGTTGAGCAGCAGGATCACCTGGCCGCCGCCGCCCAGCGCGTGCCGCATCGCCGACGCCAGGGCGGGGCTCAGCGCCTGGAACGGCGCCCCGCGCGGCATGTCGTGGCGCAGGTCGATCAGGCCGACCTGCGGCAGCGGCCGGTCGAGCACGCGGCTCGGCAGCGTCAGCTTCGTGTACTGGCCGCGCTCGGCGTTGTGCCAACTCTCCAGCGACGGCGTCGCCGAACCGAGCAGGATCGGGATGCCTTCGAGGCGGGCGCGCATGACGGCCACGTCGCGGGCGTGGTAGCGCGGCGTCGCCTCCTGCTTGAAACTGCTCTCGTGCTCCTCGTCGATGACGATCAGGCCGAGCTTGCGCGTCGGCGCGAACACGGCACTGCGGGCGCCGACGGCCACCTGCACCTGTCCGGTGCTGATGCGCCGCCAGTGCCCGCCGCGCTCGACGCTCCCGAGGTGGCTGTGCAGCACTGCCACATCGCCGCAGCGGCCGCGGAAGCACTGGATCGTCTGCGGCGTCAGGCTGATCTCCGGCACCAGCACGAGCGCCTCCTTGCCCTGGCGCACTACCTCCTCGATGGCGCGCAGGTACAGTTCCGTCTTGCCGCTGCCGGTCACGCCGTGGAGCAGGAAGGCACGAAAGCCGCCCGCGCGCAGCGCCGGCTCCAGGGTTTCCCAGGCCTTCTGCTGGTCGGCGTTGAGTTGCACGCGCTCCGCCTGCGCCTCCTGGGGCTGTGCCGCCGCCGCCTGGGCCGCGTCGAACGTATCCACGCGGCGGACGAGTTTGCGAGCGATGCCCTTCTCGACGAGGCTCTCCAGCGGGGCGGCGCCGCACTTCGCCAGGCGCGCCAGCCGCTGCATCTCGACGGGCTTGCGCTGCTCGCACAGCACCTGCAGCGCCGCGGCCTGCTTGGGGGTGAGCTTCGGCGGCGGCTGTGGGCGTTCGGCCTCGGTGACGGCTTCGAGGAAGACGGTGGCGCGGGTGCCGGCCTGCTCTCTGGCGCTGGCAGGCACGACGGAGTTGAGCACCTGGCCCCAGCCGCACAGGTAATAGTCGGCCATCCAGCGCGTCAGGCGCAGGAGGTTCGCGTTGAGGAGCGGCTCGTCGTCGAGCACGCGCACGATTTCCTTCACGGCACGGGCGGGCGCGGCGGTGCCGAGGTGGACGCAGTAGCCGATGGTCGCGCGGTCGCCCTTGCCGAACGGCGCCTGCACGCGCTTGCCGACGGCGACGGCTTCGCGGAGTCGCTCGGGGACGGCGTAGGTGTAGGCGTGGTCGAGGGGCCGGTCGAAGACGATCTCGGCGAACAGCCCGGCGGCCTGCGGTACCGGGGCGTTCAGGTCCTCGAAGAGATCGCTCTGAGTGATTTGCGTCACGGCCTGTTCCTGGGAGAAGGGCAAGACAGCGGGGCAGTGTTCACGATTATACTCTACCCACCCGTGCCCCCGGATTGCGATGTCGGTAGCGGGCCGTGGCCGCCGCTCAAACCGGGCAAGATTTGCCGCCTGTGCGGGAGTTGCTGCGCGTCCGGCGTTGAGGCCCTAAAAGAACGTGGGGCAAGTTGCCAACTTGCCGTTGTTCCCGGCAAGTTGGCAACTTGCCCCACGTCCTGTGAGGCGCTCTTAGAACCGGACGTTCAGCGAGGTCAGAGCCTCGAGGTTATACGGCCGCGGACCGGTCACCGGCACGCCGATCGCGAAGCCGAACGTGCTGTTCCGCGTGAAGATCGCATAGGCGCCCGCCGTGACCGTGAACCAGTCCTGGACATGGCCGATCCCGTCCATGCCGCCGTGGCCGCGGTGGTTCAGCGGGTCGATCAGGTGGCCTTCCAGCGTCGGCACGATGCCCTTCACGAAACGGTCTTGCGCGTCCTGGAACATGAACCGGTAGCCGATGCCGAAGTCGCTCAGCAGCAGCGTCACGTCCGCCTCCGAGGTCGGCACCACCAGCGACTCGAAGCCGTGAACGTAGAAGTTGCCGCGGTTCCAGATGTAGCCCAGGTAAGGCTGCAGGATCGTCGGGTGGATCGACTGGCCGTTCACCCGGATGAACGGGTCGCCGGTCGGCGCCGTGACCACCATGCCGACCGAGAACACATTGCCGGTCAGCCGGTCGTTCAGCAGCGCCCACTTGAGGATCATGCTCAGGTCGCCGATCTGCGTGTTATCGATGCCGTTGCCGGGGCCGTTGTCGAGCTGCAAGAACGGCAGACGCATGCCGAACGAGGCGTTCCCTTCCAGGAACGTCTTCTCGAAGCCGATCACCTCGCGGTGCAGGTCGAACGGGGCGCTCGGGTTGCCCGGCGCCGAGGTGGTAACCCGGTCGAAGTACTGGTAGAAGGCGAACACGCGATCCTGCGGCCGGGGGCTTTCGTTCTCGGCGATCTTGAAGGCGCCGCGGCCGACCACCGGGACGCTGGCCAGGACGGTGGCGCCGTTGGGCTGGTGGATGACGACCCGCATCGACGGCCCGCCGATCAGGTCGCCGAACATCGCTGGGTTGAAGCTCGCCGCCTCAGCGCCGCCGGCCGGCGGCGGCTGGTTGAAGGCATCCGCGTTGGGCGGTGTGGCGGCGTCGGCCGGCGCCTGCGGCTGGGCGCCCTGGGCGCCGGGCTGGCCCCCTTCCGGAGTCCGGGCCGGACTCGGCGTCGCGGCGGACGGCGCCGACGGGTACAGCGGGGCCGGCGGCCAGCAGCCGGGGCCCCCGGGCGGTACGTGCACGAAGCCTTGCCCGTACGCCTGGCCGCACGCCAGCGCGCCGGACACGAGCAGGGTCAGGAAAAAGGCGATCCGTCGCATATGTGTTCCTCCTTGAGCCGTGAGCGGTCACGGAAACCCGGTGAGTACAATCCCTCGCGCATCGCGGGGCGCACGCTTGAACCGCTCTCGCGGCGGGCGGAGGCCCGCGGTGGCAGAAAACGTCGGACGCGGCCAGAGCGGTACACCCAGAAGATCGACAAGACGGCCCATTCGGGTACAATAGCAGACTATGCCAGGCCGGGAAAGCCGTCAGAAATGGGGTAAGCTATACCAACGGCTTTTCCCCGCCTCCGCACTGCCCTGTGCGGGGGGGGCAGGTCGTGCTATCCTGAAGGGGGCCGTCCTGGGGAGAGCGGCGCGCGTACGGCCTTTCGCCCATGGGGATGGACAGGCTTGGAAGTGGGGGTGCTGGGGACGTTGCGTCCCTCCTCCGGTCGGGCGAGCGGGCGCAACAGGTTCCTCCCTGCTCTCGAGGTGACGGCGGCCCTGTCCGAGGGACGAAGATGCAACCGAGCGATGTCAACCAGGGGGGCCTGACGCGCGAGCAGCAGGACCAGCTGGAGCAGTGGCTGCGCCAGTTCGACGAGGGCTGGCAGGACGGCCTGCTGACGCGCCGCCTGCGCGAGCTGCCGGCTGCCGGCCCGTACCGCCTGGCAGCGCTGGTCGGCATGGTGAAGATCGAGCTGCGCCACCAGTACCGCCAGGGCCGCAAGCCGCGCCTGGAGAACTACCTGCGCGCCTACTCCGAGCTGGGCACACCGGACACCGTCTCCATCGACCTGATCCAGGCCGAGGTGCAGGGCCGCCGCCAGGCCGGCGAGACCGTCACCCCGGCCGACCTGGCCAAGCGCTTCCCGCGCCAGACCGAGCAGCTGCGCCGCGGCCTGGATCAGGTCTGCCGCGTGCCCCCGCCGCCGCCCGCGGCGACCCCGGCCCCGGCGGCCCCCGACCCCTATGCCGGCACTCTCATCCCGTTGGCGGCGCCGGCGCCCCCCGCCCCCGGCGGCACCGTCCGCGGCGAGGGGGCTTACGGCGGCACCGTCCGGCCGGAGCCCCCCAAGCCGCCCCCCGAGGAGGTGACGCGCCGCGCCCCGGAGGGCCCCGCCGAGCGCTACCACATCCTGAAAGAACTGGGCCGCGGCGCCATGGGGACGGTGTACCTGGCGCAGGACACGCACCTGCAGCGGCAGGTGGCGCTCAAGGTGCCTCACTTCCGCACCGGCGACAGCGACGAGCTGCTGCAGCGCTTCCACCGCGAGGCCCGCTCCGCGGCCACCCTGGACCACCCGAACATCTGCCCGGTCTACGACGTGGGCGAGAACTCCGGCATCCCGTACCTGACGATGGCCTACATCGAGGGCCACCCGCTGGGCGACCTGGTGCGCCACGGCAAGCCCCTGGCGGCGCGCGACGCCGCCACCATCGTCTACAAGCTGGCGCGCGCCCTGGAAGAGGCGCACCGCCGCGGCATCATCCACCGCGACCTCAAGCCGGCGAACGTGATGATGAACCGCCGCGCCGAGCCGGTCATCATGGACTTCGGCCTCGCCCGCCGTCTCGAGGGCGACGTGCGCCTGACGCACCAGGGGTCGGTGATGGGGACGCCGGCGTACATGTCGCCCGAGCAGATCCACGGCGACCTGCAGACGATCGGCCCGCCCACCGACCAGTACAGCCTGGGCGTCATCCTCTACGAGCTGATCACCGGCCAGGTGCCGTTCCAGGGCAACATAGGCCAGGTGATGGCCAAGGTCCTGACCGAGAAGCCGCGTCCGCCGCGGGAGCTGCGGCCCGACCTCGACGAGGCGCTGTCGGCGATCTGCCTGCGCGCGATGTCCCACGACATTGCGGACCGCTTCCCGTCGGTGAGCGAGTTCGCCAAGGCCCTGGGCGACTACCTGCAGCTGCGCCCCAAGTCCTCGCCCGACCTGCTGCCGGTCCACGACGGGCCGCGGCGGGAGTTCCGCCAGGACACGCAGTCGATCCACCAGTCGAGCTACACCTCGACGTTCACCAGCAGCCGGCGGCGGGCGTGGCGACGCCGGGTGGCCCTGCTGCTGGTCGCGTCGGCGATCCTGCTGGTGCTGGCCGCCGTGGGGCTCCTCGTGTGGCACTTGCGCACCGCTCCGACCGTTGACTCGACCGTGCGGATCCGCATCAACTCGGAGCCCCCCGGGGCGACGGTCTTCCTCAACGGCAAGCGCGAGGGCAAAGAAACCCCCGCCCAGTTCGAGCTCTCCCCCGGCACGCACCAGCTCGAGCTTGAGTTGAAGGGCCACGAACCGTTCCGCAAGGAGATCAAGGTCGAGAGCCGCGAGAAGCAGTCGTTCACGTACACGCTGAACAAGCGCGGTGCGGGCAAGGGGGCGCTGCCGCCCGCGCAGGGAGGCCCGGTGGCCGTCACGGTCCGCAGCGACCCCCCGGGGGCCACCGTCTTCCTCGCCGGCCGCGACTCCGGGAAGAAGACCCCGGCCGTGCTGCCCCTAACCCCGGGTACTCACGAGCTGCGCGTGGCGCTGCCCGGCTATGCGGCCGCCGTCCGGAAGATCGAGGTGACCGCGGGGGCGAAGGAGCAGCCCCTGGACCTGGGGAAGCTGACGCCCCTGCCGCGCCGGCTCGAGCTGCGCTTCACGCCGGCGAACGCCCGCATGGAAATCGACGGCAAGGAACAGCAGCCGGGGGCCATCGTGGCGCTGCTGCCCGGCCCGCACCGCGTCCGGCTGAAGCTCGCGGCCCACGCCACCCTGGAGAAGGACATTGCCGTCGCCGCGGGCGAAGGGCCGCAGGTGGTGCCCCTCGGCGCTCTGCAGCCGCTGAAGCGGGAGAACTACGCCCTGCTGATCGGCGTGCATTCGCCGGGCAAGGAGCTGCCCGACTTCGTCCACGCCGAGCCGGACGTGGTCGAGCTGGGCCGCCTCCTGGTCGCCGGGGGTTACCGCCCCGACAGGGTTACCGTGCTGACGCAGACCCTCGCCGACCAGAAGAAGGTGCCCGCGCCGACGGCCGAGGAGATCCGCAAACGGGTCGGGGACCTGACAGCCCGCTGCACCGAGGAGGACAGCATCCTGGTCGCGCTGGTCGGCCACGTCGTCCAGTTTCCCGGGGGCGAGGAGAGCTTGTTTTGTCCGGCCGAGAGCGTCCTGGCCACGCCCGCGAGCCTCCTGCCGCTCCGGGACGTCTACGCCCGGCTGAAGACGTGCAAGGCACGGTCGCGGCTGCTGGTGCTCGACGGCTGGCGGCGCGAGTGGCTCAAGGACGGTCCGGCGGCGCGCGCGGTGACCCGCGAGCGGGCCGCCCGGCTCGTCCCCGACAGCGACGTTGCCGTCTGGGTCTGCTGCTCGGCGGGGGAGCGCGGCTACGAGCACCCCGACCAGCGGCACGGCGCGTTTTTCGAGGCGCTGCTGCGCGAGCTGCGCAAGGGGAGTGCCGTGCCCCTGCGGCAGCTCGCCGAGTCGGTGCGGAAGTCCGTCGTGGAGGTGACGCGGGCGGACTACCCCGCCGCGCAGACGCCGGAGGTGCTCGGCGGCCCGGACGCCGCGGAGGCGCCGCCGGTCCGCGTCTCGCCCGCCCTGGCTGCCTACGCCCGCGGCTGCGACCACCTGGAGGGGGCACGCCGCGCGAAGGTAATAGAGAAGGCGGAGGAGCTGGGCCGGGCAGTCGAGGCCTTCAAGGAGGCGACCGAACTCGACAAGGACTTCGCCGAGGCCTACACGCGCCGCGCCGCGGCATACTATTACGCCGGGAAGTACGCGGAGGCCGTCACCGACTGCAAGAAGGTCGTGGAAGGACTCGACCCGAACGACGCGACGGCGTACTCGCACTGGGCGGAGGCCCTGGGCCGGCTGAAGGACTACGACCAGGCGTTCATGCGGCACGACCAGGCCATCCGCCTCGACCCGAGTTATGCCCAGGCCCACAACGAGCGCGGGCAGACCTACTTCAAGACAAAGGACTACGACTCCGCTATCAACGACTTCACGGAGGCCCTTCGGCTCAACGAGCGCCTGACGCACGCCTACCACAACCGGGCCATCGCCTACTTGAGCATGAAGAAGAAGGACACCGCGCGGGCGATTGCGGACGAGACGGAAGCGCTCAAGGTGGACAAGAACTACGGCCAGGCGTATTTCGGTCGCGGCCTTGGGCACTTGTTCGAGAAGGCTTTCCCCAAGGCGATCGCGGACCTGTCGCGGGCGATCGACCTGGGCGCCAACGTCATCTCCGCGCTCACCTATCGCGAGCAAGCCTACCGGGCGGTCGGCGACAACGCGAGCGCCGACGCCGACAAACTCCGGCGCGACAAACTGAAACCTGCTCAGTAACGCCCGTGTGGAGCGGTGTGCAGCGGCGAACGTCCGGCGTCGAGAAATCCACCCCCGGCCCGCAAACGCGATGGAAAACCGGCCCCGGTCCTGCCACAATGGGAGGGATGGGGCGGCCCTCACCCGGCGTGCCGCCGACCACCCCTCTTTTCCGGGGACCTGAAGCGGTGACCGCGAACAACTTTTTCCCCCACAGCCAATCCTTCGGCCCGTTCCCTTCGTCTAGGGGGGTGACAGTATGAGCGAACTGGCCGTGAGCACCTCCGGGCGGGCGAGCACCTTGGACGGAGCCAACCCCTCCGCCGACGACTTCGTACGCGCTTTCAACGAGGTGCGCGCGGAGCTGGTCAGCACGCTGTACTTTCTCCTGGGCAACCACGACGACGCCCAGGACGCCGCCCAGGACGCCTTCCTGAAGTGCTGGCGCACGCGCGCCTCGCTCGCCGAGGTGCGCAACATCCGCGCCTGGATCTTCCGCGTCGGGCTGAACGCGGCCAAGGACCTGCAGCGCAGTGCCTGGAGGCGCCGGGCCAAACCGCTGGCCAACAGCGCCGGCGTCGAAGGCCTGGTCGAGCACTCGCCGGCCGATTGCCTGGAGGAGAAAGAATCCCTGGAACGCCTCCGTGTGGCGCTGAAGGATCTGCGACCCGAGGAGAAGGCGGTCTTCCTCCTGCGACAGAACGGGGATCTGACTTACGAGGAGATCGCCGAGCTGCGCCGCAGCCCCGTCGGCACCGTCAAGACCCAGATGCGCGCCGCCCTGCAGAAGCTGCGCCGGGTGCTCAAGGACAAGTGAGACACCATGTTCACGTGTGACGACTGCGCCAACCTGCTGCTCGATTCCCTCTACGGCCTGCTCGAGGACGCCGAGGCACAGGGGCTACGCGCCCACCTGGTGTCCTGCCCGGCGTGCCGGGCCGCCCTGGCCGAGGCCGAGAGCCAGCAGAACCTCCTTGCCCGCGCGGCGCAGGTCTACGCCGATGTCCCCGCCTTCAGCGCGCCCACGACCGAGGCCGCGCCTGCCGTGGAAACCCCGGCGCCCGCACCCACGGCAACGCAGGCCCCGGCGCAACCGCCCGCCGAGGTCCCGCCGCCCGCCCCGGCCACCCTGCCCCTGCCGCCGCGCCCTTCCCGGCCGGTCCGGCGCTGGACGTGGGCCGCCGCGGCCGCCGTGCTCCTCCTCGTCGGCGGCGGCGTGTACGGAGTGTCGCAGTACCGGGGCGGCCTGGCCGCACGAGAAACGGCCCTGGTACACGCCCGGCGAGAGGTCGAGAGCGTCGATGCCGGGTTCGCCGTGGCCAGGCAGACCTACGAGCAGGCCGCCGCCGCCGTGCCGGCCCAGGTCGAAGCGGACTTCCTGCACCTGCAGGTCGTCGGGCCGGCCAGCTACCAGCCCGGCGCCCCGAGCCAGTACCACGTGGTCACCCGCGGCCCGCTTGGCGATGCCGTGAAGGCGAAGGTGACCGCCCGGCTGATCGACGCCACCCCGGCCGGTGAGCGGACGCTCTTCGAGAAGGAACTGGACAGCACCGGCGACCTGCTGCTGCGGCTCCCGGAGGGCCTGGCCGTCCGACCCGGCTCCGTGCCCCGCCTGGAGGTGGAGGCCCGCCGCGGCGCGGCCCGGGAGTCCGTCGCGGAACTGCTGTCCGTGACCGGGGCGACCCACGCCACGCACCTGGTCACCAGCAAGCCCGCGTATCGCAGCGGCGAGTACCTGTTCTTCCGTTCGCTGACGCTGGACCGCTTCAGCCTCAGGCCGCCCGCGCCGGAACTCCGCCTCACCTGCACGCTCCTCGACGCCCACAACCGGCCGGTGCGGCAACTCCAGGCCGAAACGCGGCACGGCATCGCCGGCGGCAAGTTCGCCCTGACGCCCGACCTCGCCGAGGGGACGTACACCCTGCAGGTCAGCGCCGCGGGCGCCTCCGCGGAGTACCTCCCCCCGGAGAGTCGGCGCGTGCTGATCGTGCGCGACGAGGCCCCGGTGCTGCAGTTCGACCGCGCCCAGTACGGCCCCGGCGACACCGGCAAGGCGACCTTCCGCGGCCGGCTCCAGCAGAACGGCCAGGCCGCCCCCCATCAGCCGCTGACCGTCGAGGCAGAGGTCGGCGGCAAGCCGGTCGCCCTGACTGGCGCCGCCCCGGGCCGGCCGCTGCAGCTGCGCACCGATCAAGCGGGCGAGGCGCAGTTCAAGTTCAGCGTGCCTCCCGCCCTGACCGCGACCGACAGCCTTCTGAAGCTGCAGGTCCGCGTCCACGACGGCACGCGCGACGAGCGCGTCGTGCAGACCATCCCTGTCGCGCCGAAGCCCGCCTCCGCTTCGGCCGAGTTCCGCGTCGCGCTTTTCCCCGAGGGCGGCGACCTGATCGCCGGCGTGCCGGGCCGCGTTTACGTCCTCGCCAGGGACGCACAGGGCCGGCCCGTGCCCCTCGAAGGCAGCGTCGTTGATCGCCAGGGCCTGGAAATCGCCCGCGTGAAGATCGGCGGCGAGGCCGCGGAGCGCGTCGGGGCCGCGGTGGTCGCGTTCACCCCGCAGGCCGGCGAAGTCTACTCTTTGAAGCTTCTTTCTCCGAAAGGCGCCCGCGTGCGGGTTGAGCCGGTCGGGGTGCAGCCGGGGGGCGTGGTGCTGAGCGCCGCGAACCCCGTCGGCAAGGAGGGCGAGCCGCTGCGGCTGACGGTCCGCGACACGCGGGCCGGCCGCGACCTGCTCGTGCTGGCAAGCTGCCGCGGCCGCCTCGTGGACCAGAAAGCCGTGCGGGCGGACGTGAAGGGAGCCGCGGTCGAACTGACGCCCGTGGCCGGCACGCGCGGGGTGATCCGCGTGACGGTGTGCGCGAAGGGGCAGGGCCGGCTCATGCCGCTGGCCGAGCGGCTGGTCTACCGGGCGCCCGCCGAGTACCTGGTCCTGTCCGCGGCCGGCAAGGCGGGGGCCGGACAGCCGCTGCGCTTCGCGACCGCCGCGCGGGCCGAGTTGCGCGTGCAGGCGCGGACCGAGACAGGGGCGCCGACGCTCGCCTGGCTGCTGGCCGCCGTGGTCGATCGCAAGGTCCTGTGCGTGCCGGGGCAGCAGGCCGAGGCAGGGCCGCCCGCCCACTTCTACCTGAGGCGCGAGGTCCGCGAGCCGGAGGGGCTGGAAGACGCGGATTTCCTGCTCGCGGACACGCCGCCGGCGCACCGGGCGCTCGACCTGTTCCTGGGTACACACGGCTGGCGCCATTTCGTACACGCCGATCGTGGCGGTGCCGTCGTCGTGACCGCGGCGCAGGCCCGGAGCCAGGCCCGCGCCGGCGTGCCCGTCGTGCTGATCGCGGGCAACAATCCGGACGAGGTGCGCAAGGCATACGAGGCCGCCCGCGACCGCAGGCAAACGGAGCTGCGGGCGCAGGCCGAGCGCCGCCGCGAGGAGCTGACAGGGGACCGCGGCCGGCGCCTCGAGGAGGCGCGTTGGGCCGCCCTGGAGTTGAGCCGCTTTGAGGAGCTGCCGCGCGACTACCTGCGCCACGGGGTGGTCGTCGCCCTGCTGATCCTGTTCGGGGCCGGCGTGCTTCTCCTGGCCGTGGGCACCGTCCGGGCCGCGGGCAATTCCCGGTCGCCGCGGACGGCGTTCACCACCGCTCTGGTCGCCCTGGGCGCCTGTGTCGGCCTGTACCTGGGGACGGGCGATCTGCGCCGCCCGGGGGAGAGCGACGGCAAGCTGCTGGCCGGCCTCTCGGGGCAAGAGTGGCCCGCGTTCCCCCAGGCCAACGCGAGGAGGGGCGACGCTGCCCCTGAACATCAGGGGCAGCGCGCCGGTGCGCAGAAGGCCGCCCCACGCGAGTTGAACCGGCTCCTGGCGACGGTCCGCGAGACGCGCGACGCCACGGCGACCGCCGCCCCGAAGTCCGCCACCGGCGCGGGCAGGGGCGGCCTCGAGGCGAAGAAGGCCGAGGGGGCCGCCACGTTCAAGGCCGAGGAGCAGTCCGACGCGAACCGCGCTCTTCTGGCCCAGGCGAAGCAGAAGCCGCACGGGGTGGTGGAGATGGCCCGGCGCTTCGCCGACCTGCAGAAGCGGCCGTTCGCCGCCCCCACGGCGCCGGGCGGTGCCAACGCCCCGGGGACCGCCCAGCGGCACGAGCGCGGCTCGGGGGCAGGCACGACTCAGGAGGTGCCCCTCCTGGGAAAGAAGGGCGCCGCGGCACCGGCGGGGGACAGCAAGGAGAGGGTCAAGCGCGCCGGGGACAAGGCGGGCGCCGCCGCCGACAAGGACGGCGCCGAGCGGCTGCGCGAGTACGCCTACCGGCAGCAGCCGGGAGCGGCGCCGTACGCGGATACAGTCCTGTGGCACCCCGCGCTGGAGGTGGCCGACGGCACGGCCCGCGTGGAGTTCGACCTGCCCGCCAACCCCGGCACGTACCGGGTGCTGCTCTACGGCCACAGCCCCTCGGGCCGGCTCGGCGTCTACGAGGGGACGCTGCAGGCAGAAGGCAGAAGGCAGTAGGCAGTAGCCTCAGTCCCACGGGGCGCGGCCCGTGGGCTTGTTCCCTGCCTACTGCCTACCGGCTCGCAGGCGCGTCCACAGCAGCACTGCCAGCAACGTCTTGGCGTCGCGCAGGGTGCCGTCCATGGCCCAGGCCAACGCCTGCTCCCACGCCACCACCTGCTGCTCGAGTTCCTCGTCTTTCTCCAGCTGCATCGCCCCGGGCGTCAGCTCCTCTGCCAGGAACAGGTGCGTCCGCTCCGTCAGCACGCCCGGTGAGGGGAAGAACTCCATCCGCTTGCGCCGGCGGCACGGCGGGCCTCCGAAAAAAGGGGCGGTTTATCCCGCACAGGCACGCGGCCGGGCGGCGGGCGGCGGCACATTTGTGGCCGGTTGACGGGCAGGGGTGATTGCGTGCCCCTGGGAGGGATGATAAAATCTCTCCAGGGTAGGTTCAAGTGTTGCATCCGCCTCGCGGGTTCTTGACATGCGTGATCCCTTTTCGTGGTCGCTGCCGTTCGGCCGAATCTTCGGCATCACGGTCCGGGTGCATATCCTCTTCCCCATTTTCATCCTGATCATGTGGGTGAAGGTCGCGGCGGCCCCGCAGAGCCAGTACCCGGACGGCGCCGCCCTGCAGGTGTTGTTCCTGCTCGGCATGCTGTTCTTCTCGGTGCTGCTGCACGAGTTCGGCCACTGCTTCGGGGCCCGCCTGATGGACGGCGAGGGCAACGAGGTGCTGCTCTGGCCGCTGGGCGGCCTGGCCCGCTGCGAGGTGCCGCACACGCCGCGGGCGCACTTCTTCATGACCGCCGCCGGCCCGCTGACCAACCTGCTGCTGTGCGTGGTGGCGGCTGGCGCTCTGCTGGCCTGCCAGTTTCGGCCGTCGTTCGACCCGCGCCCCGAGCAGATGTGGACCGCGGAGATGACCAGTTTCGACGGCCAGGTCTATGGGAGTGGCCCCGAGTACGATCCCGACCCCACGCACCGGCTGCTGGCGCCCTGGCAGGTGCAGGTGGCGCGGTTCTTCTGGATCAACTGGTGCCTGTTGCTGTTGAACGTGCTGGTTTGGGGCTACCCGCTGGACGGCGGCCAGATGCTGCAGGCGATCCTGTGGCCGCGCCTGGGCTACCGGCAATCGATGATGACGGCGATCTTCTTCGGCTTCATCTTCATGTTCATCATCGGCGCGTACGCGCTGGTGAAGAACGAGCTGCTGGTGTTGTGCCTTGCCGCGTTCATCTACTTCGCGTGCAAACAGCAGTGGATCGTGCTGGAGACGGGGGCGGAGGACACGCTGTTCGGCTACGACTTCTCGCAGGGCTACACGAGCCTGGAGCGCGACCAGCGCGAGCAGCCGGCGCCGCCGCGCAAGAAACGGCCGAACTTCTTCCAGCGCTGGCTGCGGACACGGCGGGCGCGCAAGCTGCTGCGCGAGCAGCAGCGCGAGCTGGCCGAGGAGCGCCGGATGGACGAGCTGCTGGAGAAGATCCAGCGCGAGGGCAAGCAGGCGCTGACCGACGAGGAGAACCGCTTCCTCAAGCGGGTCGCCGACAAGTACCGCAACCGTCCGTAGCCCGACGCGGGACCTGTATGCCGGGGCCGACCGAGTTTAGCCGCGAGCGGTGAACCTTCCACGGTGGCGCGGTATCAAGGGGAGGACGATGGCAGATCTTATCGAACCGCGCACCCTCAAGGGCTTCCGCGACTACCCCCCCAAGCTGATGATCCCGAGGGAGCAACTGCTGGAGAAGGCCCGGCAGGTGTACCGCCTCTACGGGTTTGCGCCGATCGACACCCCCGCCCTGGAGTACGCCGAGATCCTGCTCGGCAAGGGCAGCGAGGAGACGGACCGGCAGCTCTACCGCTTCATGCACGGCAAATACGACGTGGCGCTGCGCTTCGACCTGACGGTGCCGTTCGCGCGCTTCGCCGCCCAGTACATCGGCCAGCTCGGCACGCCCTTCAAGCGGTATCACATGGGCCCCGTCTGGCGGGGCGAGAACACGCAGAAGGGCCGCTACCGTGAGTTCTGGCAGTGCGACTTCGACACCATCGGCACGACCTCCAACGCCGCCGACATCGAGACGGCGCTGGTGATCCACGATCTGATGCACGCCCTCGGCCTGGAGCGCTTCGAGATCCGCGTGAACAACCGGCTGGTCCTCAACGGCCTGCTGGAGGAGATGGGCCTGGCGTGCCACACCCAGCCGGTACTCATCGCGCTGGACAAGCTGCCCAAGCAGGGCCGGGAGGCGGTCCTGCAAGAGATGGCGGAGAAGGCCGGAGCCACTCTCGAACAGGCCGAGCGTGTGCTGGCCCTCGCCCAGACTGAGGGCACTAACACGGAGATCCTGGACCGCCTGGGGCGTGACCTGGGCGGTAACCCGCGCGCCGCCGAGGGCGTGCGCCGGCTGCGCGAGTTGTTCGACGTGGCCAGGACGGCCGGTATCCCGGAGGAGCGGTTGCGCCTCGACCTGTCGATCGCCCGCGGACTGGACTACTACACGGGCACGATCTACGAGACGTTCCTCACCGACCTGCGCGGCATCGGCAGCGTCTGTTCCGGGGGGCGGTACGACAACCTGGCCAGCCTGTACACGAAGCAGGTGCTGCCCGGCGTGGGGGCGTCGCTCGGCCTGGACCGGCTGCTGGCCGCCCTCGAAGAACTGAAAGCGCTGCCGGACGTCGCGACCCCGGCCCCGGTGCTGCTGGTGCAGTTCGACGCCGCCCGCCTGGGAGAATACCAGGGGATGGCGCGGTCACTGCGGGCCGAGGGCATCGGCGTCGAGGTCTACCCCGAGGCGAAAAAGGTCGGCGCCCAGCTCAAGTACGCCGAGGGCCGCGGCTTCCGGGTGGCGCTGATCGCCGGCCCCGACGAGTTCGCGCGCGGCGTCTGGAAGGTCAAGGACCTGAAGCTGAACGCCGACGGCAACCGCAAGGACGAGAAGACGGTGTCCGCGGCCGAGGTCGCAGGCACCATTCGCGCGACCCTGTCCACCCCGTGAGGAACCCCAAGGATGGACCGCGCGAATCACTACGAGGCGGCGTTCGAGGCGTACTTGCAGTGGCACCGCCTCTGCTACGTCGCCGTGGACGAGACGCGCCGCAGCTTCCTGGGCGATAGCCGCGTCAAGAGCCTCGACTTCATCGTCCACGGCCCGTGCGGCGCCCGCCTGCTGGTGGACGTCAAGGGCCGCCGCTTCCCCACCGGGCCGGAGGGCCGCCGCCGGCGCGTCTGGGAGTGCTGGTCCACCCTGGAGGACATCGACGGCCTGCGCCGCTGGGGCGGCCTGTTCGGGGCGGGCTATCAAGGTCTGCTCGTCTTCGCGTATCACATCCTGCCGTCCGTCGAGATGTCGGAGGACGCCGACGACCTGTGGACGTGGCGCGGCCGGCGCTACCTGCTGCGGGCGGTCCCGGTCGAGGAGTACCGCGGCCGGATGCGCGTCCGCAGCCCGAAGTGGGGCACCGTCGATCTGCCGCGCGCCGCCTTCCGCGAGTTGGTGCGGCCGTTCCACGATTACAGCCACGGCCATGCCGAGTCGGTCGAGGAAGAGTGTCCGTTCTAGCTGAACTGGTGGGTCGCCGCCGACGACGAGTCCAGGGGGACGATCCTGGCGGCATTGAAGGACGTGAAGAAGTTGGTGGAGAAGTACGGGACGGATGTTGTTGCGGAATTTGCGACGGCCTTGAAGTAGCAGTTGACGCCGGTGAGTCCTTCACCGGCGTTACTCTTTCATGGCATGGTATCGCCAGCCCTTCCAATGTGAGTAGCCCTTGTGGTAAGATGCTGGGGTACAAGGGGATACGCTTACTGCAGGAGGCGGCACCATGTTGCTGGATCAGGTTTTCGAGAAGTTCATCGCCAAGAGCCCCGTTAGCGTTATGGTC
>JBBRPS010000040.1:0-24129 GCA_038227745.1 Gemmatales bacterium | reverse complement strand
GGCGCGACACAGCGCCTCGCCCGCGGCGGCGCGGCGCACCGGGTGCCTGTCGTTCAGGGCGGCGACGAGGACCTTGTCGGCCTTGCCGTCGCGGACGGCAAGGTCGGCCAGACCGCTGCGCACCTCGTCGGCGACGCTCTCGTTGTCGGCGAAGGGCAGGTAGGCGAGCAGAGCGTCGAGGGTGCCGGCGGGGCGGCGCTGGACGAGGAGGCGGGCGGCGGCGGCGGGCACCTCGACGGGGTAGTCCTTATCCTTGATCGCCTGGATGCACTTCTCGGCGCGGCGGGCAACCTCCAGGTCGGCGTCCTTGAGGTGCTCCTTGAGCAGCTCGACGACGACGACGCCGCGGGCAACGAGCTCGGCGGCGGCGTGCTCGCGGACGCGGAACGCCCGGGCGCCGAGCTTGTCGATGAGCAGCCGGACGTTCTCGCGCTCGGCGTCGGTGAGGGTGCGGTGGCGGAAGAACTCCAGCAGCGACTTGTCGTCGTGCTTGAGGTTGGCGTTCTGCAGCCGCTTCTCGTCGAGCTTCACCTGTCCGGGATCGTCCGCGGCCGCGGGACGTGCGCACGCGAGCACCAACGAGACGGTCAGCAGCAGGTACACTCGCCTTGCCATGGCAGACTCCTCAGAACTCGCGGTTTAGCGATGCCTTGCAGAAGCGATTTTCGCAGGAACGCTTCTGCAAGGCGTCGCTAAACATTCATTCTCGGCCGTCAACAAAGGGACGTCTCAACGGCCGCGCGCCCGCCACAGGCGCCCCGGGAGCGCGTACGCCCACACCTCATGGCCTTCGCGGTCGAACTCCACGACGCGCTGCTCGGCCATGCTCACCACCAGCGTGTGCCCGTTCGCCAGGCGCACGGCGGAGATCGGGAAGCGCACGGCCACCGACCAGCACATCCTGCCGTCGGGGTCGTACTCGGTCACCTTGTTGTGATTGTACTCCGGCACCAGCACGTGCCCGTTCGCCAGGGCGTCGATGTTGCCGCCGAGCGTGTACACCAGCCCGACGGGGAAACTCTTCACCTGCTTGCCGGCCGGGTCCAGGCGCACCAGGTTGCCGCCCGAGACGAACACGGTCTGCCCGTCGCGCAGCTTGCGGGCGGCTGAGATACTAGTCGCTTGGTGATGATAGGTAAACACTTCCTTGCCGGCGCGGTCGAGGACGAGGAGTTGGCGGCGCGTGGCAATGAAGGTGTGGCCGCTCGGTAGCCGCTGGCAGGCGATCGGCAGTTCCACCCGCTTTTCCCAGATCACCTTACCTTTGAAGTCGCGCTCACTCACCCGCCGCCCCAGGTACTCGGCGACCAGGACGCGGTTGTGGCCGGTGACCTGGGCGTCCACGGGGTAGCGCACGTCCGCGAACTCCCACTTGACCTGTCTGTCAGGGCCCAGCTCGAACACCCGGCCCGAGCCGCTGCGCGGGTCCATCTGGGTGATGAGGGTGTGGCCGAGGAGGCGCGGCGTCAGGTCGAGCTTCGCCAGGTCGGTGGCCGGCCCGTGTTTCGCCCACCAGGCCGCCCAGGCGTCGCGCACCTTCTTCGCGGGCGTGTCGGGGCCGGCGAGGACGTCGGGGCCGCGGTCGCCCGCCGCCAGCCGCAGCGCCTCCTCGGCGCGCCAGACCTCGTGCGCGGGCAGTTCGGCGAGCAGGTCGATCAGGGCCGGCAACGCCTCGCGGTGGCGCCGCTCGAAGAGGGCCAGCGCCAGGCGCAGCCGGGCCTCGGGGTCGCGCACCTTCAGCGCCGCCAGGAAGTCGCTCTTGAACTCGCCGCGGCCGGCGCGGCAGAGGGCCTCGGCGGCGGCGGTCCGCGTCAGGGGCAGCGGGTCGCGCAGCGCCGCGACGAGAGCGCGGTTGGGCTTGCCGTCGCGCACGGACACCACCGCCAGCGCCGCCACCACCTCCTCGATCACGGGGCCGTCCGCGGCGAAGGGCAGGTAGGCGAGCAACACCGCGACGGTGCCGGCGGGCTTGCGTCCGGCGAGCAGCCGTGCCGCGGCGGCGGCGAGTCCCGCGTCCGGATCGTGCTCCAGTTTCGACAGGCAGAGCTGCGCCCGCCGCGCGGCCTCGCAGTCCGCGGGTTCGCGCGTGACCTGGACGAGCAGGGGCTTGACGAGGTAGCCGGACTTCGCGAGGTTCTCGGTGGCCTGGACCCGTTTCGTGTAACGGGGGGAGCTGAGGTCCTTGATGAGGCCGCCGTACTGGTCCTTCTGGACGGACGAGAGGGTGCGGCCGCGGAAGAAGTCGAGCAGAGCGGCGTCGTCGGTCCGCAGGCCGGCCGCCCGCAGGGCCTTTTCATCGGCCGCGGCTTCCGCCCCCGGGGTGCCGGCGGGCTGCGCAACGCTCGGAGCCGGCCAGGTGAGGAGGAACAGGAGCAGCGGACGCATGAAGGCCCACCTTGTCAGTGCCGCGGACGATTCTTCCCTTCATGATAACCCTTCGCGCCGGCCGCGGGGAGGAGATTTCGGCAGGAAAGTCCCGGGAGGGCAGACGCAGCGCCGAAGGCCCGGGGAAAAGACGATCCGCTCGTCGTGGGCTAACCTACGGTCCTGGGCCTGCGGAAGGCAACAAAACGCGGAGGAGGCGGATGGGTCAGGACGAGCGCGGATCGGATCCGCGCTCGTCCTGACCCATTCGCCTCCTCCGCGTTCTCTTCCGCGGGCGTCAGGCTCGTGAGTCCGCGACGGTCAGGGCTGCATGGTCCCGGGGCCCTGGCCAGGCGGCGAAGGCAACGGCGGGACGCCCGGGCTGGGCGAGGTCGTCTCCGGGTACGGGTTCGTCTGGACATTCGGGCGCGAGGCAGGGGTCAGGCCGATCGTGGCGGCGTTCGGGACGACCGGCGCCGGTTGCAGCGGTGCCATGCTGCCCGGCTGCTGGGCGCCCGAGGCGAACGGGTCATTCGGGCCAGGCGGCACCGTGAAGCCCGACGGCGATCCACCCGACTGACTCTGGTTGGGGTTCGGGCTGATGCCACTCGATACGCTGCCACCGAGCGGCGCCGGAGAACTGGGCGGCGGGGGCGCCGGGTTGTTCATGTTAAACGACACATTCGCAGGCCGCTGCGTATTGTTCGGGATGCTCGGCTGGTTCAGACCGCCCGCAGGGCTGACGCCCCCGCCCGTCGGCAGGCCGCCAGGAGAACCGCCGCCCGGCAGGCCGACGGGATTGTTCAGGCCCGGGGAGCCGCCTGGTGTGGTGCGCGCATAATCCGGGGCGACGGGCGTCTGGCCGCTGGCGCCGGGACGAGAGGCCACCTGGCCGCTCCGCGCGATCGGCGGCGTGAAGGTCTTTTGACGGGTGCTCTCGCACCCGGTGAGCGCCATGCCGGCAAGGAACGCCCCCACCAGGCCCAGCACAGGCTTCTTGCCCATGGTCATCCTCTCCCCACTGGGTTGACGGTCCGCGCCGGCGCCCGCGAGCGGGCGGTGCCCTGCCTTCCTGTGCAGGGTGGGCGGCGGCGTTTGAAACACCCGAGAAGTGGGGCGGCTTGTAACGAGGATGCCGCGGGGAATCAAGGGCAAAAGCGCCGGCGGCGGAGCAGTCTTATACCCAACGCGGGGTGATCTGACACAAGCCCGAAGCGCAAGCGAGGGATCTCCTCGCTTGCGCTTCGGGCTTGTGTCAGATCACCCCGCGGCCAGTATAACTCCCCGGAAGTCGTGCCAACCCCGGGTAGCCCCCTTACAGGATGGCGTGAAGGATCCAGTAGAACAGGGCGAGGACGACCGCCGCCGTCTGCGTGCCGAGCAGGGCGCCGAAGGTCCGCACGAAGCTCGGCTGTGCGGCAGCCCCCGGCAACTCGAGCAGCAGCGGCAGCCGCACCGCCGTCCAGATGGTCGTGCCCATCGCCCCGATCGCCGCGAACAGGCCGAGGAAGACGCCCGCGCCCGCGAAGGTCCCCAGATGGGCCAGCAGCACGACAAACGTGAAGCTGGCAAAGGCACCGGCGCACACCATGCTCAGCGGCAGGAACTTCCGCGACAGGAAGTTCAGGCCCGCGGCGGCGGCGAGCACGAGGGAGAGCAGGAGGATGATCCGTCCGTCGCCGAACTGCACCCCCGAGCGGTTCAACGGGGGCGGGGCGCCGACGCTGATCCAGCGCAGGAAGGTGGAGATGGCGAGCAGCGCGAGGAAGAAGGTCGCGCCCGACACGCCGAGGATCGTGAACAACTCCGTGTTGTCGCGCGGCGGCCCGGGCGGGGGCGCCGGGTAGCCGGACGGCGCCGGCTGGCCGGCCGCGCCGTAGGCGGGGACGGAGAAGGTGGCTTGCGGCTCGTAGGCCGCCGGTGGGGGCGCCGGGGCCGCCAGCACCGCGGGCGGTGCCGCCGCGGGCGGTCCCCCCGGCAGGAAGGTCACCATCGTGCCACACCTCGGGCACTTGCCCTGCCTGTTCGCATACTCGTCGGGCACCGACAATCTTTCGGCACACCCCGGACACACGGTCTCGATCGGCATCGTCTGTTCCTCGCTGGTCTGGCGGCGAGCGGAAGCTCTGGCCGCCGTCTCAAGATGGTGTCCCGCGCGGGGAAGGGTCGTCGGGTCGGCCCTCAGGACACCGCCGCCAGGATCATGTACAGGAACCCCAGCATCACGCCGGCAGTGACGGCCGTTATCATGCCGCCGTGCGGATTCATGAACGGCAGCGGGAGAGATTGCAGAGCCGGCGCTTCGAGGGGCCGGAAGAGGGCGAGCGTGATGAAGGCGCCGGCCGTCCCCATGGACATGATCAGCCCGATCCAGAGTCCGACGCTGGCGACGTGGATGTGCTGCATAACTCCGCCAAGCATAAAGAAAAAGGCAAAGATGCCGAAGCCGGCGGCGACCGTGGCGGCGAAGGGCAGCAAGGTCTTGAAGCGGTAAGTCAGTCCGCACAAGCCCCCGAGAAGGAGACAGAATATCAGGAAAATCCCGGCGTCGCCAATGCCGACTCCCGACCCGCTGGCCGTCCCCACGCGCCAGGGCAGCATGCACGCGATAACCAGGAGGAAGAGGCAGAACAGCCCGGCCGGCAGACAGATGAGGTTGACGAGTTCCTGCGTGCTCATCGGCGGCTGGGACGGTCCGGGGGGCGAGGGGGGCGGGTAGCCTCCGGGAGCGGGCGGCGCATAACCTCCCGCTGCGGGGGGCGCGTAGGCGCCCGGCGGGGGCGGCGCTGCTGGCGGCGCGAGCGGGTAGCCGCCCGCGGCCGGGGGAGTTGTCTGGGGGTAGGCCGGCGGCGTGTACGCGGGCGGCGCCATGTATGCAGGCGGCGCCGTGGGCGCTTGCGCGGGCGGCGGCTGAGGGGGCGCCGGCTGAGGGGGTGCCGCGGGCGCGCCCCCCGGGGCGGCAGTGGGGAAGACCACGACACTGCCGCACTTGGGACACTTGCCCTGCATGCCGGCGTACTGGTCCGGCACCTGGAGCGTCTGGCCACAGGGACATTGCGCGTAGATCGGCATCGACTTGCTCTCCGCGGTGGTCGCTCTCGGGGCCGTGCCCGGTCTCCGACCGCCCACACCAGGGTGCTGGGTCCGAGGTTGCAGCGTATCGTAGCCACTCGCGCGCGGACAAACAAGAGGCTGAGCTTGCCACGCCCTACGCCGCCCACCAGGACTGGGTGTCGCTGCGGCTCGACGGGCCTCCGCCATCTCGGCGCGGGTCGTTTCCAGGTCGGCTATTCCTCCGGCGGGTAAGATCCTCACACAAGCTCGACGCGCCAGCGAGGGCCCCTCGCTGGCGCGTCGGGCTTGTGTGAGGATCTTTCGTGCCGCAGTAATACCTCCCCGAATTCAAACGCGCTCCACGATCATCGCCACCGCGTTGCCGCCGCCCAGGCACAAGGACACCAGCCCGCGCCGCAGCCCGCGCTGCTGCAGCGCGTACAGCAGCGTCACCAGCACGCGCGCTCCCGATCCGCCGATCGGGTGCCCCAGTGCGATCGCCCCGCCGTTCACGTTCACCTTGCTCTCGTCCAGCCCCAGCCCCTTGCCGCACGCCAGCATCTGCGCCGCGAACGCCTCGTTCATCTCGAACAAATCGATGTCCTTCAGCGCCAGCCCGCTTTTGTCCAGCACCTGCCGCACCGCGTGGACCGGGGCGATGAAGATGTCCTTCGGCGCCACGCCGCCCGTGGCGTAGGCCACGACCCGTGCCAGGGGTTTGGCACCCAGTTCCTCCGCGGCTCGGACCGAGGCGACGACCACGGCGGCGGCGCCGTCGCTCAGCATCGAGGCGTTGCCGGCCGTCACCGTGCCGCCCGCGCGAAAGGCGGGCCGCAGCTTCGCCAGTGCCTCCGCCGTGCTCTCGGGGCGCATGCCCTCGTCGCGGCTCAGCGTCCGCGCCTTGGGGCCACTGCCGACCGTGACCGGCACCACCTCGGCATGGAAGGCGCCGCTCTCCCAGGCGGCGATGGCGCGCCGGTGGCTCTGCGCGGCGAAGCGGTCCTGGTCGGCGCGCGTGACTTCACACCTGGCGGCGATGTGCTCGGCGGCCTCGCCCATGTGCCAACCCTCGAAGGCGCACCACAGGCCATCGTGGATCATCGCGTCGACCGCCTTCTGGTCGCCGTACTTCCAGCCGGTGCGGGCGCCGAAGAGCAGGTAGGGGGCGCGGCTCATGTTTTCCATGCCGCCGGCGACGACCAGGTCGGCGTCGCCGGCGCGGATCGCCTGGGCGGCGAGCATGACCGCCTTGAGGCCCGAGCCGCATACTTTGTTGACCGTGAAGGCGGCGACGGTGTCGGGCAGGCCCGCCTTCAGGGCCGCCTGCCGCGCCGGGTTCTGGCCCACGCCCGCCTGCAGGACGCAGCCCATGATGACCTCGTCGATGCGCCCCGGCGGGGCGCCGGCACGGCAGACGGCCTCGGCGACGGCGGCGGCGCCGAGCTGCGGCGCCGGCACGTCGGCCAGGGCGCCCAGGTATTTGCCGATCGGCGTGCGCACCGCGGAGAGGAGGAGGGCCTCGGTCATCGGCGTTCCCTCGGACGGGTCGGGCGGAAGCGTTACTCTCTTCATTCTACCTGATCCGCCAGGGCCGGAAAACGTCAGGCCCGGCCCCGCGCGAGCGACCTCAGCAAGTTGCCGGTGACCGGCCGGTGAGGGCTCGGATACAATGGGGTAGCGGGGTCGGTGAGAGGACTGCGTGGAGGAAGACTCCGATGGCGACGTTGGAAGACCTGGAGAGACGACTGGCGGCAGTGGAAGAGGAACTGGCCGGCTTGCGGAAATCTGTGACGGGGCCGCCCGCCGCGGAAACGCCCGCCGAGCGCGGCGCACGTTTGCTGCGCGAGGCCAGCGCCAGTCAGCCCGCCCTGGACGCGGCAGTAGCGAAGGCATTTCAGGAGATGGGTATTGTGGGTGAGCCGGTCGGCCCCGAGAAGCTGAGGAAGATGATGCTCGCGTCCGGGGTTAACCCGGAAGCGAATGAATTCAGCCGCGGGATCATCGACATGCGCGAGGAATAGTGGGCGCAGTTCAGGCCGAGGTCGCGCGCGATAGCCACCCGTTTGGAGCAACAACATGACGATTTCCCTGGAGGCGTTCGCGGAGCGCCTGACGGCGGTGGAAGCGGAACTCGTCCGCCTGCGGCAGGCCCTGATGGGGCGGCCCGCCGAGGAGACCGCTGCCGAACGTGGGGCACGGCTGCTCCGCGACACCGCACTGTCTGCGGGAGCGATGGCTGCCGGCTGGGCGAAGGCCCTCGAAATCCTGGGCATCCGCGGCGAGCCGATCGGGGCAGAGAACGTGCGGCGGATGATCGCCGCCTGCGGCTTCAAGCCGGAGGACAACGAGTTCAGCCGTGGAATTATTGAGATGCGCGAGGAGGAGGGAGGGGAGTGAAGTTCGTTTACCTCGACGCCAGCGCCCTCGTCAAGCGTTACGTGCCAGAGGTCGGGGCGCCCCTCCTCGATCACCTGTTTGTCCAGGTGGCGCCTCACCGCTTCATCGTCTTCAACATCGGCATCGCCGAGGTAGTGTCGATCCTCGTCCGGAAGAAAAACGGCGGCAAGCTCTCCGCAGCGGCGTTCTCCCAGGCGATACTCGACCTCGGGGCGGAGATCCTCAGCGCCCCGACCGTTCGGAGAGTGGCCGCGGACGACGCGATGGTGACAGCGGCCGTACCGCTCATCGTGACCTATTCCATCAACTCGACAGACGGGGTCCTTCTGCGGTCCGCATTGGATCTCGCGGCGAACCTGCAGGCGGGCGGCAATGGCCTCGTGTTGGTCACCTCCGACAGGCGACTGCTGAAAGCAGCGCAAGCCGAGGGCCTGGTCACATTCGACCCGGTTACGCAAACGCAGGCCGACCTGGACGCCCTGCTGGTCCCTTGAGTCTTCCCGCCCCTCCCCGTATCCTCATCGACAAGCCGCCCCCGCCGTGCAGGAAAGGATCCACCCATGACCTCCCTCCTCCGCGCCCTGCCGCTGCTGCTCGCCTGCGCCGCCGTGGCCCGCGCCAACAACTGGCCCGCCTGGCGCGGCCCCAGCGGCGATGGCCACGCCGCCGACAAGGACGCCCCGCTCCACTGGTCGCGCACCGACCACGTCCGCTGGAAGGCGCCGCTGCCGTCCGAGGGCAATTCCACCCCCGTCGTCTGGGGCGACCGCGTCTTCCTCACCCAGTCCGTCGACCGCAAGGGCACGCGCCGCGCCGTCCTCTGCTTCCGCCGCACCGACGGCAAGCTCCTCTGGCAGAAGGAGACGCCCTACGATGGCCGCGAGCCGACCCACGCCACCAACCCCTACTGTTCCGCCAGCCCCGTCACGGACGGCCAGCGCGTCATCGCCAGCCTCGGCTCGGCCGGCCTGGTCTGCTACGACCTCGACGGCAAGGAACTGTGGCGGCACGACGTCGGCCCGCTGCTCCACATCTGGGGCAACGCCTCTTCGCCGATCCTGTACGGCGACCTCGCGAGCCTCTGGTGCGGCCCCGGCGAACGGCAGTTCCTCCTCGCCGTCAACAAGACGACCGGCGCCAAGGTCTGGAAGCACGACGAGCCGGGCGGCAAGTCCGGCAAGGCGTCGAGCGAGTGGCTCGGCAGCTGGGCCACCCCGCTCGTCCTGCGCGTCGGCGACCACGACGAACTGATCCTGCCCGTGCCGCGCCAGCTCAAGGCCTTCGACCCGAAGACCGGCAAGGAGTTGTGGTCCTGCGGCGGCCTCGGGCCGCTCTTCTACACCTCGCCGGTCGCCACCGCGGACGGCGTCGTCGTCGCCATGTCCGGCTTCCACGGCCCGGCGCTGGCCGTCCGCGCCGGCGGCAGGGGCGACGTCACGAAGACACACCGCCTGTGGCACCACACCAAAGGCATCCCGCAGCGCATCGGCGCGCCGGTGATCGTCGGCGATTTTCTCTACCTCCTCAACGAGAAGGACGTCGCCGTCTGCCTGGAGGCGCGGACCGGCAAGGAGGTCTGGAAGGAGCGCCTGCCCGGCACCTCGTGGAGTTCCCTCGTTCAGGTCGGCGACCGGCTGTACGTGACCAACCAGGCGGGCGACTGTCACGTCATCGCGGCCTCCCCGAAGTTTCAGCGCCTCGCGGTCAACTCCCTCGGGGAGCGCGTGTTGTCCTCCATCGCGGTCTGCGACGGCGACCTGTTCATCCGCTCGTACAAGAACCTCTGGTGCATCGGCGGCGGGAAGTAGGAGCGGCGACTGGACGGAGCTGTTCTTCCTGGACGAGGCCACTGCCCCTGTCGAGAACGGCCACATCGGGGTCACGGTGGCGAGGCACGGGGATGAGGCCCCGCCACTCGCGCTCGCAAACCGCTCGAGCCCACGGCGGGAGGCCTCGGCGCACACCCTCGACTTTCCCGCGAATTCTTCACGGCGGTTGCTTGACACCGCCATCCCCGTCTGTTAAATCTCGCTACTCAGACCGCTCGTGTCCGCCTAAGGAAGGGACCGAGCACTAGGCTCCCCCGTTTCGCGGTCAGCGCCCCCTCCTTGCCTCGGACCGAAAGGTCGGGCGCAAGTTTCGGGGGCTTTCCCGTCTCTGTGTGGGCCAGGTGATCGGCAAGAAAACCACCTCCTCACGGGGCGCAAGGCGAAGCACCATGAAACTTTCCGAATTCTTCCGCCGCATCGGCTACGTCACGCTCAAGCTGACGCGCGGCTGCAACCTGCACTGTGCCTACTGCAACGTCGAGGCTCTCACGCCACGCACGCCGAAGATGTCCCTCGAGCGCTTCCGGCAGGCGGCGACGCTGCTGCTGGAGAACTCGACCAGCCCGCACGTCGGCCTGGAGTTCCACGGCGGCGAGCCGCTGCTGCTGCCCGACGAGTGGTTCGAGGAGGCGGTCGCCTACGCCCGCCCCCTGGCCGAGCGGCACGGCAAGGACATCGAATTCCCTCTGGTCACCAACGGCACCCTCCTGACCGAGGAGCGGTTGCTGCGCCTGCACAAGCTGGGCGTTCAGTTCTGCCTGAGCGTGGACGGCCCGCCGGACATCAACGACCGGATGCGCGGCGGCGGGTCCGCGGTCGAGCGCGCCATCCACCTGTTCAACGACAACCGCATCGGCTTCGGCGTGCTGACGGTCATGAGCCGCGGCAACTACCACTCGATGGGCCGCGTCATGGACTGGTTCGACGAGGTCGGCATCCGCTCGTTCCGCGTCAACCACCTCCAACCGCAGGGCCGCGGCCACGATGAGTCGCAACTGCTGACCGGCGAGGAGATGTTCGAGGGCATGCGCCAGATCCTCGAGCACATGGACCGCACGGGCGCCGCGGTGCGCGAGGCGGAGACGGCCATCATCCTGGAGCGCTTCGTGTACGGCCGCCCGCCGCAGCAGCATCTATCGTGCTGGGAGTTTCAGTGCCAGGCCGGCCGCGTGTACGTGGCCATCGACCACCTCGGCGTGATCCACGCCTGTGGCACGGATATGGCCAACCACCCGCTGGGGGACCTCGACAGCGATCTCGATGAGGTTCACTACGAGGCCACGCTGCGGCGCCTGCACGACAAGGGCGACTGGGTGATCCGCTGCTTCGACTGCGCCGCGGCACAGATCTGCCGGCACAGTTGCTCCACGTCCGACTACAACTCGGACACCTACCGCGAGTACGAGTGTCATTACACGAAGCTGATGTACCGGCACCTGTGCATGTACCCCGAGACGGCGCGGCGCGTCGAGGCGGCGCTGAACGCCCGCCGCGGGCCGCCTCCGGGCAGCAGCTTCGTGCCGGCGACGCAGATTCAGTTCGTCGGCCTCGCCGTGGGCCGGCAGCCTTCTGTGAAGTAAACAGGACGAGCCAGGGAGTATTCGGGAACGGAGTCCACAGCAAGTGTGTCCCCCGCACGCCGGACGGCCCCCGTCCGGCCTGCGGTTTCCGCAGTCTGCCAAGCCCGGCCAGGTGGGGGCCGCCTGGTCCACCGTGAGGAACCTTAGAAAAGGAGGGAGTGATGGCGATCCTGAGAGGCCTGGACGGCCGGTTCTACGAGATCCCCGACGATCAGGTCAGCAAGTACCTGATCCCGGAGGACAAGGTCAAGGAGAAGATGCAGGCGACCGGCGGCGCGCCGCCGGAGCCGAGCTACCCGCCGCCGGGCGGCGCGGCGGCCGCGTCGGGGCCGCCCCCCGTCGTGGTCCACATCTACGGCGCAAGCGCGAGCGGCAGTGCCCCGCCGCCGCCGGCCGGGTCCCCAGGCGCCGAGGCAGGTGCCCCGGGTGCCGAGGTGAGTCCGTACAACTGGCACAACCACCACTGGCACAACCACCACTGGCACAACTGGTGGCAGAACCGCCACCGCGACTAGTCCACGGCGGCAGAAATGCGTGACCGATCGTTTAGCCGCGGTTCGCAGAACCGCGCTCGGCGAGCGCGGTTCTGCGAACCGCGGCTAAACGGTAAAAGATTATCGCGACACCGGCGCCGCGGGGCGCGCCTCCTTCGGGCCACCGGCCCGCGGGGGGCGCGACCCTGCTCGCCGGCGTTTATACAACCTCTTGACGGGACTCAGGGCGCCGCATCCCAGGGAGGGCGAGCCATGTCCGAGCAGAGCGGTCCGCCGGTATCGGTCGAGGATCCTGGCCCCTCGCCGGGCGCGCCGGGCGCCGGCCCGCCGGACATGGGGCCGCCGGGAGACATGGGACCGCCCGGAGACATGGGGCCGCCGCCGGTCCGCTGGCGCACCGTGGCGTACTTCTTCCGCTACCTGCGCCCCGTCCGCGGACTGGTCCTGCTGCTGATCCTCTGCACCGTCCTCTCCGGCATGACTCCCTTGCCGATGAGCTTCCTGCCCAAGGTCCTCACCGAGAACTTCCAGCCCGCCGACCGCGGCTACATCTACCTCTACCTCGGCTTCGTGCTGCTGGCGACCGTGGCCGGCGCGGTCCTGGGCCTGCTCCGCGCCTACTGGGGCTCGATGATGGGCGAGGCGGTGGTGCGGGCGCTGCGCCGCGACGTCTTCGGGAACATGGAGGGCCTCAGCATGCTGGCCGTCTACTCCCGCGGCCCCGGCCAGTTCGTCCAGCAGGTCGGCCGGGACGTCTCCGCGGTGCGCCAGTTGTTCGGCGACACGTTCGTGCGCACCGGGGTGGATGTCGCCATGGGCATCGCCGTCTTCACCTCTATGCTGATCCTCGAGCCGGTGCTGACGCTCGTGCTGGCGGTGTTCGTCGCGGTCTTCATGCTGCCCATCCGCTTCATCAACGGCCGCGTCGAGAGCCACGCCGGCCACGCCCGCGACCTGATGGAGTCGATGATGGGCCGGCTGGTGGAGTACGTCGGCGGCTTCCGCGACATCGTGGCCGCCGGTCGCTTCCGCGCCTTCGCCGGCCGCTTCGACGACATCCTCAAGGAGAGCCAGCAGGCCAACGTGCGCACCTCCGTCTGGGGACAGACGTCCGGCCTGCTGCCGTCGATGCTGCTGTCGCTGGCGGTGCTGGCCGTCTACTTCTTCGGCGTGCGCCAGGCGGAGACCATCGCGGAGCTCGGGTCGGTCATCACTTACGCCGCTCTCGTCGGGCAGATGTTCCCCGCCCTGCTGGCCCTGGCCCAGGCGAGCACCGAGATCGCCATGGCCATGCCGAGCCTGGAGGCCCTGCAGGACATCCTCGCCCAGAGGCCGCTCACCACGCGGCCCGACGCGGTCCCCCTGGACGGGCCGATCCGCTCGATCCGCTTCGACCGCGTCTCCGTCGAGGTGGACGGCCGCCGCCTCGTGGATGAGCTGACGTTCGAGATCCCCCACGGGCGCCTGACCGCGGTCGTCGGCCAGAGTGGCGCGGGCAAGACGACGCTGTTCCACCTGCTCTTGCGGTTGCTGGAGCCGACCTCCGGCACCATCTTCATCAACGACCGCCCGGTGGAGTGTTACACGCTCGACTCGCTGCGCGCGCAGATCGGCTTCATCCCGCAGAACCCGTTCATCTTCAACGACACGCTCCGGGAGAACGTGCTGCTGGCCGCCCCGGGGGAAACCCCGCCGGAGAAGCTGAGCAATGCCCTGGAGTTGTCGCAACTCCGCGAGGTGGTGGAGCTGCGCCGAGCGCAGGGCGGCCTGGACGCGGTGGCCGGCTACATGGGCAGCCGCCTGTCGGGCGGGGAGAAGCAGCGCGTGGCGCTGGCGCGGCTGGTGCTGCGCGACCCGCAGGTCATCATCTGCGACGAGTACACGGCGAACGTGGACGTGAAGACCGCCCATCTGATTCAGGAGTCGATGCGCGGTTACTTCGCCGGCCGCACGCGTGTGGTCATCACGCACGAGTTGTACAGCGCCCGCGGGGCGGATAGGATCATCGTCATCGACCACGGCCGCGTGGTGCAGCAGGGCACGCACGACGAGCTGCGCGATCGCCCCGGGCTGTACCGCGACCTGCTGAACGTACAGAGCATTTAACAGTTAGGAGTCAGGATACAAGCCCGAAGCGCAAGCGAGGGATCTCTTCCTGACCCCTGACTCCTGGGGAGGTGCCTCATGGTTGACACCACACCCGCCGATCAGGGACCGTGGCGCGAGGCGCTGCGCGACGTGAGCGCGCGGCTGGCGCAGCCCGCCGAGGGCCTGCGCGACCTGCTCCGCGACGTCGTCGCCCGCGCCGTCGCCGCCGTCGGCGCCGCGGAGGGATCGATCCTGGTCCCGGACACCGAGGAGCAGCTGCGCTTCCTGGTCTCTTCCAGCCCGAACGAGGGCCGGTTGATCGGCCAGCGCGTGCCGATCGCGGGCAGCATCGCCGGCTACGTCTTCGGCACGGGGCAGATGACCGCGGTCGGCGACCTCACCGAGGAGCAGACGCCGCAGTTCTACGCCGAGATCGACCGGCACCTCGGGGTGGCGACGCGCACGTACCTCGTCGTGCCGGTGCTGCTCGGCAGCCGTGTGAGCGGCGTGGCGACCTACGTCAACCGGCCGGGCCAGCCGCCCTTCCAACCCTTCCAGCAGCACGAGATGCGGCAGGCCCGGGCGTTCGCCACCGTCGAGGCGGTCCTGCTGCGACACCTGGAGCGGACGCGCCAGCTCACGCAGCTCGCCGCCAACGACCTGACGGCCACGCTGGCAACCCTCTCTCCGGCCGAGGCCCTGGGGACGGCCGGGGCGCCCGGTCCAGAGCTGCCCCAGGACCCCTGGGTGCGGGCGCTCCGCGAGGTGGAGAACCTGCCGGAAGAGGACCAGGACCTGTGTGCGGACATCATCGGGCTGGTGGCCCGGCGGCGTGGACGGGACTTCTCATGACGAAACTGGACTTCGATGAGCTGCTCGACATCAAGGTCCTGCGGGCGGCGCTGGCCGAGGCCACGGGCAAGGACGTCCACGTCGCCCTCCTCGACACGGGCGTGGACGTGACGCACCCGGACCTGCAAGGGACGGTGGCCCGCGCCGTCGAGGTCGTGCCGGGGGCGCAGGGCCTGGCGTGCCGCGAGGTGCCGGCCGAACGGCAGTCGGCGCAGGAGTTGGACCCGGTCGGCCACGGCACCGCCTGCGCCGGCATCATCCACCAGCTGGCGCCGGAGGCGCGCCTGGTAAGCGTGCGCGTCATCGGGGCGAGCGCGTCGGGCACCGGCGAGCAGTTCGTGCGCGGCCTGCAGTGGGTCCTGGACCAGGACAGTCCGCGGATCCAGGCCGTCAACCTGAGCCTCGGCACGCTGCAGGATCGCTTCGCGGTACCGCTGCGGCGCCTGGTCGATCAGGCGTACTTCGAGGGCATCGTGCTGGTGGCGGCGGGGAACAACATGGGCATCCCGAGTTACCCGGCGGTGTTCGCGTCGCTGCTGGCGGTGGACAACGAGAGTTATGCCGAGCCGACCGACTTCGAGTTTCGCACCGGCACGCCGACGGAGCTGGCGGCGCGCGGCATTTACGTGCGGGCGCCGAAGTCCGGCGGCGGCTATCAGCTCTGGACGGGGACGAGCTTCGCCTGCCCGCACATCACGGGACTGGTGGCGCGGCTGCTGTCGCTCAACCCCAGGCTGACGCCGTTCCAGGTCAAGACGCTCCTGCACGCGCTGCGCCGCAACCGCTCCCCGGGAGCATGAACCTGCCAGCCTGTGCCGCCGACATCCCCTTCCCCCGTTCATCCCCACGGGGTGGAGCCCGTGGGCTTCTGGGAGTTTCCCATGCCGCACCTCCTCTTCGACCGCTCGCGCCTGCGCATCCAGTCGCTGGCGCAGCGGCAGCACGACCTCGACCTGTCCGTGGTCCTGCCGCTGGACGGCGTGCTGCCGCCCTTTCCGCACGAGGCCCTGCCGCTGCTCGGCCGGCGCCTGGTGGAGGCGAAGCGGCGCGGCGCCGCCCGTATGCTGCTGATGGGCGCACACGTCCTGCGCGCCGGCGTGGCCCGCCACCTGATCGATCTGATGGAGCGTGGCCTGCTGACGCATATCGCCATGAACGGCGCCGGCCCGATCCACGACTGGGAGTTCGCCCTGGTCGGCGCCACCACGGAGAGCGTGGCCCGCTACATCCAGACCGGCGAGTTCGGCCTGTGGCGCGAGACGGGGCGCATGAACGACGTGATCCGCCGTGGGGCGAGCGCCGGGCTGGGCCTGGGCGAGGCGCTGGGGCGGGAGATCCTCGAAGGCGACTTTCCGCACAAAGACGTCAGCGTACTGGCGGCGGGCGTGCGTCTCGGCGTGCCGGTGACAGTCCACGTCGGCATCGGCTACGACATCCTGCACGAGCACCCCAACTGTGACGGGGCGGCCGTCGGGCAGACGAGCTACCAGGACTTCCTCGCGTTCGCGCAGACGGTGACGGGCCTGGAGGGCGGGGTACTGCTGAATTTCGGCTCAGCGGTGATGGGGCCGGAGGTGTATCTCAAGGCGCTGGCGATGGCCCGTAATGTCGCCCACCAGGAGGGCCGCGAGATCCGGCGTTTCACGACGGGCGTCTTCGATCTGCTGCCGCTGGAGGGCGACACGCGGCAGCAGGCGCCCAGGAGCGACCCGCGCTACTATTACCGGCCGTGGAAGACGATCCTGGTGCGGACCGTCGCGGACGGCGGCGAGAGCTTCTACGTCCAGGGCGACCACCGCCTGACCGTGCCGCACCTGCACCGTGCGGCCCTGCAAGCCGAGGACGCCTCCTGAGCCGTCGGTAAGCGAGTCTTTATATACGTTTTGACCGCTTACTCCTGCCGACCCTTGAGCTGCCGCTTCAGCCAGGCGGCCTCTTCAGGGGCGAGCGGCGGACTCAGTGGCTGCGTGTAGTCGATGCTCTGGGCATACCGATATCGCTCGTAGATGGAGTCGATCAGGGGTTGCAGGTCCAGGGAGATGTCCGCGTCCGGTTTCGCCAGCGGCACGCGGACCGCGGGCAGCGGCTTCCGGAAGTGGCCCTGCCAGACCAGGCAGGCGTGGGGCTTCCTCGCCCGGGCGACCATCTGGGTGTAAGGGCTCGCCGGCCACGGGTCGAGCATCGGCATGCGCTCGCCGCCGCGCAGCAGGTCGATCTCCAGCAGGTGTACTCCCCCCAGCATGACGCTCCGGCGCTTGCGGAGGTACAGATCGCGGCCGGGGCTGTCGGGGCGCTTGTTGCTGGGGGAGAGAACCTCGATGGTCGTCACCAGACGCTGTTCGGGGGTGGCCTCGTAAATCTCCACGAAAGGCTCGCGGTGCTCCTCCTCGATGAAGGCACGCAACAGGATCGGCTCGGCCCCGCCCTTCGGTTCGACCACCGCCGTGCCGCCCTCCTTTCTCGACGACTTCCCGGGGCGCTCCGGAGTGGCGACACTGACGTCGGGCAAGAACGGATAAGCGGTCTTCCCCTCCGAGCCCACGAGGACCAGATAGGACCGCTCCCCGGTCCGAACCAGGTAACGTGCGGGGGTAGCCTCCGCCAGTTTGTCGCCGATTCGTTCGATCAGGTGACTATGAAAATCAGCCCACAACCCGCAGCCTTCGATGTAGGGGTCCATGCCCGGGAATGGAGATTTCATGCGACGGTCCTCCGTGGGTTCGTGAAACCGCCCTGCCGCCAGCATAGCACCCGGCCGCCGCTCTGTCGCCGCCGAACGAGAGGGGGCCGAGTCAAGGGCGCTGGCAGGCAATCAGCTCGGCGCGCCGCCCGGGGGCTTGGCGCGGGGCCCGGGCGCCGCTACGCTTGGCAAGCGGGAACAGAGCGATCGAGGGGGTATCGCCGTAAAGCGGCCGGCCTGTCCCGGCCGCCCGGAGGGATGCGTCATGCCCGTCCACCTGTGGCGGCGGCTCACCTGGCTGCCCCTGTTGCTCTGTCCGCTGCTCTCCGCCCTCGTGGCGCTCCTGGCGCGGGAGGGTGCCGGCCTCGAGCTCGAGGTGACGAACCCGCCGGCCCTGCCGCACTCGACCCAAACGCTCGTCCCGACCTTCCCGGTCAAAGGCCGCGTCAGCCCGGCCGCCGAGGTGGAGGTCCTCGTCAACGGCGTGCGCGTGCCGGCGCCGTCCGCCGCGGCCCAGGGGGATTTCCAGGTCAGCGTCCCCCTTGAACCGGGGTTCAATCGGATTGACGTCAAGGCGAAATGGGAGAGACTGGCGGGGTGGTGGCAGGAGCAAACTACCCTCCTGCCCCGCGGCGTCTTCTACTCTCCCGACCCGCCCCCCGCGCCCGCCCTCGACCCCCTGCCCGCCGCCGTGAACCGGCCGGATCTTGTCGTGCAGGGCAAGGCCGCGCCGGGTGCGGACGTCACCATCCTCATCGATAAGCAACAACAGCCCCCCGTGCAGGCCGGCCCTGACGGACGCTTCCGCCAGGCGGTGCGGTTGCCCGGACCGGGTACCTACACCGTCTCCGCGCAGGCCGGGCCGGGAAGACTCCCCGGTGCGCCGGTCGCCGCGCCGCGCAAGGGCCCGGCCGCCGCGCCGGCGGAAGTGTTCTACGCCCCCAACGCCCTGCCGCGCGGCGCCGCCGTCACGGCCACACGGAGCCTGACGGTGACCCTCTCGCTCCGCGCCCTGACCGTGCAGGCCGAGGCCACCCTCCCCCAGGACGACAGCCGGGTGCGCGACCTCGCCGCCGGCCGTCTCGACTTCCCCCACTTCCTCGTCCGCGTCTTCCCGGACGTCCTGATCGGGGACCAGATCGGGGGCCAGATCAGGGGCGTGCCCCTGAGCATGCTGTTCGACGGCGCCCACCCCGAGGTCAGCACCGCCGACGGCAAGACGACGGTCCGCGCCGCGCCCGCCGCCGGGCGCTCCCTCCGGCCACCCACGATCCCACTGTTCGACGGCGACCTCACCGTCGCGGGGTTGAGGTCCTTCCCGGCTGCCCCGGGCGACACGCTCACCATCGCCGCCGCGGATTACACCCTGCTGCCCGCGGGGCCGGCGCCTTCCCGGGCGGAGCGCCGCCGCGTCACCTGGACCGGGGGCGAGCGCGGCTTCGAGGGGGAGCGCCTGGCGGTGCGGTTCACCTACGACGCGGGCGGGCAGTCCCTGGGCCTGCTGCAGTTCCTGCAGCTGTCGCCGTTCCAGTACCTGCCCTACTACCTGGTCGGCCTCCCCTACCTCCTGCTCGGGTTCCTGAATGCCCTGCCGCTGGTGTGGGGGCTGTGGCTGCTGGAGCGCGAGCGGGCCGGCGGCGCGTTCGACGCGCCCACCGCGGACCGGTTCGCGGGGTGGGCGAGGTGGCTGATCGCCCTCTGCTTCCTGGCCCCGGCCCTGCAGTTGTCCCAGGACGCCGCCAACCTCCTGTTCTACCTGGAGCCGGTCCGCGACTTCCTCCTCGGGCGGGGCAGGCTCGTCGCCTCGAACACCCCGGCCCTGCGGCTGGCGGGCGCGCTGCTGCTGAGCGCCTTCGTCGGGGGCCTGCTGCTCGCCGCACGCCGGGTGCGGAGGGCCGGGCCGCGGCTGTGGCTGGTGGCGACCCTGTGGGGCCTGCTGGGGGCCCTTCTGATGAGCCTGGTCCTGCACGGCACAGCCTGGCTGCTGGCAGCGCTGCTGCCGCCGGGCGTGACGGGCTACCGCGTCTTCCTGCTGCTGGCCCTGCTGCCGCTGGGCGTGCCGCTCGTCGTGGCGGCCGCGGACTGGTCCGGCCTGCTGTGGCCGGCGCGGGTGTGGCCGGTGGCGCTGGCCGCGTGCCTGGGGCTGCTCCTGCCCGTCCTGTTTGGGTCCGCCTTCGGTTCGAGCTTCGGCCCCCCGTCGGTTTCCGACACGCTGCATTACAACGGGCTGGTCTTCGCCGGGGCAGTCGGCCGGCTGGTGCCCGTGGTCGCTCTGCTCGGCATCGTCCCGCTGCTGCGCGGGGTGACGAACAGGGACCAGACGGCGGCCGGGGGGAAGGCGGCGGGCTTGATCCTGCCGGGGGACTGCACCGAACCGGCCCTGAGCGTGGGGGCGCTGCTGTTCGGCATCTACCTGGTCGGCACCCAGGACGCCTGGTGGGCGGTCGTGCCGGTGCCGTTCCTGCTGGCGCTGCTCGCCTACCGCCGGCTCGTGGTCAAGCCGCCATGCCAACGGCTGGCGCTCGACGTGCTGACGCCGGCGGTGTGCCGCGACCGAGCGGCGCTGATCGAGCACGCCGTCCGGGCGGAGGAGGCCAGGCAACTGGAGGCCGGCCTGGAGAAGTTGAAGAACAAGGTGCTCGCGGGGGAGTTGTCCCTGGGCGAGGCGGAGAAACGGCAGGCGGAGATCCGCGGGCGGGTGGACTCCCAGGGCGGGGAGGTGGAGTTGGGGCCGGGGTTGAAAAAGCGGCACGCCGCTCTGGAGGTCGGGCCGTGGGAGGGGAACTGGCAGAACGCCTGCTGGTCGGCGCGGTGCGGGCTGCTGATCCTGCTGCCGCTCGGGCTGGTCTACGCCGCCGCGGTCGTGCCGCCGCTGCTGCAGCGGGGCAACCCGTTCCCGCTGCTGACCCTGGTCGCCGACGGGGCCCTGCTGATCGGCACGGGGCTGGGGTCGGCGTTCTTCTTCGGGTATTTCTTCCCGTACCTGCGCGGCACGAGCGGCCTGGCCAAGGGGATGGGGGTGGGGCTGGTGGCACTGGGCTGCCCGGCGCCGGTCTGGCTGGTGCTGGCCGTGACGGGTGAGGAGGTGACAGCGCTGTTACTGCACGGCGCCCTGATCTTTTTGTTCTTCGCGGGCCTGGGAGTGCTGGCGTTCGACGCCACCACGCTCCGCCGGACGCTGGGCGAGCAGTTCCGCTGGGGCAAGCTGGCGCGCTTCGGCGGCGTGTGGCGGAGCGCCGGGTTCGCCACGGTCCTGCTGGCCAGCACGAGCGTGACGCTGACTTCGGTGTTGAGCGGGCAGTTCACGACCCTGGCCGCCGCCCTGGCGAAATCGGTGGTCCCCGCGCCGGCGGCCCAGGGCGCGCCCCCCGGGCAGCCCCGCCAAGGCGGGTAGCGCGGCCCGTCGGGGACTCACGTCCCCGACCCGCCAGGATGCTCTTCCTTGAAACCCGACCCGACGAAGATAAACTGCCAGCGCCCGCGCGTCCCCACGGCCCACTGCTCCCTTCTCCCCGAGTTCGGCGATGTTGACCGCAGTCCGCGTTGACGAGATCCTCGCCCGCCTGCCGTCGCTGACCGTCGCCGTCGTCGGCGACCTGTTCCTCGACCGCTACCTCGACCTCGACACCGCCCTCACCGAGCCGTCCCTGGAAACCGGGCTGGACGCTTACCAGGTCGTCAATATCCGCTCCTTTCCCGGGGCCGCCGGGACGATCATCAACAACCTGGCGGCGCTCGGCGTCGGCAGCATCGTCCCCGTCGCGGTGATCGGCGACGACGGCGAGGGCTACGAACTGCTGCGCGAGTTGAAGCGCCTCGGCGTGGACTGCGGCTTCGTTTACCGCGATGACAGCCGCCGCACGCCGACGTACACCAAACCCATGCTGCACGAGCAGGGGCGGCCGCCGCGCGAGCTGAACCGGCTCGACATCAAGAACCGCTCGCCGCTGCCGTGGGCACGCGCGGAGGATGTGCTGACCGCCGTATCGCTGGCCTGGAAGAGGGCGGACGCCGTGCTGGTGCTGGACCAGGTCAGCGAGGCGGAGTGCGGCGTTGTCACCAGATGCGTGCGCGAGGCGCTGGCTCAGTTGGCTGACGCCGACCCCGCGAAGTTTGTCCTGGCCGACAGCCGCACGCGCGTCGAGTTGTTCCGCTCGGTGAGCGTCAAGCCCAACGAGCGCGAATGCCGCGCCGGCCTCCTCGCGTGGGGCGTCCCACCGTCCACGGACAGCGAGGCGATGGTGAAGGCCTTTGCGGTGCGGTGCCGGTGGCCTGTCTTCTGTACGCTGGGGGAGCAGGGCATCTGTGTGGGGCGGTGGGAGGGCAACGAAGTTCGGACCACCTTCGTCCCGGCCTACCCGGTGACGGGGCCGATCGACATCGTCGGCGCCGGCGACAGCACCAGTGCGGGCATCGCCTGTGCGGTGGCCGCCGGGGCGACTCTGGAAGAGGCAGCGGCGTTCGGCAACCTGGTCGCGTCGATCACTATCCAGCAGATCGGTACGACCGGCACCGCTTCCCCCGAGCAGGTGCGCCAGCGCTGGCGGGAGGTGGCCGGTCCCCAGTGAATGCCTGCGCGCGAAACGGCAAGCCAACTCGGCGAGTGGCAGAGCTTGGTTTCCCCGTAGGACGGGTCTCCTGACCCGTCCGGGACGGCTCGGGAGAGCCGTCCTACGGGGATACGATTTCCCGCCGGTCGCCCTGCCGCCCGCTCGACTGGGGTTCTTGCCTCGGCAAGGGGGTGGCGAGGGAGCCGCGCTTCACGAGTCCTCCAGCTCCTCGCGCAGCGCCTCGCGCTCGCGCTGCGTCGCTTCCAGGTCGAAGAGCAGGTATTTCACGTCCAGATGCAACTGATCGACCGCCTCCTGGGCGATGCGGATCAGCCGCCCCTGCAGGCGGACGAAATGGCAGACCCGCTCACACAGGGGCAGCAACTCGTCACGCGGCCCCCGCGGCAGCCGGTCCACCCGGGAGCGCAGGTCGAGCACGTCCTGGGGCAACTCGTCCTTGGCGCTACTCGGTCGTTGGGTACCTGCCATGCCGGATCTCCTCGACGAAGAGGGCGCAACCCCTGCCATAAGGGATTGCGAAGCGGAGTCACGGGCTGAGAACTCTCTCCTCTCAAGCAACTCCCGCGCCACGACCCCCGAGAAACCGCCGTGTCTCCGCAACTCCTTCACAAACAAGGCCATGCGCGGTTCGCCGCCCGGCGCGGCGGCGGCGGCGCGGTTAACTTCTCGTAACAGGATTGCCCTTCCCCGTTAACAGCGCTTGTGGTAAAAACCCGCCCCTCGAAAAAGGCGCGGCGCGCGGTCCCAGGACAAAGGAGCAGGGCAATGCGGTACACACGGGTGCCGGGGCGGCGGTTCCTCGCGGCCGCCGGGACGGGTCTGGCTCTCCTTCTCCCGCTGGCGTTCTGTCTCTTCCCGTGCGCGGCCCAGCAGGTCCACCGCAACAGTTTCGAGACCAACACCCCCTCCTGGGTCAAGGGCAGCGCCGACGTGGCCTACGACGAACAGGCCCACTCCATGACCGACCAGGGCGCCCACGACGGCCAGCGCTGCGAGTCCCTGCGCGTCAGCGCCCGCCAGGGCAGCTTTATCTACTACCAGTACGCCACCGCTCGCGCCCCCATCAGCGACGAGTTGAGCGTCGGCGTCTGGGTCAAGTCCAACCGGCCCGGCGTGCAGCTGCTCGCCCGCGTCGTCTTCCCCAACGAGCGCGACCCCAACAGCCTCGACGACCGCCTGACCACCCTCGTCCGCGGCGAGATCTACCGTGGCCCGCCCGGGCGGTGGCGCCACCTCGACCTCGGCCGCGCCGTCGCCCTCGTCAAGCAGCAGCAGCTGATGATGCAGGCCCAGCTCCGCCGTCCCGTCAACGTCACCGACGCCTACATCGACGCGCTGCTGCTCAACGTCTACGGCGGCCCCGGCGTGTCGGAGGTGTGGATCGACGCCCTTGAGGTCGGCCCCGTGCTGGAGCCGGCGCCCGGCGCCCTGACTGCGCGTCCCGGCGGCCCGCCCGCTGCCGGAACGGCCTCACGCCCAGGGCGGCGCGCCTCCCAGGTGGAGTTCAACGGCGCGCACTTGCTGGTGGACAACCGCCGTTTCTTCTTCCGCGGCATCCGCTGGACCGACACGCCCGTCAAGGTGCTGCGCGAGGCCGGCTTCAACACGCTGCTGTGCGACTACAACGCCGACCCGCGCCTGCTGCGCCAGGCGGCGGACCTGGGCTTCTGGCTGGCGCCGCACCTGCCTGTCGCCACCGACGACGCCCGTCTGACCTCGGCGGACGGCCTGGGCGGCGAGGTGCGCCGGTTTGCGGAACCGGACAACGTCCTCTTCTGGCAACTCGGCAACGCCGTGTCCTACGAGCAGAGCCAGCTGGTGAGCCGCTCCGCCCAGTTCGTCCGCTCCGCCGACCCACAGCGGCCGCTCGGCATCGACGCCTGGGACGGCCTGGCGCGCTACTCCGGCAACTTCAACCTCCTCGGCGTCCACCGCTGGCCGCTCATGACGACGATGGACCTGGTGCAGTACCGCAACTGGCTGGAGCAGCGCCGCCGGCTCGCCAACCCCGGCACGTTCCTGTGGACCTACGTGCAGACGCACACGCCGGAGTGGCACGCCGGCCTGCTCTACGAGCGGACGTCGGCGCAGGGGTTCACCGAGCCGATCGGCCCGCAGCCCGAGCAGATCCGCCTCCTGACCTATACCGCGCTGGGCGTGGGCTGCCGTGGCGTGGCGTTCTGGTCCGACCGCTTCCTGGCCGACAGCCACCAGGGCCGC
>JBBRPS010000039.1:0-24318 GCA_038227745.1 Gemmatales bacterium | reverse complement strand
CGGGCCGTGCTCGAGGGCGAAGGCATCGCGGACTGCGAGATCAGCCTCGCTTTCGTGGACAACCCCACCGTCCACCAGCTCAACCAGCGCTATCTGCAGCACGACGAGCCGACCGACGTGCTGAGCTTCCCCATGAGCGAGCCGGGCGCCCGGCGCCTGGAGGGTCAGCTCGTCGTCGGCGCCGAGGTGGCGCTGGCCCAGGCGCAGGCGCGCGGCCACGATGTCCAAACAGAACTGGCGCTGTACGTGATCCACGGGCTGCTGCACCTCTGCGGCCACGACGATAAGACGTCCGAGGCGGCCGCCCAAATGCGCGAGCGCGAGCGGCACTACCTGGGCGAGCTGGGGTTGCCCGATATTGCGGAGAAGGAATGACGCTCGCTGCGCGGGCTCCCGGTTTGTGTGGAGGGCGGAGACAGTGGCGGCCGAAAAAGCTCTGGCGCTGGTGCTGCGGACGACGGACTGGAGCGAGACCAGCCGGATCACGACGCTGTGGACGCGCGAGTTCGGCAAGGTCCGCGCCCTGGCCAAGGGCGGCCGGCGCCTCCGCTCCAACTTTGAAAGCGCCCTTGACCTGCTCACGGTTTGCAGTATAGTCCTCCTCCGCAAATCCTCCGGCGGTCTCGATCTGCTCACGGAGGCGCGGGTCGAACAGCGCTTCCCGCAGCTGCGGAAGGATCTCGCGGCCCTGTACGCCGGCTACTACGTCGCCGAGCAGGCGCTGCGGCGCCTGGCCGAGGGCGCCGGGGGGCGCCGACGCCGAGGTGCGCCAGGTGCTGAACCATTACGTGACCTACTTGATGGGGCGCCGGCCGCGCCTGTTGCCTTACCTGGGGAGTTGAAGGCCGTGGGAACCCAACGCAACACTGCCGACCGTGCGGCGCAAACGGCGAGGACCGGGGGACGGACGCTGCGCGGGCTGTGGCCCGCGGCCGTCGCCCTCGTCCTGCTGACCGGGGCCAGCGGCTGCCTGGGCGGCTGGCCCGCGACCTGGGGCCTGGGCAAGGCGCCGACGCCCGCGCCCAAGGGGGCCGTCGATAGCATGGTGCTGCGCGACGGCGCCCTGGAGTCCGACCCGCTGCCGGCCGACGGCACCGCCGCCGCGGAGCTGGATGGCGCCCGGCGCCTGTTCCGCGACAAGGAGTACGCCAAGGCCGAGCCCATCTTCAAGCGCCTCTCCCTCAACAAGAAGAACACCATGTCCGTCGCGGAGGAGGCCCTGTACTACCAGGCCGAGTGCGAGCGCCTGCAGGGCCGTTACCCCGGCGCCGCCGACCTGTACAACTCGCTGCTGACCAGCTACCCCATGGGCCGGCACGCCACCGAGGCCCGGCGGGCGCTGTTCGACATCGCCAACTACTGGCTCGACGACACCCGCCAGTACATGGAGATCGTGCGCGAAAAGAAGGACGGCAAGCGCTGGTTCCTCTGGCCCGAGTCGGTCCTGCACTTCGAGAAGACCAAGCCGACCTTCGACGAGGAGGGCCACGCCGTCCGCATGCTCGACCAGGTGTACATCACCGACCCGACCGGCCCGCTGGCCGAGAAGGCCCTGTTCTACCTGGGCAGCGTGAAGTTCTTCCGCGAGGACTACCGCGAGGCCGACCACTACTTCAGCCAGCTCGTCCAGCACCACCCCAACGGGGCGCTGGCGTCCAAGTCGCTGCAGCTGTCGATCATCTGCAAGCAGATGAGCACCGGCGGCTCGGAGTACGACGGCCGGCTGGTGTCCGAGGCGCGCGAGCTGGTGGACGTGGCGTACAAGACCTATCCCGACCTGGCGAATAACCAGAACGCCTTCCTGAAGGACCAGCTCTACTCGATCACGCAGCAGCAGGCCGACAAGGACTGGAAGATCGCGGAGTTCTACCGCCGCACCGGCCACCCCGGGTCCGCCTACTTCTACTACGATGTCGTCCGCCGCCGCTACCGCGGCACGAGCTACGAGAAGAAGGCGCTCGAGCGCATGGCGGAGCTGAAGAAGCACGCCGACGAGAAGCAGCAGAAGGACGACGCCCGAGGCATCGTCCCGCCGGCCGGCCCGGCCACGGAAACCGCCCCCGTACCACGGGCTTTGACGCCGGGCAGGCCGCTGACGGCACCCGAGACCGGGCCGGTGCCGCAGGTGTTGCCGCCGGGGCTTAACAACGATCGCCGCCCGGGGCTGTGACGGGTACGAAATCTTCGCCGGCGAAGGAATTGTGAGGAGGTCGCCGATGAGTACATCGCTATTCCTCCGGCGCGCGGCCGGCTGCCTGGTGGCCGCCGCGGCGCTGGTGCTCCCGTCGTGCGCCTCCTGGGACGGCCAGATCCGGCTGTTCGGCTACACCAGCGCGCCGAACTACGACCCGACCATCCACACGGTCTACGTGCCGATCTTCCAGAACGTGACCTACCGGCGCAGCCTGGAGTTCGACCTTACAAAGGCCGTCGTCCGCGAGATCGAGCTGAAGACGCCGTGGAAGGTGACCTCCTGCCGCGACGGCGCCGACACCGAGTTGCTCGGCAAGATCGTCGCCCGCACCAAGAGCGTGACCATCTACAACAACATCGGGGAAGTCCGCGGCTTCCAGTCCACGCTGACGGTGGAGTTGATCTGGCGCGACCTGCGGGCGGGGCACAACAAGGACGTCCTGTCGATGCCGAAGCCCCGGCCCACCGACCCGGTCCCGCTGGACCTGCCGCCGATCAGGGAGACGCCCGTCATGGTCCAGTCGATCGCCAGCGCCATCCCCGAGCTGGGCCAGTCGCTCACGACTTCGGAGAAGAGCAACGTCGATCACCTCGCGGTGCAGATCGTCTCGATGATGGAAAAACCGTGGTGACCGCCGCGGACACGACCATGACGCACACCTGGCAGCTGCCCGACCGCGATCTGGCCATCGGCCGCCGCCCTCTGGTAATGGGAATCGTGAACGTCACGCCGGACAGCTTCTCCGACGGCGGCCGTCACGACTCCACCGAGGCGGCGGTGGCTCACGGACTGGAGCTGGTCCGGCAGGGGGCCGACCTGCTCGACGTCGGCGGCGAATCGACGCGGCCCGGGGCGGCCCCGGTTCCCCTCGCAGTGGAGTTGGAGCGCGTTGTCCCGGTGGTCGAGGCGCTGGCGGCCCGGACGGCGGTCCCCATCTCGGTCGATACGTCCAAGGCGGAGGTGGCCCGCCGCTGCCTGGAGCGCGGGGCGCACGTCATCAACGACGTGACGGCGCTGGCCGGCGACCCCGAGATGGCGGCGGTCGTGTACTCCTTCCGGGGAGGCGTGGTGCTGATGCACATGCAGGGCACGCCGCTGACAATGCAGCAAGGCCCGCGCTACGACGATGTCGTCGCCGACATCGCCCGCTTTTTCGAGCAGCGCCTCGAGTCGGCGTCGGCCGCCGGCATCGAGCCGGGGCGGGTCGTCCTCGACCCGGGCATCGGGTTCGGCAAGACGCGCGAACACAACCTGGAGCTGCTGGCCCGGCTGGAGGAGTTCCAGCGGCTGGGCCGGCCGGTCTGCCTGGGCGTGTCGCGCAAGGGGTTCCTCGGGCGGCTGCTCGACCGGCCGGTGGAGCGGCGCCTGCCCGCCTCGCTGGCCGCGGCCTGCTATGCCGCCGCCCGTGGGGCCGTGCAGGTGGTGCGCGTCCATGACGTGGCGGAGACCGCGGACGCGGTTACCGTCATCGCCGCCATCGCGGCGGCGGCGAAAGGGGTATATGGCGAACGGCCGGCGTAAGCCGGCTGGTCCTGCCCAACGCGGGGTGCCGTACCAGCCGGCTTACGCCGGCCGTTCGCCGCTTGGGCTCGTTGCGGATGGGGGCGTCGTGATCGACCGATTGATGCAGCTGTATGAATCGCTCGGCACGCGCGACCTGGTGCAGATCGCCATCCTCGCCGTCGTCCTCTACGGCGTGCTGCACTTCGTCGGGCGGACGTGCGGCGCCGGCTCGTCGATCAGCCGCGGCCTCGGGCTGGTCGTCGTCGGCCTGTTCCTGCTCGCGCAGGTCGTCATCGCCGCCCTCGACCTGACCGAGCTGGGTACGGTCCTCGACTACCTGCTCACGACGGCGCTGCTGGGCCTGCTGATCATCTTCCAGCCGGAGCTGCGCCGCGGGTTGATGATGCTCGGCCGCTCGACCGTGTGGCGCTACTTCGCGCCGCACACCGAGCCGCTGGCGGACCGCCTGGCCGAGGCGGCCATCGCGCTGTCGCGCGACTGCGTCGGGGCGCTCATCGCCATCCAGCGTGAGGTCAGCCTGGCCCAGTGGATCGAGACAGGCGAGCGGATTGACGCGGAGATCTCGGCGGCGCTGATCCGCACGCTGTTCAGCCCGCGCAGCCCGCTGCACGATGGGGCGGTGATCCTGTACAACGGGCGGCTGGCGGCAGCCGGCTGCCAGCTTCCCCTCGTGGTGCGCGACGGCCGGCAGCCGGGCCACGGCGTCCACATGGGCATGCGCCACCGGGCGGCCCTGTGCCTGAGCGAGGAGACCGACGCGCTGCTGCTGGTCGTCAGCGAGGAAACCGGGCGCATCTCGCTGGCATTCGGCGGAAGGCTCGAGCCGGTGCCGCGCGAGAACCTGTCGCGCCGGCTGGCGGCGCTGCTCAGCGCCCCCGGCGGCTACCCGCTGCGGCAGTCGGCGTGAGCGGCGTTTCGCCACGCCGTTTAGCCGCGAGCCTCGGGCGAGCGCGCTGTCCTGTCCCGCGCTCGCCCGAGGCTCGCGGCTAAACGATTCCACGGAGGGCTACACGATGCGAATCGGCCGCGCGTTCACCGGCTTCCGCCTCCGCCACTTCCTGCTCGAGATGCTGGTCGCCCTTAGCCTCGCCTTCCTCGTCTGGCTCTACACCTACACGCGCGGCCAGGAGTCCATCGACATGGTCTCCATTCCGGTGCAACTCACCCTGGCGCCGGGCCTGGCGGATAATTACGACCTGGAAATCCTCGGCGCCAACCGCATCCCCGTCTCGTTCACCGGCACGCCGTCGCGCATCCGCGACCTGCGCGGCCTGCTGCAGCACAGCGCCGTCCAGGCCGCCGTCACCCTCACCGTCCCCGAGGAGCGGCAGAAGGACGCGACCTACCGCCAGACCGTCGAGGTCGAGGCGGCGGCCATCCCGGTGCCGCCCGGCGTGATCGCCACGATCACCGAGGGCCGCAACCAGATCCCCGTCCTCCTGCACCGCCTGGCCGAGCGCAACCTGCCGGTGCGCCTGGAGTACGCCGGCGAGCCGCGCATCGGCCAGCTCAAGATCGAGCCGGCCACCGTCCTGGTGCGCGGCCCCAAGGCCCTCCTCGACCGCGCCCGCTCCCTCGCCACCCAGCCTTACAGCCCGCCCGCGTCCTGGGAGACCAGGAGCGATTCGGACGCCGTCCTGCGCAGCCAGGCTACCCTGGTGACCGAGCTGGACGGCCGGCCCATCCAGGTGAGTCCGACCATCGTCTCGCTCCGCTTCCGCCTCTACCCCCGGCACAGGGTCTACGAGCTGACCGACGTCCCGGTGCATTTCCTCTGCCCGCCGGACTTCGCCTGGCACCCGCGCTTCGCCCCCGACCAACCCGCCTGTGTCAAGCTGAAGCTGCTCGGGCCGGCCGGCGACGAGCCGCCCGTCGTGCAAGCCTACGTCGATCTGACGCGCGGGACCTTCGCGCGGGGCAGAAACGTTGAGCCGCTGCGCCTACAATTACCGCGGGACTTTCAACTGGCCCAGGACGCTCCGCAGCGCATCGCGTTCCACCTCGACCCGAGCGACCGGACCGCGGACTGAGCGGCGTCCGGCACCACCGCGAGCTTTTCATGGACCTGTTCTCCTACTGTGAAGGCCTCGGCCGCAAGGCCCGCGCCGCCGCCCGCGTGCTGGCGACGGCGACCGGCGGCCGCAAGAACGACTGGCTGCTCCGCGCCGCCGACGCCCTCGAAGCCCGTGCCGCGGAGCTCATTGAGGCCAATTCCCTGGACCTCGGTCAGGCCACGGCGCTGGGACTGACCGGCGCACAGATCGACCGCCTGCGCCTGACCGAGGCGCGCGTCGGCGCCGCCGCCGACGGCCTGCGCGAGGTCGCCGCCCTGCCCGACCCCGTCGGCCGCGTCCTCGACAGCAGCGTGCGCCCGAACGGCCTGCACGTCCACAAGGTCAGCGTGTCGCTCGGCGTGATCTTCTTCATCTACGAGTCGCGGCCCAACGTGACGGTGGACGCCGCGGCGCTGTGCGTCAAGAGCGGCAACGCGGTCATCCTGCGCGGCGGCAAGGAGGCCATCCACTCCAACCGCGCCCTGCACCGCATCCTGCAGGAAGGCCTGGACCTGTCCGGACTGCCCACCGACGCCGTGCAGCTCGTCGAGACAACGGACCGCGAGGCGGTCGGCCACCTGCTCCGCCTGGGCCGCTATATCGATCTGGCGATCCCGCGCGGCGGCGAGGGCCTGATCCGGCGCGTCGCGCAGGAGGCGGCCATGCCGGTGCTCAAGCACTACATGGGCAACTGCCACGTGTACGTGGACCGCGCCGCCGACTTCGACATGGCGGAGCGGATCGTTCTGAACGCGAAGTGCCAGCGGCCCGGCGTCTGCAACGCGGCGGAGAGCCTGCTGGTCCACGCCGCCATCGCCGCCGAGTTCCTGCCGCGCGTCGGCGCCGAGCTGCGCCGCCGCGGCGTCGAGATCCGCGGCTGCGATGCCACGCGCCGCTGGCTGCCCGACGCGAAGCCGGCCACCGAGGCGGACCACGCGGCCGAGTTCCTGGACCTCATCCTCTCCGTCAAGGTGGTGGCGGGCCTGGAGGAGGCGGTCGAGCACATTGGGCGTTACGGCTCGGGGCACACTGAGGCGATCGTGACGAACGACCTGGCGGCGGCGCGGCGGTTCACGGCGGCGGTGGACTCGTCGGCGGTGATGGTGAACGCCAGCACGCGCTTCAACGACGGCTACGAGTTCGGCCTGGGGGCGGAGATCGGCATCAGCACCGACAAGTTCCACGCGCGCGGCCCGTGCGGTCTGCAGGAGCTGTGCAGCTACAAATATATTGTCCACGGCGACGGCCAGGTGCGAGAATAGGGGACGGGAGTCAGGAGCCAGGGAAGAGAGCCCCACGGGGCGCGGCCCGTGGGCTTGAGGCCCCCCTGACTCCTGACCCCTGACAAGGACGAACACCATGGACACGGTAGCGGTCACGATCATGGCGGTGGTGATGCCGATGCTGACGGCGGCGGCGTTCCTGCTCGGCCGGCACTTCCACCGTCGGCCAACCCGCGGCGAGGAGCTGTCCGCGGTCACCCGCCAGCACATCGACCTGTTTCAGGGCGGTCAGCTCAACCAGACGCTCGTCGAGGCCGCCAAGGCGCGCTTCCGCGACCTGCTGGAGCGCGGCGAGCTGGCCGCCGTCGAGGCCAGCCTGCGCCCCGGCATGCACTACGTCGTCCAGGTCCGCGCCCTCGCCGAGCTGGGCACCGACGAGGCGGGGGGCATCCTCGAACGCCAGCTGCAGCGGCGGCTGACCGAGGACCAGATGGAGCAGTCCTGGTACTGGATCGACCTGGCGAGCAGTCTGCGCAGCCTGAACCGCGAGGAGAGCCTGCCGCACCTGCTCCGCTGCGCCGAGGCCGCCGACGAGATTCCCCTGGGCCACTTCTTCGCCGCGGAGACGGTCTGCTTCCTTGGCTTCGCCGGCTACCTGCACGAACCCGAGACGCCCCTGGGGCGCGCCGCCCTGCGCGTCCTGCACCGCGCCCTCGAAGGGCTGCGCTACGGCGTGCAGCCGTACCTGGTGACCGAGGCCCGGCTCGGCGAGGTGATCGAGGGCCTGTGGGACAATCGGCCGGAGGGCGCCCACCCCCTGGTGGTGCGCGTGGTGCAGGAGACGCTGCGGCTGCTGCGCCGGGCGCCGCACGCGCGGGCGGCGATCCCCGAGGAACTCGCCGACCGCGAGGGCTTCGACCTGCAGATGTCGCGGCTCAGCGTGCTGGAGCCGGTGCTGACCGACTACCTCGACGAGGCGCCCCGCGTCCTGCGCGCCACGCTGTCCCGGGCACGCGGCCAGGACGTGCGCGACCTGCTGCACGCCCTCAACGACCTGCAGGCCGAGGCGGGGGTGGAGGTCCTGGAGTTGCTGCAGCGGCCCGGCTGGCCGCATGCCGAGCTGGGCGTCGAGGTGCTGACGTGGTCGCGCGACGCGCGCGTCGGCCCGTGGCTGCGCGACTGGGTGGGGCGGCGCGTCGCGCCGGCACGGCGGGCGCAGTGGCGGCGCAAGCCGTCGGCCCCGCGCCGGCCCTCGGTGACTCCGGGCGTGCCCTACCGCGCCGTGTTGCGGGCGCTGCGCGGCCACCCATCCGCCGAGACAGAGCGCTTCCTGCTGCTCGCCGCCTGCGACTGGGATCCGACCTACCGCGCGGCCGCCCTGGGCAGCCTGGGCTGGTGGGAGCCGCTGTGCCATCCCGAGGGGCAGGCCGTGCTGCAGCAGAGTCGGCGCGACCCGAGCCCGGAGGTGCGCCAGGCCGCCCGCGCCGCCCTCGCCCGCCTGGGGGAACGCCAGGCGCTGCAGTGGTTCCGCCAGGCGCTGACCGGCGAGGAAACGCACCGCGTGCATGAGGCGGTGCAGGTCGTCGCCGGCGAGGGCCTGACGCTGCTCTGGCCGGACCTCGATCGCCTCGCCGACGCCGAGGATGCCGACGTCGCCCAGCACGCCCGCGAGGCCCTGGAGCGAATGGCAGAGGAACTCGACCGGCGTCGCGCCTAGAGCAGTTTGCAGCCGGGTGCAGGGGGCGCGCTTTGGAGTGCGGCGCTCGGCGCCGCTTTCCCTCTTTCTTTTCCTCTTGTTGGGCCGTGGGGGTACGAAAGAAAAAGGGAAAGCGGCGCCAAGCGCCGCACTCCAAAGCTCCCTAGCTCGCACTCCGCTCGAAAGGAGCAAAGCAGGACGCACTGCAGTCCTCGCCCCGGGCCGGCCGATAAGGAAAGAGGGGTTGCAGCGGATGTGTGGGAGGGCGCGTGATGCGGCCGTTGTGCGTGGGATGCTGGCTGGCTGTGCTGCTCCTCGGGACGGCCCTGTCCGGGTGCAAGAGCACTGCCGCCAGCCACTACCCCGCCGACCCGCTGTTCGTGACCAAGAAGCCGGTCGAGGTCAAACCCGAGAACGTGCGCCCCGCGAAGGTCGCCGCCGCGCAATTCGTGGCGCCGCCGTTGCGCCTGGACGCCGTGGCGTCGCGCGGCGGCCGTTCTCCCGGGCGGACGACGACCGCCGAGCCGCCCGTCAGCCCACCGAGCCGCCCCGCCGACGAGAACCAGCGCGACGTCACGCCCGCCGCCCACCGGGCCGATGCCGGCATCCCCAACGCTGTCGTCCGCGGCAGCGGCAGTTGACCCACCTTTCCCGCTCTGTTCCAGCAGCATTTCCCACGCGGGACTCAATAGAATGTCGGGGAGTCGCTCGGCCGCGCGGAGGGACCATGGCCAGGCCCGCATCGTTCCGCCTGATCGTTCTCGGCGTCGTGCTCGTCGCCGTCATCGTGGTGCCGTGGTTCCTGCCGATCCAGAAACCCATGCAGGAGTTGCTGACCTGGGTCCAGGCCCAGGGCGTCTGGGGGCTGGTCGTGCTGGCGGCCGTCTGGATCCCCGCCGCGATCCTGCTCATCCCGGGCACGCTCATCACGCTCGCGGGGGGGGCCATCTTCGGCGTGATGGAGGGGACGGTCGCGATCTCCCTCGGCAGCACCGCCGGGGCGTGCGCGGCGTTCCTCGTCGGCCGCGGCGTGGCCCGCCCGTGGGTCGCGCGCCAGGTCGCCGCCAACCTCAAGTTCCAGGCCATCGACCAGGCCATCGGCGAGCAGGGTTTCAAGATTGTCCTGCTGCTGCGCCTCTCGCCCGTCTTCCCGTACAACCTGCTCAACTATGCTCTGGCCCTGACGCGCGTGCCCTTCCGCGACTACTTCCTCGCGAGCTGGATCGGCATGTTGCCGGGCACGATGATGTACGTCTACATCGGCTCGACGGTCGGGGAACTGGCGGCCCTGTCCGCGAAGAGAGGCTGGAGCGTGGGGGAGTGGGTGTTCTTCCTTGTGGGGCTGGCGCTGACCATCGTGGCCACCGTCTACATCACCCGCGTGGCAAACCGCGCCCTGCGCCGGGCGATCGAGCAGGCGAAGGCCGCGCACCCTGTCCCCGCCGGAGAGAGCCATGTCTGAGCCCGTGCGCGTCCTGCCGGAGGATGGCTACAACAGGCAGCTCGTCGCGAACGTCCACCCGCCGGACTGGGTCAACCCCGAGCCGGCCGGGCGCTACAACCTCGTGGTCCTCGGCGCCGGCACGGCGGGCCTCGTCAGCGCCGTGGGCGCCGCGGGGTTGGGGGCGCGCGTGGCGCTGGTCGAGCGCGCGCTGATGGGCGGCGACTGCCTCAACGTCGGCTGTGTGCCGTCCAAGGCGCTGCTCCGCTGCGCCCGCGCCGCCGCCGCTGTCCGCGACGCAGGCGCCTTCGGCGTGGAAGTGCCGCCGGGAGTGCGCGTCAATTTCCCCGCGGTGATGGAGCGGATGCGCCGCCTGCGGGCCGAGATCAGCCCCAGCGACTCGGCGGCGCGCTACCGCGGCCTCGGCGTGGACGTGTTCCTCGGCCACGGCCGCTTCACGGGGCGCGACACGGTCGAGGTCGCGGGCAAGACGCTGCGCTTTGCGAAGGCCGTCATCGCCACGGGCGCCCGCGCGGCCCGGCCGCCGATCCCTGGCCTGGCGGAGGCCGGCTACCTGACGAACGAGACGGTGTTCACGCTGACCGAGCTGCCGCGCCGCCTGGCGGTGATCGGCGCCGGGCCGATCGGCTGCGAGCTGGCCCAGGCGTTTGCACGCTTTGGCGCCGAGGTGTCGCTGCTGGGCAAGGTGCCGCAACTGCTGCCGCGCGAGGACCGTGACGCCGCCGCCCTGGTCGAGAAGGCGCTGGCGCGCGACGGCGTGAGGCTGGCGCTCGGCTGCAAGGTGCTGGCGGTCGAGAGGCAGGGGGCCGAGAAGGTGCTGCGCGTGGAGGGCGGCGGGGCGCGGGAGGTGCGCGTGGACGAGATCCTCGTCGGCGTGGGGCGGCAGCCGAACGTCGAGGGGCTGGACCTGGAGGCCGCCGGCGTGGACTACGACGCGAAGGAGGGCGTCCACGTCAACGACCGGCTGCGGACGAGCAACCGCCGCGTCTACGCCGCCGGCGACATCTGCTCGCGCTTCAAGTTCACGCACGCCGCCGACGCCATGGCACGTATTGTCATCCGCAATGCGCTCTTTCTGGGTCGGGCCAAGGCCAGTGCCCTAACGATCCCGTGGTGTACCTACACCGACCCGGAGGTGGCCCACGTCGGCCTGTACGAGCACGAGGCGCGGGAGCGCGGCTACGAGGTCAAGACCTTCACGCAGGAGCTGGCCCACGTGGACCGGGCGATCCTCGACGGCGAGGCGGAGGGGTTTGTCAAGGTCCACGTCGAGGCGGGCGGCGACCGCATCCTCGGGGCGACGATCGTGGCGCGGCACGCGGGGGAGATGATCTCCGAGCTGACGCTGGCGATGGTCGGGGGGCTGGGACTGGGGAAGCTATCGCAGACGATTCACCCTTACCCGACGCAGGCAGAGGCGATGAAGAAAGCCGGCGACGCCTACTATCGCACGCGGTTAACTCCGTTCGTAAAATGGCTGTTCAGGAAGTGGTTGGGCTGGACACGATGAGCGCGGCGTCGCTTACGACGGGCCGCGTAGGAGATTCTACAGTGCTCGTCGCCTGAGGAAGTTACTCGCCGCCTGCCGGCGGGAGTTCGGCCTTGAGAGGCGTCGTGCCATCCCGGAGGATCGCCAGTCATGAGCGTAAGTTTGCAACAACTGGGCATCGACCGTCTTAGCGTCGTTGAGCGGCTGGAGTTGATCGGGCTGATCTGGGACAGCATTCCCGAAGAGGAAACCCTGTCACTTCCCGAAGCGCATTTGCATGAACTCGAACGCCGCCTCGCAGCCGCTGAAGCTGACCCGGGCGCGGGCGTGCCGTGGGAGGTCGTCAAGACTCGCCTGACGAAACGACCATGAGCTTGCCGGTCATTCTGCGGCCCGAGGCCGAGCAGGATATCGAATCCGCTCATGACTGGTACGAGCAGCAACCTGGAACAGGCGAGGCTACCGCGGTGAGGGCAGTTCCGTTCAGCCGATGGCCTTCTCCAGCGCGTCCTGGAAATCATCCAGGCCGACGGCCACGTCCCACCCGGCCTCCGACCCGACACGAACCCTGAGCAGCACCTCATTGCGCCGGACTTCCACGTCGAGCAGTTTTTTCGTCCCGTGGGGCGGGGACGTCCCCTCAATCGTGGAGCCGCCGGGCGGGCGGTCCATGACGGCGGCCAGGAGGGTGTCCGGCTGGAGCATGATCCGCTCCCGCTCCACGTTCCCGACGTGATCGATGATCGTGAGTACGACGCCCTCACCGCCGCGCTCGACCTGTAACCGTCGTTCCACCCCGGTGGACTGAGAGACGCCGTAGATCGTCATCGCTCCCCTCCCTCTCGTTTCGCCAGCCGGTCGTGGATCGACGACCCACCGGGCGTCGCTACGCCAGGATGCCCTCGATCACCTCGCCATGCACGTTCGTCAGCCGCCGACGTATCCCGTTGTGATAGTAAGTCAGGCGCGTATGGTCGATGCCGAGCAGGTGCAACACCGTCGCGTGGAAGTCGTGCCACGGCACCGGGTCCTCCGCCGCCTTCCAGCCGATCTCGTCCGTCTCGCCGTACGCCGTGCCGTGCTTCAGCCCCGCCCCCGCCAGCCAGACCGAGAAGCCGTACTGGTTGTGATCGCGACCCAGGCCAATGACGTTCGCGGCCGACTGCGCGAACGGCGTCCGGCCGAACTCCGACGTGAACAGCACCAGCGTGTCGTCCAGCATACCGCGCCGCCGCAGATCCGCGAGCAGGCCCGCCACGGGGCGGTCGATCCGCGCCGCCTCGCCGCCGTGGTTGACCCGGACATTTTCGTGCGCGTCCCAGTTGATGCGCGGGTTGCCGCCGAACGGTCCGCCCGAGAACAACTGCACGAAGCGCACGCCGCGCTCCAGCAGCCGCCGCGCCAGCAGACAGCTCCTCCCGAAGTCGGCCGTCTCCGGGCGGTCCAGACCGTACAGCGCGTGCGTCGCGCGCGTCTCGCCGCTGAAGTTCGTCACCTCGGGGACGGCGAGTTGCATCCGCGCCGCCAGTTCGTAACTGCGCACGCGCGCCGCGAGCAGGTCGCTGTCGCCGCGGGCCTGCAGGTGGCGGCGGTTCATCTGGACCAGCAGGTCGCGGCTGTCGCGTTCCGCGGCGGCGTCCAGAGGCCGCTCGGGGAACAGGTCGTCGATGGGTGTACCGTGACTGCGCACCACCACGCCCTGGTGCCGCGCCGGCAGGAAGCCGCTGCTCCAGTTGATCGAGCCACCGGCCGGCAGGGCGCGCGTGTCGGGGATGACGACGTACGCCGGCAAGTCGTCCGTCGCGCAGCCCAGGCCGTAGGACAGCCACGAACCGACTACCGGGAAGCCGTTGAGGCGGAAGCCGGTGTTCTCCTGGAAGGTCGCAGGCGTGTGGTTCGACGTCTCGGCGAACATCGAGCGGATCACCGTCAACTCGTCGGCGAGGGCGGCGAGGTGCGGGAACAGCTCGGAGATCCACAGGCCGCTTCGGCCGCGGCGGCGGAACTCCCAGTCGGGCCGGCGCAGCAGCCCCACCTGGCCAAAGAACACGTCGGGTCGTTCGCCGCTCGTCAACGATTCGCCGTGATGCCGCAGCAGCGCCGGCTTGTAGTCGAAGGAATCGACCTGGCTCAGGCCGCCGCACAGGCAGACGTGGACGGCGCGGCGCGCCCTCGGCGGGTGGTGCGGCGGCCGGTCGGCGGACTCGCCCGGGACCGGGGCCGCCTGCAAGACGCCATCGCGGAACAGCAGCGAGGCGAGGGCGGCGCCGCCCAGGCCGTGCCCCGTCCAGGAGAGGAAATCTCGGCGGTTGACTTCGTCCATTGGGGCCTCAGTCGATGTAGAGGAACTCGTTGCTGTTGAAGACCACGCGGCAGAACGCGGGCAAACCGTGGCGGTCGATGAACTGGCGCGCCGCCGCCGCTTCCTCGCCGACGGCGGGCCGGCCGTAGGCGAGCAGGTAAGCGCGCTCGACCTGCCGCGCCGCGTTCTGGCCGGCCTCGCGGCGGAGGCGGTCGGCAAAGGCGTCGGCCATGCGCAGGACGAGGGCATTGTTCAGCAGGCTCAGCGCCTGGGCCGGCGTCGTCGTCATGGCCCGCCGCGGCGTGTTCGTGGACGGGTCGGGGCAGTCGAAGGCGTCGAGGAGGTTGTTGCGGCCCGAGCGCGCCCAGGTGCGGTACAGGCTGCGCCGCTGATATTCCGGGCCGGGCCGGTCCACGTTCTTGAACGACTGCGTGACGCCGAAGACGGTGACGAGGAAGTCCTCGTAGCCCGGGCCGCCGCCATCGCGGTTGAGCTGCCCGGCGACGGCGAGGAGGGTGTCGCGCACCGCCTCGGCCTCCAGGCGCGCCGGCGACTTGCGCCACAGCAGCCGGTTGTCGGCATCGATCTTCGCGGCCGCCGCACTCCAGCGCGAGGACTGGCGGTAGGCGGCGGAGGTAACGACCAGCCGGTGCATGGCCTTGAGGCTGCCCTTGCGCCGCAGCAACTCCCCGGCGAGGTGGTCGAGCAACTCGGGGTGGCTCGGGCGACCGCCGTTGAAGCCGAAGTCGCTCGGCGTGTCCACCAGGCCGACGCCGAAGTGATGGTGCCACAGCCGGTTCACGATCACGCGCGCGAAGAGGGGGTTGCCCGGGTCGGTGACCCAGCGGGCGAGGGCCTTGCGGCGCTCTCCCTCCGGCGCGCCGGGCGACAGGGGGAAGTCGGGTGCCAGGCCGTGTACCGCCGCAATGCCGCGCGGCGTTACTTCCGGGCCGGGCCGGCCAGGTTCGCCGCGCAGCAGCAGGTGGACCTTCTCCGGCTCCTGCGGCGTGACCGCGTAGGCCTTCAGGTTGTCCAGCCCCGCCAGTTCCTTCTCGACGTTCGCCAGCTCCGCGGCCCAGCCCTGCCGCTCCGCTCGCCGCTCCGGCGAGAGGCGCGCCAGGATCTCCGCGGGTTCGACGTGATCGACGCGCCCCGCAGACGCCGCCACCTCCGCCGGCGTGAGGGCACGGTCGTAGAGTTGTGCCCGCGCGATGCTGCCCGCGAGCATCTTGTTGCCGCCGGGCAGCCCGTGGCGCACGCCGAAGACGACCTGCGCCTTGCCCGCCTTGAAGACGACCGGCCCGGAACTCCTGTAAGGCCGCCCGTACGGTTTGCCGTCGCGGTAGCCGGCGATCGTGCCGTCCTCGTGATAGGCGATCGCGACGTGGACCAACCGTTTGCTCGCCTCGGTCTCGGCCGGTCCGTCGAAGTTGCGGGTGCGCGTGAAGCCGTTGCTGCCGGCCAGCCACCGCCCCGGCTCGCGCTCGCCGAAGACGATCGCGTCGAAAGTGACGCCGTCCAGCGTTTGTACACTGATCGCGCCGCCGCCGCGCTGGGCCAAGTCGGCGAGCGACACCCACGCCTCCAGCGTCCTGGCCTTGAGGTCGCGCTGCAGCGGGGCCGTCGCGACGAGGGCGCGACGGCCGTCCAGCCGCAGGCGCCCGCCCTTGAGCGCCGCGCCACCCTGGGCCGTCCCGTGGAGCGCGCCGAGTTGATCGCGCAGGTCGGCGTTGAATACCCAGCGGGCGACGGGGCGGGGCGGCTCGGGGCGCGGCGGCTGCCCCTGCGCCCGCTCGGCGAGGATCGCGCGCGTTACCTCGCCGTCCACCCCACGCACGAGCCGACGCAGCTCGTCACCCCGCGCGACGAGAATGGCCCGCCGCTTCTGCACTTCCGGCGTGGCGATCGGCCGCTCACCGTGCTTGACTCCCGCCAGCGCTGCGGCGAGCTGGTAGTACTCGGCCTGGCGGATCGGGTCGAACTTGTGGTCGTGACAGCGGGCGCAGTGGACCGTCAGGCCGAGGAACGTCTGGCCGACGACGCCGAGGATATCTTCCAGCTCGTCCTGGCGCACGACGGCGCGCATGACCGCGCTCTGCTGGCGCTGCCCGACCTCGTCCCACGGTCCGGCGACGAGGAAGCCCGTCGCGGTGACCGCCGCGGCGTCGCCCGGGCGCAGCACGTCGCCGGCCAGTTGCAGCCGCACAAACTCGTCGTACGGCATGTCGGCGTTGAGGGCGGCGACAACCCAGTCGCGGTAGCGCCAGGCGTTAGGGCGGCGCTTGTCGTACTCGAAGCCGTCGCTCTCGCCGAAGCGCGCCACGTCGAGCCAGTGCCGCGCCCAGCGCTCGCCGTAGTGCGGTGAGTTCAACAGGCGATCCACGAGCTTCTCGTAGGCGTCGGCGGAGTCGTCTTTCAGAAAGGCGTCGATGTCCTCCGGGCCGGGGGGCAGGCCGAGGAGGTCGAAGGTGAGGCGGCGGATCAGCGTCCTTCGGTCCGCGGGCGGCGAGGGCCGCAAGCCGCGGGCTTCGAGGCGCTGGAGGACGAAAGCGTCGATGGGGTTCCGCACCCAGGCCGCGTCTTTCACCCTGGGCTGTTGCGGCTGTCCGAGGGGTTGCAGCGCCCACCAGTCGTAACCGGCGCGGCGGTCGGTGGTGATGCGGAACGGGTCGATGGGGTCGGTGCCCCACGGCGCCCCCGCCTTGATCCAGTCGTGGAGGACCTTCTTCTCGGCGGCGGACAGCGGCGCCTTCGGCGGCATCCGGCCGCGCTCGACGTGCTCCCACAGCAAGCTTTCGGCCGGCTTGCCCGGCACGATGACCGCGCCGCTCTTGCCGCCGGCCAGCGCCGACTTGCGGCGCGTCAGGTCGAGGCCGCCGCGCGGCGACGCGGCGCCGTGGCAGTCGAGACAGCGACTGGCGAGCAGCGGCGCGACGGTCCGGTCGAAGGTGGGCGCCTTCGGGGGCAACTGGCCGGCAGCGCGGCCCGGCACGAGGACCAGGAGAGGGGCGAGCAGCATCAGGCGGTGCATAGGAGTTTTCCCATTGGAACTGGTTCGGCTCGACTGACCGCTGACGGCTTTCAGCTAATCGAAGCGATTTCATCCAAGCGAATCACTCGCGGGGCGGCTTCTCCGTCCGCAATGAACCGGCCCACCACCGCCCTTTGGGTTCCGAGTTCAAGCGAGAACGGCACGCCGTTGAAGTCCGTGCCGTCTTTCAGAGTTACGCGGGGCGGTTGGAGGATGCCGGGACCGCGGTTCATGAGCCGGAGTATCTCCCGGCCGATTTCTTCGGGGGTCATCGGATTCGCCTGGGTGAAGGTGAAGGAGCGAGAGGGGTAGATGATTGTCTGTTCGACCACCATCGACCCCAGTGTCGTGCTGCCCGTGGCCAACCGGCCCGGATGACGGCCCACGATCGCCAGGACATCTTTGGCGATGGGATTATTCGGGCTGATGACTTTGATCTCAGAACTGGAAACCGAGTTCTTGCCGAGTTTCCGGAGAGATGCATGGACGGCGCGGTAGGCGGCCGCCGGCCCGTCACGGTCGAAGATCTCCGCTGCCACGTACAGGAACCAAATTCCTTCCTCGGCCGTCTTGACCCAGAAGGCGGCCTGTACCGGGTTGCCGTCCGCGGCGAACCGCTCAACGAAACGGCGACCAACGTCAATCTGTTCTTCTACCAGCGTACCTTGATCCACGGCAGCACCCCTTTTTCGATGGCCTCGTACAGGTCCGTGGTTTCCTTCTCTGTCCTGCCAATTTCGTAGCGGCTCTGCTCGCTCCAATCCTTCACGATGTTCCATTGGGAACTGACCGCGGCGTCGTTGTCCATCTCATCATCCAGGCCGGGTCGCCCCTTCCAGGGCAAACGCATCAAATGGAGGGACAGAAAACCTCGAAAAGCCGTCCTGCCGGCCCGGTCAGCTGCAGCGACTGGTTCGGCGAGATTCCAGGAGCCGGCGAGCAGAAGCCGACAGGTGTTTCCGATGAGCGACCGAGCAATCGATCTGCGTCTCCTCGGGTGTCCCTGGTGGAAAACGGACCATTTGGACTCCGCTGGGATCGACCACCGTGCATTGCGCCAGAAACTGCACTAGCGTCGAGTCAGCGAGATCAAAGCAACCTTGCCCCTCAAGCCTGTCCCAGTCCTCGCAGAATTGGGGGAAGTTTCCCGAAAACTGATCGTACGGAGGCGCTTTGTCCGCAAACAGGTTTTTCAGCTCCGGAAAATCGGCCCACGGAGCGGTGGAGGTCATGATTAACTGGAGTACCCCCCATGCCGAGATGGTGTCGATCCTTCCGCGAGGGCCGAAATCAAGGCGAAGGAAGCGTCCGTCCGCTGAGTTCTTCAGGTCGCATTCGAGGCCGTGGAAGAAATACCCCCACGGGGTACCGGGCAACTCGCCGCGCTGGCGACAGCGGCGAAATGCCCAAGTATAGAAGACAGCCTCTGGCGGCACACTGAGCGCCGACGCCAGCAAAGGGAGCATCTCCCGTTGCCGCAGTTCCGCCTCATGACAGGCGTTGAGGATATCGATTTCGGGGAATTCCATGACTGGCCCATCCATTACGTTGGTGTCTCCGGGATCCCTATTTGACACTCGGGAACCAGGTGAGATCCTTGAGCAAAAAGGTGGGGATCTGGGATCCCGTTTTGTCCACGATCCGGATCATGTCCACAGGAATATCCACTCCGGCTTGCAGAGCAGCCTGGAAACGGTGGTTACCGTTGAACAAGTAGCGTTCGCCGTTGATGTTCCAGATTTCGATAGGCCCATCCTTGGCCAATGCATCTTGCCAAAACTTCGTCGGGTTGGCTTTCAACTGCTGTGCCATCCCATCGACGGTCCCCCGAAAAAGCTCGGGTTGCGTTGATCCTTTGACCCCAAGGGAGTTCGGGTTCACGCTGCTCGGTTGAGGTGTTCCACTGCTGTTATGCACGAGTATGCCCGTATCCCCGACGGCGTAGTTATGCAACCCCTCCTACTGGGGCGGGACGAACTGCGGGGGGATCGCGTGGAGCGCCAGGTAGAGTTGGACCTTCGTGGCATTGCTACCGAGGCTCTCAACCAGCCGGGGGCCATAAAGGGACATCCATCTTTTGCCCTCCGAGGGAGGGCAAAAGATGGATGTCCCTTTATCCGCTTCTCCCTTATTCCCCCGCGGGCGCAGCGCCGCGTAAGCCCGGACGCTAAAGTTCAGCCGCCGGGCCTGGCTGCTGAGACGAAACTCTACCAGAAACCGCGCTGGCCGGCCCAGTCGGCTGTAGCGCCTTGTTCGGCCGCTGGAAGGAGACGATCCTGGACTTGGATGTCGCCTGTCTCCTTTGGGCATCCTCAATGATCTTGCGGATGTCGAAGTTGAATTGAGCGGCAAGTTGCTCGCGGATAGCCCGGACTTCCTCGACAATTGGATCATGGAACATTGCTAATTCTCCATCAATTCCTCCGGTGTGCAGATCACCGGACACGAAAACCCAATTTGCGCGCAAATCGCTTGAACCGTCTTGACGATCATTGCGTTGGCGATGTGGGCACAATTCCATGTCATGAGATAATCTGTAACCGTTCACCCGATTCCGAAAGCGTGCCGGATTGGTCGCCTGAGTTCGGAATACATCCGAAGAATCGTGCCTGATTATTCACGCTACGGGCGGAATAATTCGCCTTGGCCTGCGCGACAAAGTCCGCTTTCCGAAGTCGGGTGAGCGGTTACTCAAGATGTAACCGATCCGTCTACGACTTACGTGTCACACCATCGCATGGTTCGGCCTCTTGATGACTTGTCCTGACTGCCGCAGCCTCAAAATCGCGGCGAAACCGCCACACGGCTTCAAGGAGTTCCGCATCGACCGCGTCCCACAGCCCGCGCCCGTGGAGGTCAATACACAACTCCCCGACAGCGGCCATGAGCTGGCCAGCCCGCATCTCAGGGGCGATCTCAGATAATTCTCGGAGAGCGCCGAATAACGCCGCCCGAGTGTCGCTCTCCTTCACAATCGATCCCTCACACACGGGGAACTGGCCCGACTTCGGCGATAGCGCCCGATCACGACCACCGGGACCGTCTCACCAGGGTGCCAACTTCGCTATTACTCCGGCAGGAAAGCTCCTCACGGTAGCCCGCCGCGGAGCGGCGGGCTACCGTGAGGAGCTTTCCTGCCGGGGGAATATCCGGGTAGCCCGCGTGACGCCATCAGAGATCTCCAGGAGACCGTCCGGATCCTCGTACACGAAGATCGGCGGCATCTCATCCTTCGATGACCCATACTGACGGATCTGCTCGTGCAGCTTCCACGGGTCGGCGCCGCTCGCGCGACTCGGCGGGAGTCGCAGCTCGCTCGGATCGACCTCCCGGATGGGTTCACTCATTCAAACATGATACCTCGCTTACAAGTGAGATACAACCGCGGCATCGCCGACGTCGAACGGCCCGAGGCGCTGGAGCGGACATATCCGCGGGCCGCGCAGGAACTCGGCGGGCAGTTCGTCTTTGCTTCACGGCAGTTGTCGCGCTGTCCGCGGACGGGGCGCCCGGGGCGGTACCACACCTGCCTGTCCCCAACTCTTCACTGCGGCGCTGCAGCCCCGCGCGTGTACGGGAGCACCTCGCGCGCCAGCAGCTCCATGCTCTTGCGCGTCAGGTGGTGCCCCGCCGCCCCCATCTGGCAGCCCGTCAGCACCACGCCCACGCCCAGCTCCTTCTGATACTGCTCCAGCTTCTGCCGCACCGTCTCGGGACTGCCGACGATGGCGAACACGCCCTTCTCGATGTCGTCCCACGTCTTCTGCGCCGCCAGGAACAGGTGGCGGGTCTTCTCGATCGCCGCCGCCGAGCGCACCGACGTGTAGCCCGGCGGCACGATGCCGATGCCCTTGAGCAGGTTGCGCACGAAATACCAGAACGACGGCTCGAACTCCTCGCGCGCCTTGCGGTCCGTCTCGGCGACGTAGACCGGCACGCCCCAGCCCATCTGCTCGGGCTTCGCCTCGTAGCCGGCCCGCGCGCACGCCTCGCGGAACTGCGCGAAGACGCGGCGGAAGACGTCGAGGTGGAAGTACGGCACCCCCATGTAGGAGTAGCGCCGCTGCGCCACCAGCTCGATCGTCTCCAGGCTGCCGACGCCGGGGATCCAGATCGGCGGGTGCGGCTGCTGCAGCGGCCGCGGCCACGGGTTGACGTAGCGGAAGTGGTAGTGCTTCGAGTCCCACAGGAACGGCCCCGGGTGCGTCCACGCCTTGACGATCAGGTCGAGCGCCTCGCGGTAGCGCTCGCGGGCCTGGGTCGGATCGACGCCGTAGCTGTAGTATTCCGGGCCGCCGCCGATCACCATGCCCGCGATGAGCCGGCCGCCGCTCAGCACGTCGAGCATGGCGAACTCCTCGGCGACGCGCAGGGGCGGGTTGTACATCGGCAGGGCGTTGCCGATGACGGCGATCTTGCAAGTGCGTGTCCGCTGCGTCAGGGCGCCGGCGATGATATTCGGCGACGGCATCAGGCCGTAGGCGTTCTGGTGGTGCTCGTTGACGCAGACGCCGTCGAAGCCCAGTTCCTCGGCGTAGGCCAGGGTGTTGATGTACTCGCGGTACAGGTCGTGGCCCTTGACGGGGTCGTAGAGGCTGTTGGGCAGCCAGATCCACGCCGAGTCGTACTTCTGGTCGAAGTCGTCGGGCAGGTACGGCCACGGCATCAGGTGGAAGAAGAAGTATTGCACGCCGGTCTCCTCCGGGACGCCTTCGTTTAGCCGCGGTTCGCAGAACCGCGTGCGGCTCGACCCCGCGCGGTTCGCAGAACCGCGGCTAAACGTGGATCTCGTTCCACGTTATCGTTCAGTTCTTTCCCACCGCCAGGGGAATGCGGCAGGTGAAGGCCAACTCCGGGTCGCCGCGCTCCAGCAGCGACTCGCACAGCGTCCGCAGCCGCGGATCGAGCTTGTGCTCCTGCACCTTGCCGTTCAGGACGACGCGCAGCGGCCGGTCGAGGGCGACCAGTCGGCCGTCCAGGTTGAGGTCGAAGCGCCCCACGTTCTGCGTGCTGAGCGTGACCGTGTTGTCGTGGACCTTTGCGTCGATCACCTGGCCCTTCGTCGGTTCCGGCACCGACAGCCAGAAGAAGTGCTTGATGAACCCATCGGTCGGCTCCCAGGTGAGGCGGCGCGGCACGGGGTTGCGCGTGTACGGGTACAGCTCCTTGATCTTGTCGCGGTCCGGCAGCCCGCCGTGGCCGTGGCCCTTCTTCAGCTCCATCTCCACCGGGTAACCCTCTTTGTCCTGCTCCTTCAGCTTCCGGATCGCCGCGTCGAACGCCTCGCAGCGTTTCCGCCGCCCGTAAGCGTTGTCCATCTCGCCGATCATGAAGGTGAAGCGCGTATTGCGGAGCGCTTTCGGGGAAATCGTGCCATCCGTCGGGGCCGCGGCGCTGCTGTGGACGGCGGCGAAGCGGTCGGGGATCTTCGGGCCGATGAAGAAGGCGCCGTAGCCGCCGTGCGAGTAGCCGATCAGGTAGACCTTGTCGGAGTCCACGTCGCCGAACAGCAGGAACTGGCGGATCAGGTTCGTCACCAGCGGCGGCACATAGTTGTCGTAGAAGCCGTTCCACACGTCGTTCGGGGCGCGCAGCGCCACGTACTGGTAGCCGGTCACCGAGGGCTGGTCGCGGTAGTAGCGCTGCATGATCTGCCACTGATTGTCGTTGACCTTCGTGGGCGCGCCGCCGCCACCGTGCATCGCGATCACCAACGGCCAGCCCTTCTCCGGCCGCTTGCCCACCTGCTTCACCGTCCAGGGGCTGACGTATTTCTCATGGCGGACCTGTTTGCTCTCGAAATCCTTTTTCAGGGCATCGTGGATGGGCACGGCCCGGTACGCCTTCCAGGCGGCGCGACGCGCCGCGGCCTCGTCGGCGATCGGCAGGCGGTCGGTCACGGGGTCGAACTTCCACTCCGACCGCTCCCCCGGGGTGGCGCTGAAGAAGGCGAGGGCCGCTTTCTCCACGCGCTGCAGTTGCTCCGGAGATAGCCCCGGCTTGCCGGCGGGGTTTTCTTCCAGCGAGGGCAGGACATCGAACTCGAGGAGCAGTTCTTTCCCGGCGACCGTCTTGAACGCCCTTTCGATGCGGATCGGTTTTTCGACCCGCACGAGGTACTCGCGACCGGCGGGCAGCTCGAAGGTGAGAATGTCGTTCGTGTCGGCCCCCTCGCCGCGCGACTCGCCGCGGACGACCCGGGCCGCGTCCTGCCGGTCCGTGACGGTGACCGGGACGGCCAGGCGCATCTTCTTCCGCCCCAGCCAGACGCGGATCAGCACCCGGGCATGTCCGTCTTTCACCGGGACGGGCTTCGCGTAGTGGTCCGTCACGTTCTCGGCGTGGACGTCCTTGCGGCCCGGCGCCCAGACGAGCGGGAAGGTCACGCCGGTCTTGCGGAAGCTCGCCGCGTAGATGGCGTGCAGCGGCGAGTCTTTCTTCGCGCGCGCGGCGTCGCCGACGAACCAGCCGCGGTCGAGGCCCCTGGGATCCTGCTCGCAGGCGCCCGTGAAGTGCCAGCGGCCGTCCCAGATCTCGACCCAGGTGTGGTTGCCGCGCAGGCTCGCCCAGAGCGGCGTGCCGATCAGCCGCGCGGGGACGGCCACGCTGCGGCAGGCGTCGCTGAGCAGGATCGACAGGCCGGTGCAGGACGCCATGCCCAGCTCGATCGACTCCTTCGGGCTCTGCTGCGGCTTCTTGCGCCCCGTCGAATAGCGCACCTTGAGCTTCCCGAAGACGGCGCTGTTCAGCCGCTGCGCCGCCTCGGCCGCCGTCTTGCAGTCCTTCACCAGCGGCAGGCAGAGTTCGTACAGCTCCTTCCGCCACGGATGGCGCTCCTCATCGACGTTCGCGTAGGGCAGGACGTCGTTGAGGAAGATCTCTTCGGGGATGCCGCGGCCCCACGGCACCTCCGCGCGCGCCTTGTAGGCCAGCGCGACGTTCTCGCGCAGGAAGTCGGCGCGGAGGGATTTCAGGTCGCGCTCGGGCATGTGCGCGATGAGGAAGACCATCCCCTTGCGCTGGTCCGCGGGCGTGGTCTGCAGCGCCTTGACCAGTTCGTCGCGGTTGGCCCCAGCCCGGACCAGCGCCCGCTCGACCTCGTCGGGCCACCACTTGCCCCTTTCCTGCGCCAACAGGGAGGGAGTTGTCAATAAAGAGAGCAATAATCCGACGAGCAGACCCGGCATCTTCATGGAGGGGCTCCCTGGCGTGGGCAGAGGCGGCAGGGAAGGGAAGGCTGCCCGCGCCGCGCTCCGGCGCTGTTGTAGCACCCCTGCCCCGTGGGAGCAACGGCACGGGGGCGCCGTAGGGCCCTCCGTTTGGTCCCGGCGGTGGGGAGCTGG
>JBBRPS010000038.1:0-24933 GCA_038227745.1 Gemmatales bacterium | reverse complement strand
GGGCATTGTCCGTGCAGCTTCAGAACAAAACCGTTACGGGCAGCATCGAGAAGAAACGCCTCCAGACAGGATGGAACGACAAGAACTTGGAGAAGCTATTGGAGCTTTTTTAGGGTTTTTGATGCGATTACCCTGACCTCCTGGGCCGGCACCTGCCCGATCACGAGGCCGTCTGGCACGGCAAGACGGCGGCGACGGCGGGTGCCGAGGGCGACATGGAGTTCTGGATTCCCAAGGGGTCGAACCGCTTCCACTTCACGGGCGGCTCCCGGTTCATCCAAGGCGGGGCCATGCCGCAGGAGATCGTCGTCCCGGTCCTGACCGTGAAGCACGTCCGGGGCAAGTCGGCCCAGGATACCAAGATCAAGCCGGTGACGGTCCAAGTGCTTGGCAGCAACCACCGGATCACCACGGCCCGGCACCGCTTCCAGTTGATCCAGATGGAAGCGGTGAGCGAGCGGGTCAAGGCCATCACGCTGAAGGTCGCCGTATACGAAGGCGAGGAGCCGGTCACGAACATCGAGACGGTGACATTCGACTCCACTTCGGGGAACATGGATGAGAGGAAGAAATGGGTAAATCTGGTCCTCCAGGATCGGCAGTACAACAAGAAGACTCCTTACCGCCTCGTCCTGCGGGACGCCGAAACCGGCATCGAGCAGCAGAGCGTGGAAGTGATTATCGACAGGGCGTTCACCGATGACTTCTGAAACAAAAACTCCCGATACCGGACTCGACGACTTGCTTATCCGTCACTTCGCCGGCAAGGTCGTTCGCAAGGACTTGACCAAGCTGGTCAAGGAAGGGGCGAACGTGCCGGTGTACGTCCTGGAGTACCTGCTGGGAACGTACTGCGCCTCCAGCGATGAGGCCGTGATCGAGGACGGGATGCGGACGGTGAAGAAAGTCCTGGCCGAAAACTACGTGCGGCCCGACGAGGCTGAGAAAGTCAAGTCGGTCATCCGGGAGCGGGGCAGCCTGAAGGTCATCGACAAGGTGACGGTGACGCTCAACGAGAAGCGGGACGTGTACGAGGCGCTGCTGGGCAACCTCGGTGTGAAGGGCGTCGAGGTCAACAGCAGCTACGTCAAGAAGTTCGAGAAGCTGCTGGTCGGCGGCATCTGGTGCATCGTCACCCTGGAGTATTTCTTCGAGGAGGACCAGAAGGAATCGCCGTTCGTCCTGCGGGACTTGAAGCCGATCCAGATGCCGAACATGGACATGGACGAGTTGTTCCAGGGTCGCCGGGCCTTCACCGAGGGGCAGTGGATCGACGTGCTGCTGCGCTCGACCGGCATGGAACCGACCAACTTCACCGAGCGGGTGAAATGGCACCTGCTGGCCCGCATGGTGCCGCTGATCGAGAACAACTTCAACCTCACCGAGCTAGGGCCAAGAGGCACGGGCAAGAGCCACATCTACAAGGAAATCAGCCCGAACAGCATCCTGGTGTCGGGTGGACAGACCACGGTGGCGAACCTGTTCTACAACATGGCCCGACGCATGGTCGGCCTGGTCGGAGTGTGGGACGTGGTGGCCTTCGACGAAGTGGCCGGCATTTCCTTCAAGGACAAAGATGGCGTCCAGATCATGAAGGACTACATGGCCTCCGGGTCTTTCGCCCGTGGCCGGGATGCCGTCAACGCCTACGCCTCGATGGTCTTCGTCGGCAACCTCAACCAGCCGGTCGATACGCTGGTGAAGACAAGCCACCTGTTCGCCCCGTTCCCGGAGACGATGATCGACTCGGCCTTCTTCGACCGCTTCCACGCTTATGTCCCCGGCTGGGAAATCCCCAAGATGCGGCCTGAGTTCTTCACGAACCAGTACGGCCTCATCGTGGACTACCTGGCCGAGTTCCTGCGAGAGATGCGGAAGCGGAACTTCGGCGATGCGATCAACAAGTATTTCAAGCTGGGGCGTGACCTGAACCAGCGGGACACGATTGCCGTCAAGCACACCGTCTCCGGGCTGCTGAAGTTGCTCTACCCCCAGGAAGAATACGACAAGGAGGCCGTTCGCCGCTGCCTGGAGTATGCCCTGGAAGCCCGACGCCGGGTGAAGGAGCAGTTGAAGAAGATCGGCGGCATGGAGTTCTTCGACGTTCACTTCAGCTACATCGACCAGGAGACACTGGAGGAGAAGTTCATCAGCGTGCCGGAACAGGGCGGCGGGACGCTCATCCCGGATGGCCCCCTCAGCCCTGGCGTCATGCACACCGTCGCCACGGGGTCGGGAGGGCATCTCGGCCTCTACCGCCTGGAGACGCAGGTGATGGCTGGCAACGGCACGCTGAAGACATCGGGCCTCGGCTCGAACAGCGGTGCCAAAGAAGCCATCAAGGTCGGCTTCGACTACTTCAAGGCGAACGCCAACCGGGTCAGCGCCTCGATCAAGGCCGGCGACCACGACTACCACCTGCACGTCGTCGAGTTGCACAACACCGGGCCGACGACGGCGATGACGTTGGCGGCGTTCGTGGCCCTGTGTTCCGGCGTCCTGGGGCGACCGCTCCAGCAGCAGATCGTCGTGCTGGGCAGCATGAGCCTGGGCGGGAGCATCGTGCCGGTGGAGAACCTGGCCGAGTCGTTGCAGGTGGCCTTTGACGCCGGGGCCAAGCGCCTGCTCCTGCCGATGGCGAGCGTGCGAGACATCCCGACGATCCCCGGCGAGTTGTTCGCCAAGTTTCAGACGGGCTTCTACTCCGACCCCACAGATGCGGTGTTCAAGGCGCTGGGTGTGCAGTAGACGCCCCAAAAAGGTCGAACGACGGTTCGTTTCAGCCCTACGGAGGTCGCAAAGAGTTAGCAGAAAAGCTAGACTACTGTACGGACGTTTCGTACACTCTAGCTGTTGGGGTTGGCGATGAACAAGGTGGGCAAGTTGGTGCTGATGTTGACTGCCTTGGCTCCTATCCTCGGTGCCTTTGCTGTCAACTCGTTCGCCCACATGGACTGGACGATGGGTGGATTGTACCTGGGCGGTGGCGTCTTGTTGGTGATGGTCTGCTGGCTCGTCCTGCGGCGGTGCCGGATGGTACTGCCCGAAGAACCGCTGACCACGAAGAAGGTCAAGACGGCGGACAAGGAAGTGCTTGCCTTCTTGCTCGTGTACTTGCTGCCGCTCTTCACGAAGGACTTGATCTTCTCAGGTAACTGGTTTACGCCAGTGTACATCCTGGCGATCATCGCCTTTTGTGTCTACCACGGTAATTCGTTCACCTTCAATCCGTTGCTGGCAATGGCAGGCTACCACTTCTACGAGGTCGAGAACGACAACGGGATGACGTATCTGCTGATCTCGAAGAAAACGATTCACCGGCACGACAATACTTTGCGAGTGAAGCGACTTGCGGATTACATCTACCTCGAAACATGACGGGACGGGACATGCCCACAACTGAGCGGTTTCAGTTCTTTGTGGTGACTCGATCTTCTTCGATGGAAATCGACCTCCAGCGAGTTGTCGCTACGAGTGATCTCCAAGCGAGCCTGTCCCAACAATTCTTGGAACAGAGCGAGGAATATACCGCCGCAAACGTGCAGAGTAACCGTTCACCCTTCCGGCAGCAATTTGGGACAAGGTTGGTCAGAGCGATGAGCCAGCAGCGCTGCGTGCATGTACTCCAGCACGTTCTTCCCTTGCAAGCGCCGCGTTTGCACAATGGTCAAGACGCGCTCCACGAAGCGACAACCGTTTATGCTCCAACTGCCGAAACTCCGCTTCCGCCACAAGACCGCCCGGCGCAGCAAGCGCTCCATGAAGTTGTTGGTCGGCTCCACGCCCTCGACCTTCGCGAACGTCCACAGCGCAGGCTCCAACGCCAACAGGTTCTCGCAAAAGGCCGCGACCGTCTTGTCTTCGCCCAAGATCGCGCCTTCAAGCAAGAGCCGTTGCAGCCGGTTCATGACCGGCTCCAGTTGGCTTTGCAGTTGTGCCCGCGTGGTTTGGCCCTCTTGGAACGCATGCCACGCGGCAAAGACCTTGGGCGTAACCGGCCGCCCGCTCTCAAGCAAGTACCGGAAAACACGGGGTTTACGGCATCCCGAGGTGAACGGCCCGAGCGTTTTTTAACGAAGATTTTGGGTGTTGGGTCATCTTGGCTCTTTGAGCGGCCGAAAACGCGCCGTTTACTTGGCGGCTGGCGTCAGAAACAGGCCGTTTTCTAGGAATTCGCTGCTGCATGTTCCATCAAAACATGGTGTTGCGTTAAAGCGGGCGGCCGGTTACGCCCAAGACCTTTTTGACGATTTGCTGCCCCCCTTGGCCCACCGACACGCTGGGGCCGCCCCGGTCCACGATTTTCTGGAAGTCGCGCTTCAGGTGGGCCCAGCATACTTGGCGACGCTCCGCCGGCACGCGGTCGTAGACGCCCCAGCGGTCGCTGCACAAGATGCCCTGGATTTCCGCCCCCAGCAGCGCCGTCAGCCCGACGGCGCCGCGCTTGGCATGAATCAAGAAGGCCACCACTGTCGTCGTGGCCGCAGTCCACAGCCAGCACAACTTCCCGCGCAGCTTCCAACTGGTCTCGTCGGCGTGCTTGATCGCCGCTGCGCGGACGGCCGCCACCGCTTCCTGGTGGGGCGCCGCGAGTGCGGCGCTCATTTCCTGTTCGAGATTGGCCACCGTGCCCAGCGCCACAGGGGCGTCGAAGACGACCGCCGCGATCTCCTCGATGCCGCGCTTGCTGACACCGTGCGGGAATGGTGACGCTTTACGCAACTTATAAAGCAAAGCGGTGTTGTGGCGAAAGCGCCGGCGTCCCTCTCTCATACGGCCGGTAACCTCGGCCCCACAGGTTCCGCGGGCCATGCCGGCCGCCACCCCGGGCCCTCTGGAAGCAGCCGGCGCCGCACTTTTTTTCTCCAGCCTGTCCGCTCTCGCCGGGCGCGCGTTCATGCTGTGAAGAGGACGGCGGAACCCTTCCGCCACGCCGGATCGCTTGACCACCCCGGGCATCTCCGGGAGGGCGCGGCCGCCATCCGTCGGATCGATGGCTCAGGCGGCGGGGCGGCATTCCTTCGGCACGGCGTCGGTGTATTGCTCGGCGGCGCGGGCGAGGTCGAGGAGGGCGCCGATGGGCGGGACGAGGGTGTGCCGGCCGATCCGCCCCACGCGGCGAGCGACGTGGGCCAGTTCGAGCAGGGCCGCCAGCGGCGGGGCCTGCCGGCGGCCGCAGTCGCGGCAGACCGGCTCGCGCGTCTGGGTCAGGACCAACCGCGGGCCGAGTCCCACGAACGTCTTCTTGCCGCACAGGGCACAGGCGTCATTCGGGCCGCATTCGTTCAGTATGATCGCCAGCTCCGTCATGGTGAAAATCCCTTCTGCGCGTCCACGCCACAGGTCCTGGCGAGAACGGTGCGAACGCTCGCGGCCCCTCGACTCGAGCCGGGGTGGCTCGGCGGCCGTGCCCGGGGCGTAGCGCCGCCCCGGCCTCCCTGGATAGGTGTGTGGCCGGGGCGTGAAACTTCGGGAGGGCGATCCGCCGCGGCCGCGCGGGCAGTCCGCGGGGCCGGACGGCGGGCCGTACCAGCGGCGGCCCTCCGCGTAGATCCATCGACCGCCGGGGCGGCGGCAGTCTCCCCCGGCCGGGGAAAAAGCGCCGGACGGCCTCCGTCCGCGGACCGGTTCCCCCTCCTCTGCAAGCACTGCCACCTCGACCGCCTGGGGAACAGGCCAAGGCGGTGAGAAGCAGAGGAGGCTCCCGAAGTGGCGCAAACCTTGCCGGGCGGGCAAGGTGGGCAAGCCCGCGGCAGGCTGGGTAACCTGGCGCGGGGCTCCTGCCATTCCCGGCGCCCGGGAGGGATCGCGGCGCGCCGCGCCCGGTTCCTTTCTTGACACCCGGGGGCGCCCGGTTTACGATGTGGCCCCCGTTTCGGAACAGACGGAGAACGCCGACGATTCGCCCTTTCGCCGGGCCGTGAACAGAGGAGGCCGGACGGTCGCCCCGTCCGGGCGCGGGGGCTCCGCGCGCACGCCCTTAACCCGCACGCCCTCCCTCACAGGATGGACCCGACCTCATGCGAAAACTGAACGTCAAACTCTTCCTCTACTTCCTCGGCGGCCTGGTCCTGCTGTCCGGCACCCTCTTCGCCTCACACCAGCTCCAGGCCGGTAACATCAGCAGCGGCCTTCTCTACCAGGCCAACCAGGCCGAGAAGGAGGGCCGCCTCAAGCAAGCCACCCGCTACCTCACGCGCTACCTCGACTTCGTCCCCGACGACACCGAGGTCCGCGCCCGCCTCGGCAAGACGCTCGCCGACCCGCGCCTCGCCTCCAACTCGCGCACCCGCGGCAAGGCGCGCTTCGTCCTCGAACAGGTCCTCGCCCGCGAACCGGACCGCCACGACGTCCGCCGCACGCTCGTCCGACTCGCCCTGGACGCGCAGCAGTTCGACCTCGTCGAGGAGCACCTGAAATACCTCCAGAACGCGCTCCCCAATGACGGCGAGGTGGCCGGCCTGGTCGGCCGGTGGCAGGAATTCAAGGGCCAGGACGCCGACGCCCTCGCGAAGATGCGTGCCAGCGTCCAGAACGCCCCCGACGCCGTGGACAACCTCGTGCGCCTCGTCAACCTGCTGCGCAAGGCGGACGGCGGCAAACACGGCCAGCCGTTCAAGGAGGCCGAGGCGCACCTGGCGGCCGCCCTCGTCAAGTCGCCCGACGACGCCGGCGTGCTGCTGGCGGCGGCCGACCTGGCCCTGGACCGCGGCGACCTCCGCGAGGCCGGTATCCACCTCGAGCGCGCCCTCAAGCTCCACGCCGACCAGGGCCGTGTCCACGTGGCCCTGGCCCGCTACGAGCTGCGCCGCAACAAGCGGCCCGACGCCATCGCGGGCCTCAAGCGCGGACTCCAGGCCGCCCGCGACGAGGACCGCTACGAGCTGCGCTGGACGCTGGCGAACCTGCTGATCGACGCCGGCGAATTGGACGAGGCCCGGACCGTGACCGCCAAGCTCCAGGACGAGAACCCCTCGCCGGGCACCATGGACTTCCTCCAGGCCCGCGTGCTGGTCCTGAAGGGGCAGTGGTTCGAGGCGTCGCGCCTGCTGGAGCAGGTCCGGCCGATGTTCAAGGCCCTGGCCAGCCTGACGCTGCAGGTCGATCTGATGCTGGCGGCCTGCTACGAGCGGCTCGAGGAGCCGGAGCGGCAGCTGGCCGCCTGCCAGCGCGTCATCGCCCTGGATCCCGCCTCCGTCATCGGCCGGCAGGGGATCGCGACGGCACAGTGGGCGCTGGGCCAGCACGACGAGGCCATCGAACAGTACCGCGAGATCGTGAAGCTGAACGTCGCCGCGAAGGCCGCGACCACGGGCCGCGTCGAGTTGGCCCGGATGCTGCTGCTGCGGGCCTTGCAGGCGGAGAAGCATGATTGGCGGCCGGTCGCAGAGGAGTTGGACGCGGCCGAGAAAGAGCAGCCCGGCGCCGCGGAGGTGGTCCTCCTGCGGGCCGAGATGCTCAACGCCCAGAAGAAGGTGGACGACGCGAAGGCCCTGCTGCTCGAGGCGCTCAAGAGCCAGCCGAAGCGCGTGGAGTTCTGGGCGGGGCTGGCCGGGCTGGCCGAGCGCGGCGGCGAGCCGGAGAAGGCCCTGGCCCTGCTGGACGAGGCGCAGAACGCGGCGGGCGACTCGGTGGAGCTGCGCCTGGCGCGGGCCCGCTACTGGGGCGGCCGGCCGAAGGCGGAAGCCGTGCCGGCGCTGCGGCGGCTGGAGAAGGGGCTGGTGTCCTTCCCCGCCGATCGCCAGGCGGCCCTGCTGACCGGGCTGGCCCAGGCGGCGGACCGCACGGGCGACCTCGACGAGGCGGCGCGGCTGTACGCCGAGCTGGCGAAGCAGCCGCGGCACCGCCGTGACGTGCGCCTGCGCATGCTGCTGTTCGACCTGGCCGTGCAGCGCAAGGACGACGCCGCGATGCAGAAGGCGCTGGAGGACATCCGGGCACTGGAGGAGGGCGAGTCGGCGCTGTACCTGTTCGGCCAGGCGTCGCGGCAGCTCTTCCTGGCGCGCCAGGGCAACAAGGGCGCGCTCGACGAAGCACGGTCGCTGCTCGACCGGGTGGTGAAGCTGCGGCCGGCGTGGCCCGCGGTGCTGCTGGCCAAGGCCGAGCTGGAGCAGCTTCAGGGCAACGCCGAGCAAGCCATCGCCAACTATCGCCGGGCGGTCGAGGCGGGCGTGCGCAGCCCGAGCGTCGTGCGCCAGCTCGTCGAGCTGCTGACGAGCCGGCAGCGCTACGACGAGGCCGAGGAGGAGCTGCGCAAGCTGCAGAAGCTGGCGCCGCTGTCGCCCTCGCTGCAGCGTGTGTGGGGCGCCCTGGAGATCCAGAAGAACGGTTTCGGCCGCGCCGAGCAGGTGGTACGCGACACCGTCTCGGAGAAGTCCACGGACTACCGCGACCACCTGTGGACCGGGCAGATGCTGTCGCAGGGTGGGCGGCGCTCGACGGCGGCCGAGAAGGCGTTCCGGCGGGCGGTCGAGCTAGGCGAGGGTGTGCCGGAGACGTGGATGGCGCTGGTCCACTACCTGGCGGACACCGGCCGGGGGAAGGTGGCGGCGGCGGAGATCGAGAAGGCCCGCGCGAAGATGCAAGGCCCGGACGCAGCGCTGGCCCTGGCGCAGGGCTACGAGGCAATCGGCCGCATGGACCGGGCGCGCGCGGAGTACCAGGCGGCGCTGAAGGCGCGGCCGCAGGAGATCGGCGTGCGCCGCAGTTACGTCGCGTTCTGCCTGCGCAACGGCACGCCGCGCGACGCCGAGCCGCACCTGCGCGACGTCGTCGAGCGCAAGCTGCCCGCGTCCGAGGCCGACGTCGCCTGGGCGCGGCGCGGCCTGGCGCTGACGCTATCGAGCACGGCGAGCCACAAGCACTTCGCCGAGGCGCTGGCGCTGGCCGGCCTGACATTGGACGGGCAGGGCAACCCGGTCGAGGGGGCGGCGCCGGCGGGCGGCTGGCCCGTCGAGGATCAGGTCGTCCGCGCCCGCGTGCTGGCGACGCAGACGCGCCGGCCGCTGCGAGCCAAGGCGGTCGCCCTCCTGGAGGAGCTGCAAAAGCGGCAGGCGCTGGCCGCCGACGACCAGCTGTTGCTGGCCCGCCTGTACCAGGCGATGGGGCCGGAGGACATCTGGTGGGCCAGGGCGCGCGAGCAGATGCAGACGCTGGTCGGCACCTACTCGCGCAACCCCGGCTACCTCCTCAGCTACGCCCAGAGTCTGCTGCAGCACGGCGAAATCCTCGAGGCCGAGCGCGCCATCGCCAAGCTGGAGGCCGCGGAGAAGAACCTGGGCACCTCCCTCGGTTCGTCCGAACTGAAGGCGCGGGCGCTGGAGCTGCGCGGCAAGAAGACGGAGGCCCTCGCGGTGCTCAAGGTCTACGCGGAAGCGCCGAAGGCCCCGCCGGAGCGTGTCCTCCTTTACGCCGGCCTACAGGGGCGCCTGGGCCGGCTCACGGAGGCGATCGATACCTGCGAGACGGCGCTGAAGAAGTGTGCGCCGTCGGCGGTCGGCGGGGCGGCGGTCGCGGTGCTCCGCGCGGCGCGCCCGGCCGCCGGCCAGCCGGAGGACGTCTGGCGGGCACAGGCGGCCCGCGTCGAGGCCTGGCTGAAGGAGGCGGCGAAGAAGGACGACGCCTCGCCGGGGCCGCGGCTGCAGCTCGCCGACCTGATGGACCTGGTCGGCCGCAGCGGCGAGTCCGAGCCGCTGTACCGCCAGGTGCTGGAGCACGATCCGCGCAACCAGGTGGCGCTGAACAACCTGTCGTGGCTGCTGGCCCAGCAGAAGGACCGGGCCGCCGAGGCGCTGACCGTGGTCGAGAAGGCCATTGAGATCCACGGGCCGAGGGCGGAATTGCTGGACACGCGGGCGGTGGCGTACCTGGCGCTGGGCCAGACGGAGAAGGCGCTGGCGGACCTGGAGCAGGCAGTGGCGGATGCCCCGACGCCGGCGAAGTATTTCCACCTGACGCGGGCGCACCACCAGGCGAGCAACCGTCAGGCGGCGCGGGCGGCGCTGACGCGGGCGACCGCGGCCGGCCTGACCGCCGAGCGGCTGCACCCCGCCGAGCGCGACGCCTTCCGTCAACTCGTCGCCGATCTGAAGAACTGACGAGGGACCGCCTCCGTTTAGAGCGAGTTGCCTTTGGGTGAAGCGGTTCGTGGCCGACTCGCTCCGCGAGTCGGGTGGCGGAGTTGTAGACCGACGCGCGGAGCGCATCGGCCACGAAAATAGATGGCATTGCGCCCCGACACACACCGCAGACCGACTCGCGGAGCGAGTCGGCCACGAACCGCTCCACGCGACTGCGAACCGCGGCTAAACGAGGTGCATTCCCGATGGATCCAAGGAAGGAGACCCTCATGATTCCCGCAGTGGCGAAAAAGGGAACGCTCGCCGAGCGCCTCCGGGCGCGCCTCGAGGCGCGGACGGCGCGCGTGGCGGTCGTCGGCATGGGCTACGTCGGCCTGCCCCTCGCCGAGACGTTCGCCTGGGGCGGCTACCCCGTCCTCGGCTTCGACATCGACGCCCAAAAGGTCGCGAAGCTCAACCGTGGCGAGAGCTACATCGGCCACATCTGCGCCGAGCGCGTCGCCGAAATGCGCGCCTCCGGCCGCTTCGAGGCCACCACCGCCCCCGAGCGCTTCGTCGAGGTCGATGCCGTCGTGATCTGCGTGCCGACGCCGCTGACGGCGGCGCGCGAGCCCGACCTGTCGTACATCGTCAACACCGGCCGCACCCTGCTGCCGCACCTCCGCGCGGGCCAGCTCGTCGTCCTCGAAAGCACCACCTACCCCGGCACCACCGAGGACCTGCTGCGGCCGATCCTGGAGGAGAGCGGCCTGCGCGCCGGCAAGGACTTCTTCCTCGCCTACAGCCCCGAGCGCGAGGACCCCGGCAACCCCGACTACTCGACGCGCACCATCCCCAAGGTCGTCGGCGGCGTCAACGAGATCAGCCGCGATCTGGCCGTGGCGCTTTACCGTCCCGTGGTGGACGGTGTCGTGCCGGTCTCGTGTACCGGCGTCGCCGAGGCCTGCAAGATCCTGGAGAACACCTACCGCGCGGTGAACATCGCGCTGGTGAACGAGCTGAAGGGCGTCTTCGACGCGATGGGCATTGACGTCTGGGAGGTGATCGCGGCGGCGAAGACGAAGCCGTTCGGCTTCCAGGCGTTCTACCCCGGCCCGGGCCTGGGCGGCCACTGTATCCCCATCGATCCGTTCTATCTCACGTGGGCGGCGCGGCAGTACGGCGTCCACACGCGCTTCATCGAGCTGGCCGGCGAGATCAACACCGCGATGCCGGACTACGTGCTGGGGCGCGTGGCCGAGGCGCTGAATGAGGACGGCAAGCCGCTCAAGGGCAGCCGGGTGCTGGTGCTGGGCGTGGCGTACAAGAAGGACGTGGACGACCCGCGCGAGTCGCCGGCGTTCACGATCCTGGAGAAGCTGAAGCGGCGCGGCGCGGTGGTGGCGTACAACGACCCGCACGTGCCGACGCTGCCGGCGATGCGCCACCATAGCATCCGCCTCGATAGCGTGCCGCTGACGGAAGCGACGCTGGCGGCGCAGGACTGCGTGCTGATCGTGACCGACCACAGCGCCTACGATTACGACTGGATCGTGCGGCACGCACTGCTGGTGGTGGACACGCGCAACGCGACGGCGCGGTCGGCGGCCCACGCGCGCGGCCGCATCTGCAAGGCGTGACGCCTCCCTCGGGAAGGGGCTCCCGGCCTTGGGGGAGGGTTCCGGGGCTGCCGCCCTTGCGCGACAAAAGGGACAGTCGTGCTTTCCCCCTTGAAGGAGGGAAAGCACGACTGTCCCTTTTGTCGGCAGCGTCGCCTTCAACGCTTGGTTCGGCGGCCTTTCGCAGCTGCCGCCTTTCGTTCTTGCGCTCGTTTCCGAACAGCGTCCCAGAACGCCTCCTCGGATAAACCTTCGCCTTCCGCGATGCTCTGCCTGGAGCGGTTGAGCAAAGCTTGAAAGCGCGGTGAGCGCCCCAGCATGAGCCGCTCCAGGTCATCGTCATCGTAAGGGACCAGCAACACGGCAACGGCCTTACCATTGCGGGTGATGACAAGGGGGCCCTCAACGCCACATTCGTCCAGGTAGGCGCTCAAACGCGCCTTCACATCCGCCAAGGGGGCAATCCTCATGATTCGTACTCCTCCCCTCCGATTAAGAGTCGGTTGCGCTCTTTCACGCCGACAGCCAATACCTGTACCTCTTGCGCGGCCGAATCGACATCGTAGAAAACCCGAAAGCGATTATCGGGGCCACAGCGAAGCTCCCAGGATGCGTCGAACGGCGCGGGCTGGTCCAAAGGCTTCCGGTTCCGGGTTTCCTCGGTCGGCGTGAATGTCAACTGCGCGTGGATCGTTCGCCGCAGCAGCCCGTGGTACTTGGACTCGATCAGGTCCAAGTGCTCGATCGCTTGCGGCGCAAAAGATAGCGCGAATTGGGGGCGCTTCGCCATTGACTAGAATTTTAGTCGATCGGGCCGATGCGTCAATCCCTGAGCGGGGCTGCGCCGTGCCGAAGGGGCCGTTGGCGACGGGTGGGAGACAAAAGAGACAGGCGTGTTCTCCCTCCTCCAGAGGGGAAAACGCGCCTATTCCTTTTTCGGCACCGCCGGCGTTCACGATCCTGGAGAAGCTGAAGCGGCGCGGCGCGGTGGTGGCGTACAACGACCCGCACGTGCCGACGCTGCCGGCGATGCGCCATCACAGCATCCGCCTCGATAGCGTGCCGCTGACCGAGGGGCCTTTGGCATCCCATCGAAAGCCCGGCCACCGAGGCGGAAAAAGATTACGCGACCACGATCCAGATCTTTGCCAACCCCATCGAGCCTACCAACAGGTTCTTCACTCGCCTGAAGCAGTTCCTCAAGACCGCGGGCAGGATCACGCAACAAGAAATCCTGATTTCCCGAATCGATTGCTGGCTGATGTAACCGTTCTCTCGCCAGCTCGGTCACGCCACAAGCAGGGCAGGCACCTTGGGGCGGACAGAACTCGCAGGTCAGGCGTTCCAGCCTGAACCACACGGGCCTCCTCGTCGATGTGGTGGATGGCGACCCGAGGTCGTCACTCGTGCGGCCGCTGGCCCACGGCGGCAAACCATTCCGTCGGCGGCCCCAGGCGCAGGACGTACAGGGTGCCGTTGCCGTTCGCCGTGATGACGTGGCGGCCGTCCGGGGCGAAGGCCACGCCGTGGACGGCGCCGGGCAGTTGCCACGTCCGCAGCTGCTTGCCGGTCGCCGTCTGCCACAGGATCACCTCGCCGTCCGCCGCCGTCGAAACCAGGCTTGTCCCGTCCGGGCTGAAGGCCACGCCGGTCACCCAGTCCGCGCCGGCCCTGGGGGTGAGCTCCCGAATCTGCTCGCCCTTCCCTACGTCCCACAACGTCACCGTGCGGCTGTACCGCCTCACCACGGCGAGGCGCTTGCCGTCCGGGCTGAACGTGACTTGGGTTACGAAATGCCCCTTGCTCGTGAGGGAGTGGACCTCCTTGCCTGTCACCGCGTCCCACACCCGCAAGGTCCCGTCGCTGTCCCCCGAGGCGAGGCGCTTGCCGTCGGGGGCGAAGGCCACCAGGCGCACCGCGGACTGGTGGCCGTGGAAGGTCAGGAGCTCCTTTCCGGTGGCGGCGTCCCAGAGCTTGAGGGTGCCGTCGGAGCTGGCCGTCGCCAGGCGGTCGCCGTTCGGGCTGAAAGCCACACCGCGGACGGGGCTCGCGTGCCCCTTGAGGGTGAGCACCTCTTTCCCCGTGGCCACTTCGAGGACCTTGGCGGTGGCCTCGTAGCGAGCGGCGGCGAAGCGCTGGCTGTCGGGGCCGAAGGCCAGGCAGACGGTGAACTGATCGCTGGTACTGGGTTTCCCTGCCAAGGTGAGGACTTCTCGGCCCGTGGTCGCGTCCCACACCTTGACGGTATTCTCCCGGCCGCCCGACGCCACGAGCTTGCCGTCCGGGCTGACGGCGACGGCGATGGCCCATGAGGCGTGCCCTGCCGGCGGCCGGAGTTCCTGCCACGTCACCGTGTCCCAGATCTTCACCGTGTGGTCGGCGCTCCCGGACACGAGCCGCTTGCCATCGGGGCTGAAGGCCACACTCGAAATCCTCCCGGCGTGCCCGGTGAGTGCCTTGACTTCCTTCCCCGTGGCCGCATCCCAGAGGCGTACCGTTCGATCGTAGCCACCCGCCGAGGCCAGGCGCTTGCCGTCCCGACTGAAAGCGACGCCGTAGACGGTACTGCTGGGGTGTCCCTTGACCGGGAAGACTTCCTGCCCGGTCGCCAGGTCCCACACCTTGACCGTGCCACTCGACCCCAGTCGTGCCGCCGCGGCCAGGCGCTTGCCGTCGGGGCTGAAGGCCACGCCGCGGAAGGCTCCCTCTCCCCGCTTGAAGGAAAGGACTTGCTCCCCTGTGGCGGTGTCCCACACCCTGAGCAGCTCGTCGTCGCCGCCCGAGGCCAGCCGCGTGCCGTCGGGACTGAACGCCACGCAGCGGACGATGCCCGCGTGCCCCTTCAGCGTGCGCGTGAGCTGGCCCGTGGCCGCGTCCCATACCTTGACGCTCTGATCCCCGCTGGCGGATGCCACGCGCTTGCCGTCGGGGCTGTAGGCCACGTCGTGGACGTGGCCGGTGTGCCCCTTGAGGACCAAGTCGAGCTGGCCCTTGACGGTGTCCCAGACCCGGACCGTATCGTCGGCGGCGCCCGAGGCTAGCTGTTTGCCCTTGGGGTTGAAGGCCACGGTCAGGACGGCCTTGGTGTGTCCCTTGAGGACGGCGACCTCCTGCCCGGTGACGGCGTCCCACAGCCGCACCACGTTGTCGGCGCCGGCCGAGGCGATCCGCTTGCCGTCGGGGCTGTAGGCGACGGACTCGACGGCGCCCCAGTGGCGCAAGCGGCCCTCGCCCAGCACCGCCACCAACTCAGCCGGCGCCAGCCGCGGGTCGCCGCCGCCGGCCGCCTTCAGTTCGTGGGCCGGGATCTGCTCGCGGCGCAGCGAGTCGAGCGCCGGGTCCAGACGCAGGATGTACGCCGTGCCGTTGGCGTTGCCGGTGAAAATGTGCCGGCCGTCGGCGGCGAAGCCGGCGCTGTGGATGGGACCCAGCAGTTGCCATTCGTCCAGCTTCTTGCCGGAGGCGGTTTCCCACAGAACCAGGCGGCCATCATCCCCCGCCGACAGGAGTGTCTTGCCATCCGGGCTGAAGGCCACGCTACGTACAACGTTTGTGTGCCCCTTGAGTGTCAGCAACTCCTTGCCCGTCGCTGCGTCCCACAGCTTTACCGTGTTGTCTCCAACGGCCGACAGCAGGCGCCTGCCGTCCGGACTGAAAGCCAAGCTGAGGACATAGGCGGAGTGGCCTGTGAGTGTGCGCAGCTCCTTACCGATGGCCGTGTCCCACACCTTCACGGTCCTGTCAGAACTGGCTGAGGCCAGCTGCTTGCCATCGGGGCTGAACGCGAGGCCGGGGATCGTCTTGGTGTGCCCCGCGAAAGTGCGGACCTCCTGGCCCTCCGCCATGTCCCAGATCTTCACCAGGCGATCACCATAGCTGCCTCCCGAGGCCAGGTGTCTGCCATCCCTGCTGAAGGCCAGGCTCCCGATTCGGCCACTCGGGTGCCCCTTGAGGGACAAAACTGCCTTGCCCGTGGCCGTGTCCCAGAGCCTGATCACACCGGTATCGGACAAGGCCAACCGCTTACCATCTGGGCTCAAGGCCATACGGTCTGCATGGCCGCCGCTCTTCAGGGTGTGGGTGTCCTTGCCCGTGGCTACCTCCCATAGTTTGACAGCGGCTTCGCCACGGCATAAGGAGGCCAGCCATCTGCCGTCCGGGCTCAAAGCGACCTCGTTGACAATCCCGCTGTGCCCGGTGCGGGGATGGAGTTCCTGGCCGGACGCCACCTCCCAGAGCCTCACGGTTCGCTCGTTGCCAGCCGAGGCCAGCCATTTCCCGTCCTTGCTGAACGTCACGCTCCAGACGTAGTCGCTGTGGCCCTTGAGTGTCAAGAAGGGCTCGCCGGTGGTTGCGCTGACCAACTTCACATAACCGTGACTCCCGGCTACCGCAAGCCGCTTCCCGTCTGGGCTGAAAGCGACCGAATAAAGCGCTCTGACGCCCTTGAGCGCAGCGAAGGCCTCCTTCCCCGTCTTCAGATCCCAGACCCTGACCGTGCCGTCAGAGCTGGCGCTGGCCAGCCGATTGCCTTCTGGACTGAAGGCCACGCTGTTCACCGTGAGCGTGTTGAGGTGGTGCAGCTCCTTGCCGGAGGCCGCGTCCCACACCTTGACTTCCCCGAATTGAGCCGCCAGGCGAATACACGAGGCCAGCCGCTTGCCGTCCCGGCTGAAAACCAGGCAGGAGACGGGCCCCTTGTGGGCTTTGATGGTCAATACCTCCTTGCCCACGGCCACATCCCAGACTTTCACCAGCCCGTCTCTACCAGCCGAGGCAGCTCGGTTGCCGTCCATGCTGACACACACGCTGTTGATTTGTCCTTTGTGCCTCCCCTTGAAGGTGACCAGCTCCTTGCCGTTGGTCGCGTCCCTGATTTGCAGGGTGCCGTTAGCGTTGCCCAGGGCGAGCTTCCTGCTATCCAGACCAAAAGCCGCGCAGGTGTAGCCCGTAAGGCTGAGAAGTTCCTGGCCCGTGCTCAGGTCCCACACCTTGACCATCTTGTCGTTGCTGACCGAAACCAGTTTCATGTTGTCCGGGCTGAAAGCGACGCTCTTGATCGCTGCCCAGTGCCGCAGCCGGCTATCCCCGAGGACGGCCACCAGGCCGAACGGGGCTTTCGTCGGATCCCCACCGCCGGCCGCGGCCAGCTCATGAGGCGGGATCTTGTCGCGCTGCAACGAGGCGAGGACGTTGACCGGCGGCAGGTCCCGATCCTTCTTCGGGACGACCTTCCCGCCGCCGACTCCCGGCAAGGGCTCTTCCTTGCCGCCGGGTCGTTGGATGGTGCCTTTTCCTCCCGGGGGCACTTCCATCTCGGCGATTTTCTCCCCTTTTTCGTTGTAGATACGGATGATCTGCGGCACGAGGACCGCGCCAGCCAGGAGGAGCAAACCGGCAGCCACGGCCACCCACAGCAGGCGGCGGCGCGGCTTCACCGGCAGCGTCGCAGCGGCCGTGGCTTCCTTCGGTGGTTCCAGGGTCACCGTCACGTCGGTTTCCATCGTCGCCAGCACCTCCGCTACCTCGCGGGCGGAAGCGGGCCGGCCGGCGCGGTCCTTTGCCAGCAGCCGCATCACCAGGTCCGACAGGCTCGCGGGCACCTCGGCGTTCAGCTCGTGCGGTGGGTTGGGGTCGTGCAGCTCCAGGGCGCGCAGGATCGCCATGCTCGACGAGCCGGCGAACGGCATCTGGCCCGTGCAGGCCCGGTACAGCACGCAGCCGAGGCTGAACAGGTCGCTGCGGGCATCGACCTCCTCGCCGCGGCCCTGCTCCGGGGCCATGTACGCCGGCGTGCCGACGATCATGCCCTCCTGAGTCAGGTGGGTGTGCTCGTCGACCGCCCGGGCCAGGCCGAAGTCGAGGATCTTGACGCGGCCGCCTTCCGCCTCCAGCCAGACGTTCGCCGGCTTGATGTCGCGGTGGATCACGCCGCGCCCGTGCGCCGCCGCCAGCCCCAGGGCGATCTCGCGGCCGACGCGCATGACCTCTCGCAGCGGCAGCCGGCCATCGCGCTTCAGGCGGTCGTGCAGCGACTCGCCCTCCAGCGACTCCATCGCCAGGAAGGGCACGCCGCGGTCCTCGCCGACGTGGTAGATGGTGACGACGTGGTCGTGCCGCAGCGAGGCCGCCGCCCGCGCCTCTCGCAGGAAGCGCTCGCCGGCCAAGTCCACCGCCGCCTGCGCCGGCTTCATCACTTTCAGGGCCGCGGGCCGTTTCAGCTTCAGATCCTCGGCGAGGAAGACGACGCCCATGCCGCCGGCGGTCCGCGCCCCCCACCGAGTATATGCACCGAGGCCCGCGAATCTGTCGGGAAAACGTCCTCGCGGCGCCGGCCGGCGGTCAGTCGAGCAGTCCGCCGAGTTCCTGGCGCAGCCGGGCCAGCACGCGGGAGGTGGCGAGGTAGACGGCGTTGGCGCTGACGCCCAGCTCGGCCGCCACCTCCGCGGCCGGCCGGCCCATGACGGCGTGCTCCCAGCAGGCCTTCCAGGTGGCCGCCTGGAAGTCCGAGCGCATCAGCTCGAGGGCGCGGCCGACCAGACGGTCGCGGTACTCGGCTTCCCACAGGGCCTCGGCGCCGTCGGGGGCGTGGACGTGCGCCAGGTCGGTCCCGGTCGCCGGGGCCGCGGCGGCCTTGCGGCGGGACTCGCGCCACTTGTTGAGGGCGACGGTGCGCAGCCAGGCGCGGAAGCTGCGCCGCGGGTCGTAGGTGAACTCCGGCAGCTTCTCGACCAGCAGGGCGAAGACCTCCTGGACCAGGTCGGCGGCGTCGTGGGGCTGGCACCCGAGGTGCAGCGCCCAGTGGTAGAGCAGCGGCGTGTACAGTTCCACGAACCGCGACCATGCCTGTTCGGGGCCTGGCTGGCGCAGGCGCTCGAGCAGCGTGGCCGAGGTGGCGTCGGTCTGGGGCGCGGAGTGACTGTCTGCTGGGACCACAGCATCTCCCTGCTGTCGTCCGCCTCCGGATCCGCCGCGGGCGGACGGCGGCTGCACGGCTGTCGGGGCGGGTGGGCGCCCCAAAGGTCAAGGTAGGAAGGTTGTACTATAGCTCATGCGTTGTGGGCCGTCAATGAATTGGGCGGGCATGGCGCCCGGGCGGGGCGCGGCCGGGTTCAGGGAGGCGGTTATTACTGCGGCACGAAAGATCCTCACACAAGCCCGAAGCGCAAGCGAGGGACCCTCGCTTGCGCTTCGGGCTTGTGTGACCAGCTTCCGCGCCGGAGTAATATCGCCCGGGGCGGAGGGGGCGCCGGGCATGTCCCTCACGGACGGTCGGAAAAAAGTGCCTCCCCGTGTCGGGCGCCGCGGCGAGTCGCGGAGGTCCAGAGTGTGAGGGGCCTGACGCGAGCAAACGGGCTCGACCCCAGGGCCCTTCTCCTTCAGCGTCGCACCGGGCGGCAGGCCGGCGACGCCCTTGAACCTCCTGCCATTTCGGAGAAATCCATCATGAAATGTATGCTGACCGGCATCCTCGGCCTGTTCCTGGCGAACGGGGCGATCGGGCTGGGGCGGGCCGACTTTCCCGGCGAACCCCAGGCCTTTCCGGGCGATGACGACGCGCTGGTGATCCAGAAGAGGGGGCAGAAAAAGAAGGGGGCGCATCACCACTACCACGGCCACCGGCTGCTGTCGCGGGCGAAGCTGCGGAGCCTCGCCAGCGGCACGCACCACATCAGCAACCTGCACGGCCACAAGGTCCATGCCGTGGTCCACAAGGGTCGGATCAGCCGGCTCTTCGCGACCGACAGCCGCGGCCGCACCGTCCACCCGCGGCGGCACCACCAGCCGCGCCGCACGGCGGCCCTGAACGACCTCGAGTTCACCTCGCCGGTCGCCCAGGACGTCACCCCGCCGGACAACGGCGGCTCGATCTGCTTCACGTTCAGCCTCCAGACCCCGAACGGGACGCTGACGCTGAGCATCTGCTTCCCGGCCGGCTCCGTCGCAGGGGGCGGTGGCGGCCAGCCCGACCCGACGCCGCCGGACCCCCTGCCCGGCAACGGCTGCGAAAACGACCAGACGTCGGGGATTTAACGGGGGTGTCCCACGGATGACGCGGGGCCGCCGCGGCCAACCCGGCCGCGGCGGCCCTTCCCCTATTTCCACCGCTCCATTGCTTTTCCAGGACAGCGCGCGAAAAATGGTCCCTGACCCGCCCGGCGTGGCACCGTGCCGCCCCTCAAAGCGGCGCGGGCCATCGGAGCCACTGCCCATGATCGACTTGCCCGACCCGGATGCCTCGCCCTGGACGCCCTCGCTGGCCTGCCGCGTGGACAGGGCCTGTGACGCCTTCGAGGCGCGCCTGCGCGACGACGCCGCCACCGGCCAGTGGCCCCGCCTCGAGGACCACCTGGGCCAGGCGACGCCGTCCGAGCGCCTCGCCCTGCTCCGCGAACTGCTGGGGCTGGAATTGGACTACCGCCGCCGGGCCGGACTGCACCCGACCCCGGAGGAGTACCTGCCGCGGTTCCCGGACGACGCCGCGCTGGTCCACGAACTCCTCGCCGCGGGCGCGGATGCCGCCGGGTCGCCGGCCCCCGCCGACGCGCCGACCGAGGCCCCCCCGGGACGGGGACCGCACCCCCGCCCGGACCTCGGCCCCGTCCCGGTGGTCCCCGGTTACGAGCGCCTGGAACTGCTGGGCCGCGGCGGCATGGGCGTCGTGTACCGGGCGTGGCAGGTCCGCCCCGGGCGGCTCGTGGCCCTGAAGATGATCTCGCCGTTGGCGTTTAGCGACCCCGAGGAACTGGTCGCGCGCTTCCTCACCGAGGCCGAGGCGGTCGGCCGGCTGAAGCACCCGCACATCGTGCCGATCTACGAGATGGGCGACTGCGACGGCCGGCTCTATTACTCGATGGAGTACGTCGAGGGCGGCAGCCTGGAGCAGAAGTTGACGGGGCCGCCGTGGCCGCTCCGCGCCGCGGCCGAGTTGCTCGTGCCGCTCGCCGGCGCGGTCCACGCGGTCCACGAGCAGGGCATCATCCACCGCGACCTCAAGCCCGCCAACGTCCTCCTGACCCGCGACGGTTCTCCCAAAGTCACCGACTTCGGCCTCGCCAAGCTGCTGTCCGGGGCGAAGGTGCAGACGCAGAGTGACGCCATGCTCGGCACGCCATCGTTCATGGCCCCCGAGCAGGCCTGCGGCCGGTCGCGCGAGGCCACCGCCGCCACCGACGTGTACGCGCTGGGCGCCATCCTCTACACGCTGCTGACCGGGCGGCCGCCGTTCCTGGGCGAGACGGGCATGGAAGTCCTTACCCAGATCGTCGCCGACGACCCCGTGCCGCCGTCGCGCCTGCGGCCCGGTGTGCCGCGCGACCTGGAAGTCATCTGCCTGAAGTGCCTGCACAAGGAGCCGCGCAAGCGCTACGCCAGCGCGGCGCAGCTCGCCGAGCGGCTGCGGCTCTTCCTCGACGGCAAGCCAATCCCCGACCGCCCGCCCGGAGTCCTGGAGCGCACGGCTCGGGCAGCGCGCCGTCATCCCGTCGCCGCTACCTTGCTCGGCACCACTATCGCCGCGGTCCTTGGACTGCTCGTCGGCATCGTGGTCTACAACGCCCAGCTGCGCGAACAGGTCCGCCAGGGGATCGCCGCGAACACCGTCCGCGCCTTGCTCCTCGAAGGGCAGAAAGCCACCGAGGAGAAGCGTTGGCCCGAGGCGAAGGCCGCGCTGGACAGGGCGTGGGACACGATCCAGGCCGAACCTGCCCTCGCGGAACTTCGCGGCAGCGCCGAGCCTCTGCGGCAGCGCGTCCGCGATGCGCTGGCGGCCCGGGAGGCGCGAGCGTTCACGCAGAAAACCCTCGGCGTCCTGTTTGAGGCGGATCTCCGCGGCGGCGACAAGGGCCAGGATCCCGCATGGCTGCTGGACCGCATGCGCAAGGTAGTGGGCCGCGTCGAGGATTTGCTTCGCGAGCGGCGGTTCGACACGCCCGAACAGCAGGGACTCATTGAGGACTGCCAGGAGTGCCTGCTGCTGCTGGCCGACGCCGTCCTGCGCGACGGCCGCCCGAATCCTCCGGAAGCCGGGACGGCCGTCGGCCTGCTCCAGCGTGCGGCACGACTCGGGCCGGTGCCGCACGCCTACCGCACGCGACTCGCCCGCCACCTCGACCGGGTGGGCCTGCACGACAACGCAGCGGAGGAGCGGGACCGCGCCGCCGCGCTCCCCGCGACCGGCGCCGCCGACCTGTTCTTCTCGGGGCTGGATCACTACCGCGCGAGGAAGCTGGGGTTGGCGACCCGCCAGTTCGACGCGGCCCGGCGCGCGGCACCGGGCCACTTCTGGGCGCTGTACTGCCTTGCCCAGTGTTACCTCGGGTCTCAGCGCTGGGAGGAAGCCATCGACGCCTTCACGGAGTGCCTGAAGCGCCGGCCAGATCTTCTCAGCCTCCACCTCGGGCGCGGCATCGCGCACGGGCGGTTGAAGGAGCTTCGCGCCGCCGAGGAGGACTTCAAGCGCGCCCTCCTGCTCCGGCCGCAGGGGGATGCCCTCTACCTCGTCTACCTGCAGTGGGGCGCGATGCACCACGGCGCCAAGATGTTCGAGAAGGCCGAAGAGGACTTCCGGGTGGCCATCAAACTGCGGCCAGAGCGTCCCGAAGCTCGCGCCCTCCTAGGGTACGTTTACGAGCAGCAGCAGAAGTGGGACGATGCCCTCGGGCAGTTCCGCAAGGTGATTGACCTGAACTCGCCCGCTACCTTCCGGGCGGAGGCTTATGCCGAGATGGGCCGCATCTGGGCCATGCTGGCCGGGGGCACGAGAGGGCCGCGCAGTCGGGCGCTGAGCTTCAAGGCGGTCGAGAGCTGCGACCGCTCCCTGGCGCTCTTCCGCGACGGTCATCTCGCCCATCGAGTGCGTGCCGAGGTGAAGGTCGGGCTTGGGGAGTACCGCGAGGCGGTCAACTCCTACGACCATTACCTGCAGATGGGCTCCCGGCCGGGGGAACCGCTGCGCGACGTCTACCAGGGTCGCGGCCTGGCCCGCATGAACCTGTCGCCGCCGGATTATCCGGGGGCCGTCAACGATTTCAACCACGCACTTCTCCAGGGACCGAGGCCCGCGGCGGGGCTGTGGGCCTACCGCGGTTGGGCCTATTACTTCACCGACTCCTGGCAACGCGGCGCCGCCGACTTCGAGGAGGCGCTGGCGGTAAGGCGGATCGAGCTTCGCGCCTTCCCGATGGGCCAGGACAGCGACATCCACAACGGTCTGGGGAACTGCCTCGTGATGCTCGGCCAGTACCGTCGCGCTGTGGTCGAGGCCAAAGAAGCGTACCGCCTGCGGCCGGCCACCGCAAACATGATGACCAACCTGGCCTGTATCTTCGCGCAGGCCAGGGCACGGGTGCAGAACGACCGAAAGGAAGACGCGCGAGACGCCCTGGCGGAGGACTACACCGCGCGGGCCGTCGCGCTGCTCCGTGAGTCCCTGGACATGGTCCCCCCGTCCGGGCGCGGCCGGTTCTGGCGGGACGTCATCCAGGCGGACAGGACCCTCGACCCGATCCGCAAAGCCGCCGCGTTCAAGCGGTTGCGCGAGGAAATGGAGAAGGCAGCCCCGTGACGCCGCCCGGGCGCGCCGGCGTTCGGCAACTTTTTCCGATTTTCCTGTCCGGGTGCCGCCGCGAAAGTGCATAACTCAGTGAAGGAAGATACGACGTCCCCAATATGCCCGGCGACCGCGAGTTACGCAGTCCCGCGTGGAGAAGTGTACCTCGTTTAGCCGCGGTTCGGAGAACCGCGCTGGCCGAACGCGGTTCTGCGAACCGCGGCGAAACGAAAGAAGACCATGTCCGGGCCAGTCTCCGTAAAACCCCGGCTGCGCCATCCGGGGAGCGTTTCACGACACGAGACAACTCCAACCCTTGTCCAGGAGGTTCGTCGATGTCCTTTGTCCCCAAGCTCGATCGCCCGGCCGCAGAGCGGTCGGAGGTTCCGCCGCAGTCTCCGAAGCGACGGGGACCGCCGCGCGTCGCGGCGCGCCTGGCGGTGGAATCCCTGGAGGATCGGACGGTCCCTTCGGCGGTCGCTTCGACGGGATTGTTGTCTCCCCATGCGGGAGGCGCTCCCGATACCTTCGTGCGCCAGGCGGAGCCGGTGACGGCGAGCCGCCCGAGCGACGCCCTGCGGCTGGTGGAAACGCAGACCTCCGGGCAGCTCGGGGCGCAGGAAGCCGTCTCGGCGCCGGGTGGGAATCTGGTCTCGGCCAGCGCGCTCACCTCGAAAGGCCCCGGCTACCCCACGCCGCCGACCGCGCCTCTCCCGACCGGCGGCGATCTGAACGTCAACGTCCGGCCGTCTCCGGTCCTGACGTCCTCGGCCCCAGCAGGCCAGGCGACCGGCTTCTTCCCGTTGTCCCTGACGCCGATGTTCTCGACGGGCATCATCGACCCGGGCACGGCGCCGGCCGCGGCCCCGGCTGCCGCGGTTGTCGTGGCGCGGCTTGGCGCACTGCCTGCCGCGCCGGGCAACAACGCCCCGGTGAGCGATGTCCGCGTGACGCCGGTCACCACGGTCACGAACAGCGCGCCCCGGGTGGCCCGTGAGGGCGCCCTGTTGACCCCGAGCAGTCCGCTCGCCCCGAACGTGAGCGTGCCGGGGCGGGTCACGGAGGCGGCCGGCCCGGCGCGCGCAACCTCCGCGACGAGGGAGCTGCGTACGCCGGCGCAGGGCGCGAACTCCTTGCCGGCGTTCCTGTCCGGCTGGTTCGGGGATGCCGTACCGGCGCCGACCGGCCAGGCAAGCCGCCCCGCTCACCAGGTCCGGGTCGTGCCCGGCGGAGAGCACGTGGCCGACGCCACCCAGGTGTTCGCCGCGGTGCCGGACCATCCGGTTTCGCCGACCACGACGGACAGCCTGCCCGAGGCGCGCGCGCTGGCTGCGGGCTTGGGCGCCTTCGACGGCGACGGGACGCCGGGCGGCACCGGTTCCGGTCCGAAGCTCGGTCACATCCTGCTCGGCGCCCTCTTCGGCGCGGGCTACTGGTGGGCGGGCCGGTTCCGTGACGCCATCTCCACGGAGGCCGTCAAGGCGACCGTGCGGGGGCGGCGCCGGCAGGAAGAGGGGCAGTAACGCTTCCACGGTCCGACGAGTTCAAGAGAGGGGAGTGGGCTTGCCTTTCGCGCAGGCCCCTCCCCTCCATGCGTTGCCAAAAGGGCGAGCCGGTGCTGAGTCCACCATTTCTCGTGCATGTGAGATAAACTGATACAAGCCCGACGCGCCAGCGAGGAAGTGCCTCGCTGGCGCGTCGGGCT
>JBBRPS010000037.1:0-25527 GCA_038227745.1 Gemmatales bacterium | reverse complement strand
CGGCCCCCCCTGACACTGGGGGCCGGGACGGTTGCCGCCGTCCCGGCCCCCCCATCCAAGGATTCATGACATGGACCAACCGAGAAAGAAGCTCTCTGACATTCTACTGCCCAACAGCGACCGCGAACGCCTGGCAAGTCTCTGGAAAGGAACGGCCGCCGCCGCCGAGTTCGCACCGCTGCCGCCGGGCGAGTACACCTTCCGCATCCTGACAGGTGAGCTGTTCACGTCCAAGCGGGGAACGCCAGGCTACAAGCTGGTGCTCGAGGTCACCGAGGGCGAGCACGAAGGGCGCCGCGCCTGGCATGACCTCTGGCTCACCGCGGCCGCGCTGCCGATGACGAAACGCGACCTGAGCAAGCTCGGGGTGACGAACCTCGAACAGCTCGAACAACCGTTGCCTGCCGGGATCCTGATTCGGGGCAAGCTGGCTCTCCGCCACGGTGACGACGGGAACGAGAACAACCAACTGCGGCGCTTCAGGTGCGTCGGCATCGAGCCGGGCGACGCCTTCGAGCCGCCGGCCGATGAGGGCGACCAGGCCGGCGCCGACCAGGCGAACGCCGTCGAGTCCGAAGCTGACTTCCCCTTCGGGGCGAATGCGACCACCAGCGCGGGCGAGAGCGAGGGCGCGGCGCCTGAACCCTCGCCCAACGACAAACCGCCGGCCGACGCTAACGGCACCGCGCCCCCCGCGCCCAACGGCGAGCCGCCGGCAGGAACCAACGGGGCACTGCCGAAGCCGAAGGGGAAGAGGAAGCCGGCTGACACCTCCGCCGCGACCGGGGGAGGGGACAACCCGTGACGACGACACGAACGCCGCGGTTCGGCTTTCGTGTTGTTGGCAAGGCGACGAACAGGCGCCGGCTCGTTGACGCCGGCGCCGCCTTTCTCGCCTACGCCGCGGCCGACTGGCAAGCCGCGCTGCAGGCCGTCGAGCGCGAAACCGAAGGGAAGGCGCAACGCCGCGCCGCCGTGGCGGACGGGACGCCGCGCCTGAACCGGGCAACGCTCGACTTCATCCGCGACGCCGCCGACCAGGGCGACCGCCACCGGCTGTTGTTCAGCGCTGCCGCGAACCTCGCCGAGTTCGGCTGTCCGCCCGCCCTCGCCCATGCGCTGCTGACGGAAGCCGCCCTTGATTCGGGACTGACGCCGAGCGACGTGAGACGGCAAATCGAGTGCGGGTTGACCCAAGCCAGAAAGGGGGCCGACAATGCCTGACGCTTCCTTCGTCTGCGCCGCCGACGCGCTCGCCGGCTGGCGCGACGACGTTCTTTCGGGCAAGCCGCCGACGCTCTTCCCCGTGGGCGCGGGCGAGCTGGCGCGCATCGAAATCGGGCCGGGGCTGGTGACGCTGCTCGGCGGCGCGCCGGGGGCCGGCAAGACCGCCTTCACCATGCAATGCCTGGTCGATGCCCTGCGCCTGACGCCGACCCTTCGGGCTGCTGTCTGCAGCGTCGAGATGCCGCCGGCTGTGCTGCTCGACCGGCAGCTTGCCCGGCTGTCCGGCATTGCCCTTACCTCGATTCGATACCGCCGGCTCGGCGCCGAGCACGCCGACCGCATCGACCAGGCGATGAACACCCTTGAACCGCTCGCCGAACGGCTCGCCTTCGTCCGCCCGCCCTTCGACCTGGCGAACGTGGCCGCGACCGCCGACGCCTTCGACGCGCAGCTGCTCGTGCTCGACTACATCCAAAGGATCCCGCCGCCGGGCGACCACGCCGACAAGCGCAGGGCCGTCAACGCGACGATGGACTTTCTCCGGCAGTTTGCCGACGCCGGGGTTGCCGTCGTCGTCTCGGCGATCGGGCGGACGAAGGACGGCAAGGGGCGCTCGAGCTACGCGGGCAACGGGCTGAACCTGGCGAGTTTCCGCGAAAGCTCGGAGCTGGAATTCGGCGCCGATGACGCCTTCATCCTGACGCCGGACGGCGACCAGGGCAACGCCGTGACGCTGCGCCACCTGAAGAGCCGGCACGGAGAGGCGAAGGACATTCCGCTGACCTTCGATGGGCGGCTGCAGCGCTTCGCCGCCGCCGGGACGGGCGAACCGCGGCCCGACGCCGGCAAGCTGAAGTCAACGCTCGCCGCGCTCTGGGCGCGGACGGCACCGGCGGACGATGACGGGGAAGGGGGTGACGGATGACTCCGCGCATTCTCGCCGTGGGCGAGGAACCGCCACCGCTGGAATCCCCTTCGCCTTCGCCGAACGGACGGCAACGGCACCAGGACGGGAGCGGGGACAAGCCGAAGGGGAAGCGTACATCGCGGGGCCGGTTTCAGTGCATCAACGCTTTCCTTGACGCGACGATGGCGGAACTGGACCGCGCCGAGCTGGCTGTCTGGCTCTTGCTCTGGCGCGACACCAAACCGGACGGGTTGGCGCGGACTTCACAAACGGACCTGGCGCGGCGAGCGGGCTGCAACCCGCGCACGGTGCGCCGGGCGCTGGCTGTGCTGCAGCGCGCCGGCCTGGTGGCGGTTATCCGGCAGGGAGGCTTGAACCGGGGCCTGTCCGTCTACCGGGTGAAGCCGCTGCGGAAGAACGACGCTTGACCGTACAGAGGGCGTGGGTGTCCGCTTGTCAGAGGGCGTGGGTGTCCAGAATCGAGGGCGTGAGTGCCCTATATCCCATAAGGGACCAGAAACGCGGTCCCCAGCTGGGCGCAGGAACCGCGAAGAACAGAAAGCGACTGAAGCCGCCGACTGGCGTTGACGCGCCGGCCCTCTTGTGGGACAATTGGCCCATATGAGCAACAACGACCAACCGGCACCGATTTCTGACTTGCTACGGCAGACCATCGCGCAAGCCATCGAGCAAGGCCGGACGAACTACCTGACCCTGGAACGGGAAACCGGAGTCGCCAGGGCGAGTATCAGGCGTTTTGTGAACGGCGAGCGGTCACTACGGCTCGACGTGGCGGATCGGCTCGCCGCCTACTTCGGACTGGCACTCCGAGCAACACGAAAGGGTAGGTGAACTGTGGGGGCCGTGTTCAAGAAACAGACGACAAGACCGCTCCCAACGGGGGCCGAAATCTTCGTCCGCAAGGGCGAGCGCTTCGCTCGTTGGAAGGACCGCCGCGGCAAGACCCGGACGGCGCCGCTGACTGTGGGGGAGGACGGGAGCGAGCGCATCGTCACCGAATCGCCCTACTTCGTCGCCAAGTTCCGCGACGGGGCCGGCGTGGTGTGCGTCGAGGCGACCGGCGGCCGCGACGAAACCGCCGCCCGGCAGGTCCTGGCGGACCGCGAACGCCGCGCCGAGCTGGTGCGCTCGAACGTCATGACCGCGGCCGAAGCCGCCATCGGCGACCACCAGAGCGCGCCCCTGGCGAAACACCTCGCCGCCTTCGACGAACACCACCAGGCGAAGGGGTGACGAAGATTCACCGGGAAGACACCGGCCGCTATTTGCGCCGCCTTGCCGCTGACTGCGCCTTCGGAACGCTGGCTGACCTGCGCCGCGAAGCCCTTGAGCGCTGGCTTGCGCTGCGCACGGCCGAAGGCATGTCGGCTCGGACCCGGAACGCCTACCGCAACGCGCTGGTGTCGTTCTGCAACTGGTGCGTGGAGACAAGCCGGCTCGCCGTCAACCCTCTCAAAGCCGCGCCGAAAGCGAACGAGAAGGCGGACCCGCGCCGGCAACGCCGGGCGATGACGGAACCCGAGTTGGTCGAGCTGCTCGCCGTCGCCAGGGAACGGCCGTTGCTCGAAGCCCTGACGGTCCGCAAGGGGCCGCGGAGGGGCGCGCGCTACGCTGACGTGCGCCCCGAAGTGCGTGACCGCCTGGACCTGCTCGGGCGGGAACGGGCGCTGATTTACAAGACGCTGGTGCTGACCGGGCTGCGCAAGGGTGAGTTGTCATCCCTGACCGTGGCGCACCTCCACCTTGACGACGCCGTGCCGTTCGCTTCCCTCGACGCCGCGGACGAAAAGAACCGCGAAGGGAACGGCATCGCGCTACGGGATGACCTCGCCGCCGACCTGCGCGACTGGCTCGCCGACAAGCTGCGCCGGTTGCAGGCCGAAGCTCTGGAGTCCGGCGCCCCGATTCCGGCCCGGCTGCCGCCCGACACCTCGCTCTTCGACGTGCCGAGCCGGCTGGTGAAGATTCTCGACCGCGACCTTGTTGCCGCCGGCATCGCCCGCCGGGTGAAGGTTGGCGACAAGTGGGTCATCGACAAGCGCGACGACCGCGGCCGGTCCCTCGACGTCCACGCCCTGCGCACCACCTTCGGGACGCTCTTGAGCAAGGGCGGGGTTGCCCCGCGGGCCGCTCAAGCCGCGATGCGGCACAGCGACATCCGGTTGACGATGGGGGTTTACACCGACCCGCGGTTGCTCGACGTGCGCGGCGCCCTCGACGCGCTGCCGCTGCTCACCCTGCAAGGCGACCAGGCCGAAGGGGAAGCCGCACGGGCGACGGGGACGGACGGGGCGGCGCGAACGCTTGCACCAACGGTTGCACCAACTGCTGACAATCGGGGAATAACGCTGTCGCTTGCTGGCAATCCGAACAGTGCTGACGTTTCGAGCACTCTCGCCGTAAGTGGAAGCCCTGACAAAAGAAAAGAACCGCTGACAACTGGTGTCAGCGGTTCTTCATGTCGGGGCGAGAGGATTCGAACCTCCGACCTCCTGAACCCCATTCAGGCGCGCTAGCCAAACTGCGCCACGCCCCGCGCCGTTCTAACCATCCATCCTGACAGAGTTTCCGTCGCGTGGGGTGAGCCTTCCGACTCCGCGACACTGTACAGATTTTACCAACGGTTCTGTCATTTTGCAACGTTTTCTCTGACATTTTCTGACGGGCCGACAGGCCTGGTGGACGGCTTCTCGGCTCCGCCGAGACGGCATTGAGGATTATAGGCGCCGAGCGGGGTGATGCCAGCTGTACGTCTGCTCCGACAGGGCGAACCGCCCCCACGGGCGGCCGGCTGTCACCGTCGGACGACCGAGTCTCGTTCACGCATTGCCGGGTGAGTCGGACTACGAAGCATTTCGGAGTGACGACCCCGGCGACCAGCTGCGGGACACGGCCCGCCACGTCGCAGGCCTGGTTGTCACCCGTGACGAGGGGATTACGTTCGGCTATAAAGCGACCGGGGGAAAATGAGGAGAGGGCACAGCAGAGTGGCGGGAGGGTCCCCATTCGACGGAGCTGTCTCCGGGGAACCAGGGACTTGTTTCAAGGGAGGGGGGCCGCTCAATCAGCGGAGGAAGGTCCGTACCATGCCCCAGCTCGACAACGCGATCCTCGTGGCGTGCCCACCCGCGGAAGTCTTCGCCTTCTTCCTCGTCCCCGCCAACCTGCTCGCCCTGGCACCCCCCGACCTTCACCTGCAGCTCGTCGAGGGACCGGAACGCCTGGAACTCGGCGCGCGTCTGACCTGGAAGGCGCGCCGCTGGGGCCTGACGCAGCGGTTGGTCACCGAGGTCGCCGCCTTCGTCCCGGACACGCTCCTGGTCGAGGAACAGCGGCAAGGCCCGCTGCGGAAGTGGGTTCACACGCGCCGCTTCGAGTCTGTCCCCGAAGGGACGCGGTTGAGCGAGCGGGTCGAATTCGAGCCGCCCGGCGGGCTGCTCGGGCTGACCGTCACCGCCCGCGCGATCGAACGGGAGCTGGACGCGGTTTTCGCCCACCGCGCGGCGAAGTTGCGGGAGCGGTACGGCGGGCAGCGCGGGGCGGTCTGACGGTTCAGCCCCAGGAAACACTGGAAAGCGGCGCCGGGTGTGCGACAATGATCCCGGTGTCGGTTTTCGGTCTCGCTCACGAGGTGAATCATGTCGGACCGCTCTGTCTGCCCCGCGGCCCAGGACCTCCTCCGCCTCACGTATGGGCAGGTCGGCGGCGCCGAGGCCGAGGGCCTGCGCCAGCACCTGAAGGAGTGCAGCCGCTGCGCCGAACTGCTGCGGGCGATGCAGGGCGAAAACGCGCAGATCCAGCGCACCGCCCGGGACGCCGCCCGCCCCCGGCCCGCCGACGACGGGACTGTCAAGCTGCCCTCCACCGCTCTCGGGGGCACCCCCGACCCCGACGAGGGGACACTCTTCTCTTCGCACCTCGGCGGCTCGGTGGGAGACCGGACCGTGAACGTCCCCACCGGGCCGGCCGCCGACGGGACCGTGAAGCTCCCCTCGGGGCCGGCCGCCGAGGACACTTTCTTCTCCCCGCCGGCCATCGGCGGCCCACCCGCCCGCCGGCCGCCCCCGCCGGGCCTCGCCGCCGACCAGACCCTCCCCGGGACCGCGACCCCCGGCGTACCGCCGCCCGCCGCGGCGCCGGCCAAACCGGCCAGCTACCTTGCCTCGCCGCAGGCGCCTGACGAGATCGGCCGCTTCGGCCCTTACCGCGTCTTCAAGGTGCTGGGCACGGGCCGCATCAGCACGGTCTTCGAGGCCGAGGAGCCGGGGCTCAAGCGGCGGGTGGCCCTCAAGGTCCTCCGCCCCGCCGACGCGGCCGCCGCCCGCGCCTGCACGGCCGCGGTCCAGCAGGCCGTGACCGCGGCGTCGCTGGGAAACGACCACGTCCTGGGCGTCCACGACGTCCTCGACCACCAGGGCGCCCTGCTCGTGGCGCTGCCGCTGCTCCGGGGCGAGACGCTCCAGGCCCGCCTCGACCGCAAGGGGCGGCTGCCGACCCCCGAGGTGACGCGCATTGCCCGCGAGGTCGCCGCGGGGCTCGCCGGACCGCACGAGCACGGCCTGGTCCACGGCGGCATCCGGCCGGGCCACATCTGGCTGGAAACGCCCAACGGACGGGTCAAGCTGCTCGACTTCGGCCTGGAGCGGGCCGTGGCCGCCCCGGCGATGGCCGCCCATGCCGAGTACGCCGCGCCGGAGCAGGCGGGAGGGACGCTCGACGCGCGCGGCGACCTGTTCAGCCTCGGCTGCGTCCTCTACCGCGCCGCCACCGGGCAGGCTGCGGCGGCGGCCGGCGTGCCGCGCGACCCGCGCGCGCTCAACTCCGAACTGTCCCGGCCGTTCGCCGACCTGATCCAGCACCTGCTGGCCCGCAAGCCGGAGGACCGGCCCGCCTCCGCCCGGGCGGTCCTCGAAGCGCTCGACCGCGCCGAGACGGAAAACTTCGATCCGAACGTCACGCGCGACTGGGCCGGGAAGGCGCCGGGCACGCAGGCGGGTGCTGCCCCCGCTGCGACCGGAGTTGGGCCGACGTCTGGTAGCGGCGGCAGGCGGGTGGCCCCCCCCGCGGTCCCCACCCCGCCACCGCGAGCCCGCGGGACGCGCCGCCTCTGGCTCCTGCTCCTCGTCGCCCTGCTCTTCGTGGCAGCCGTGGTGCTCCTGGTGTGGCTGCTCCTCCTCGGCGCTGATGAAGGTCGCGGCGGCGGGCCGAGTGCCCCTGGACAGGAGGCGACCGCGGCGGACGCCCTGCGGCGCGACGACATCGCGCCCGAAGTCCTCGCCGCGCACGGCGGCGGGGACGCGAAGCTGGCGCCGCCCGAGCTGGTCGCCGTCCTGGGCCATCGCCGGACGCGCACGGTTTCGACCACGCTCGGGGACGGGGAGGCGAACCCCGGCGAGCCGATCCGCGATGTCGCCTTCAGCCTCGACGGCAAGTACCTGGCGACCGCCGGCGCGGACACGAGCGTCACCGACAAATCCGGCGAATTGAAACTCTGGGACGCCAAGACGGGCAAACTGCTCCGCACCTTCCGCGGCCACACGGGCGGCGTCCTCGCTGTCGCCTTCAGTCCCGACGGCAAGCACCTGGCGAGCGCCTCGGCGGACAAGCTCGTCAAGGTCTGGGACCTGGCCACCGGCGAGCCGGCCTACGCCCTGGTCTGGCACGATGGCCCGGTGACCGGCGTGGCCTTCAGCCCCGACGGCAAGCACCTGCTCACCGGCTCGCACGACCGGACGGTCCGCCTCTGGGACACCGCGACCGCGAAGGAAGATACGCCCACGCTGGCCCGGCACGCTGCGGCCGTGACGTGCGTGGCCTACCACCCCGACGGCAAGCGCGTGGTCAGTGCCGACGCCGACGGCGAGATCAAAATCTGGGACGTGGCCGGCCGCAAGGTGGCGCAGTCGTTCCAGCGGCCCGGTGTCCACATCAACGGCGTGGCGTTCACGCCGGACGGCAAGCGCCTCGCCGCCGCCGGGCAGGACGGGACCGTGAAGGTCTGGGACGCGGACAGCGGCGAGGAGGTTTTCCACCTCCGCAGCCAGCACGGGGCGGTGCTGAGCGTGGCCTTCAGCCCCGACGGCGGGCGCCTGGCGACGTGCGGCGGCACCGACTCCACGGTCACGGTCTGGAACGCCGCCGCCGGCAAGGAGATCCTCACCCTCGAAGGCCACACCCAGAGGGTGACACGGGCGGTCTTCAGTCCCGATGGCGCCCGCCTCGCCGGCGCCGGGCTCGACCACACGGTCCGGCTGTGGGACGTCCCGCCGGGGCCGGAGATCGACCCAGCGCTGTGGCACCGCGGCCCGGTGTTGGCGGTCGCGGTGAGCCCCGATGGCCGGCTGGTGGCGTCCGGCGGGTCCGACCGCACCGTCCGCATCTGGGACGTGGGCACCCGCAAGGAGCTGCGCACGCTGACCCGGCACAACGCCCCGGTCCGTGCCGTCGCCTTCAGCGCGGACGGCAAGCTGCTGGCCTCGGGCGGCGAGGATCGCAACGTCGAGGTCTGGGACACGGTCACGGGCGCCCCCGTGCAGAGCTTTGGCGAGCACACCGGCTTCGTCCTGGGCGTGGCGTTCGGCCCCGACGGCAAGACCGTCGCCTCGGCGGGCACCGACGGGACGGTCCGCGTGTGGGAAACGGCCACCGGCCGGGAGGTCCAGCCCGCCCGACAGCACCTCGCCCCGGTGAACAGCCTGGCGCTGAGTCACGACGGCGCGCTAATCGCCTCCGGCGGCAACGACCGGCTGGTGAAGATCTGGGAGACGGCACCCGGCCTACCGCTGATCACCTGCGAGGGCCACACGGAGCAGGTGACGGCCCTGGCCTTTCGCCCGGACGGCAAGGCGTTGGCGTCGGCGGGGCGCGACCCGAAGGTGCGGCTGTGGGAACTGCCGGCCGGGAAGGAGACGCAGGTGCTGGCGGGGCACACGGACGCGGTCACCGCGGTCGCGTACCGGCGCGATGGCCGGCTGCTGGCCTCGTGCGGCGAGGATGGCACGGTGCGCCTGTGGAACCCGGGCGCCGAATCGGTGTGCCAGAAGGTCATCCGGTTCTTCCCGGAGGGGCGCACCGTGAGCGCGCTCGCCTTCAGCCCGGAGGGCCGGCACGTCATGACGGCCAACCACGACGGTACCCTGTACATCCTGCGGCTGACGGCGCGGCCGGCCGAGGGGCGCTGACGCGCCTGTCGTCCGAGGCGCGGGCGGCCGCCGTCATGAGGGCATTTCGCGGGTCCCCGTTGACAGCCACTTCACCCGCCCTTCATAATGCCATTCCCTCACGGGACGCGGCCGTGCAGCAGCTTCCCGGGCGCGGGAGTTGCCCCTTGCGCCAGGGGCACTGGGAGAGACCACCGACGTCGGAAGCGCGGCGGCGCCACACGCCAGGGCAGTCATGAACCACAACAACAACCAGCTCAAGGTCTTCAGCGGTCGGGCCAACGTGCCCCTCGCCGAGAAAATCGCCCAGTGCCTCGGCGACCCGCTCGGCCGGATCACCTTGCAACCCGTCCCCGACGGCGAAACGTCGTGCCGCATCGACGAGGACGTCCGCGGCCGCGACGTCTTCGTCGTCCAGCCCACCTGCCCGCCCGTCAACGAAAACCTCATGGAGCTGCTGGTGATCCTGGACAGCCTCAAACGCGCCAGTGCTGCCCGCATCACCGCCGTGCTGCCCTACTACGGCTACGCCCGCCAGGACCGCAAGGACGTCGGCCGCGTGCCGATCACCGCCAAGCTGGTCGCCGACTTGCTCACCGTCGCCGGCGCCAACCGCGTGCTGGCCCTCGACCTGCACGCCGCCCAGATCCAGGGCTTCTTCAACATCCCCGTCGATCACATGCACGCCGCCCCGGTCATCAATGAATACATCCGCAGCCTGAACATCCCGCCGCGCGACTTCGTCGTGCTCAGCCCCGACGAGGGCAGCATCAAGCGCTCGCTGGCCTACCAGAAGAAGCTCGGCGGCGCCATCGCCATCGTGGACAAGCGCCGCTCCAGCGCCACCGAGACCAAGCAGGCGAACCTGATCGGCAGCACGCTGCAGGACAAGGTGGCCGTCATCTTCGACGACATGATCTCGACGGCCGGCAGCGTGGTCGGGGCGGCGAACGTGGCCCGCTACAACGGGGCGCGCGAGATCTACGCCTGCGCCACGCACGCCGTGCTGGTCGGGCCGGCCATCGAGCGCCTGCGCGATGCGCCGCTCAAGCAGATCGTCGTCACCGACAGCATCCCGCTGACGCCGGACAAGCATCTGCCGCGCATCAAGGTGTTGAGCGTGGCGCCCCTGCTGGCCGACGCCATCAAGCGCATTCACTTCAATGAGTCGGTGAGCAAGTTGTTTGAATGATCGCGTCTGTCAACCCCCGGGCGCGAGCGGATCGGTCGGTCGTCCTTCCATGAGCTGCTCGACGGCCACCGCGTCGGTGTCGCGCACCGGCTCCGCCCTCACCGCGCTCAACGACCCCAGGCGCAGCACCTGTGGCCACGTCAGCACCACCGCCCCGACGACCAGGATCGTCCCGATTCCGCCGCCGACCACGGACGCCACCGGGCCGAACCACTCCGTCGTCATCCCCGACTCGAAAGCCCCCAGCTCGTTGGACGAGCCGATGAAGATGGCGTTCACGGCGGAGACGCGGCCACGCATCGCGTCCGGCGTCAGGGACTGCACCAGCGTGCCGCGGACGACCATGCTGACGTTGTCCAGCGCGCCAGTCAGGGCGAGCATGACGAACGACAGGACCACGTTCTCCGACAGCCCGAACCCGATCGTTGCCGCCCCGAAGCCCGCCACCGACCACAGCAGCGCCCGCCCGGCGCGGCGCAGCGGCGGCCGGTACGCCAGGGCGAAGGCCATCAGCACCGCCCCGATCGAGGGCGCCGCCCGCAGCCAGCCCAGTTCGATGGGCCCCCCGTGGAGGACGTCCTTCACGAAGATCGGCATCAGGACGGTGGCGCCGCCCAGCAGGACCGCGAACAGGTCCAGCGTTATCGTCGCCAGGATCAGCTTGGTCCTCCACACGAACCGCAGGCCGGCCAGCAGCGAGCGGAGGGAAACCGGCTCGCGGCGGCCTTCCGTGGCCCGGGGCCGTACCGGCGCGACCAGGACGGCACAGGCGAGGGAGCAGAAGGCGGACAGCAGGTAGGCGTCCGACGCCCGGCCGGACACCTTCAGCACCACCCCGCCGAGGGCCGGCCCCACCATCGACGCGATCTGCCAGCCGCTGCTGTTCCAGGTGATCGCGTTGTTCAGGGCGCCCGGCGGGACCACCTGCGGCACCAGCGACCAGCGGGCGGGGGCACTGAACGCCCGGCTCGCACCCGTCGCCAGCAGGCACAGGTAAATCAGCGGGATGGGTCCCTCGACGAAGGAGAGGGCGGCCAGTCCCAGCGAGGCGAGGGCCATCACGACCTGCGCCCCCATCAGGAGGCCCTTGCGGCTGTAGCGGTCGGCAGCGTGGCCGGCGGGCAGGGACAGGAACAGGACCGGCAGGAACAGGACCAGGCCCACCAGCGCCAGGGCCGCCGCCGAACCCGTCCGCTCGTACAGTTCCCACTCGATCACGACGCTCTGCATCGTGGTGCCGGCGCTGGCGAGAACGCTCCCGGACAGGAGGCGGCGGTAGTCGGGGTGGCGCAGGGCCGCGTAGGGGTCGTGACCTTCCGGCATGCACTTTCTCCGGCCGTCTTGGGATGATTCACAGTTCTGCCCGGGTTCCTGCGGGCATTCTACGGGGTGCGCGGGCGACCGCGATGCGCTCCTTCAAGAGCCTCACCGAGCAGGAAATCCTCGCGCTGGCCGAGGAGGAGCGCCGGCACGAGCGCCTCGCCACGGGGCGGACGATTGGCGTTGAAGGGGAGTCGAGAGGGGGGTAACCTGAACGGCATGAGTACACCGACCCCACGCACCTGGGACCACCTGGAGCCGCGTCCTTGTTCCAGCTACCGGCAGCTATTCCTCAAGGGGCGGCGCCTCAAGGCGACGGATCTCTACGACTGGTTCGTCGGCGAAGGAGAACCGAAGATGACCGCGGCAGACCTTGCCGCGGACTTCGACGTGCCGCTGGAGGCGGTGCAAGAGGCGATCGCCTACTGCGAGTCCAACCCACCGGAAATCGAACAGGACTATCAGCGGGAGGAGGCGACGGCGGAGGCGATGGGCATGAATGACCCCGGGTACAAGGAAAACCCGCGCCCCAAACCGCTCACGCCGGAGGATTGCGCCCGGCTCGACCAGCGATGAGGCTCTACCTCGACGACGACAGCGCGTCCGCGGTGCTGGCCGGATTACTTCGCCAGGCCGGACACGACGTGCTGCTGCCCGGCGAGGCCGGCCTGTCCGGCAGCCACGATCCCATCCACTTGACTCGGGCGGTGCAGGAACAGCGGGCCTGCTTGACCCGCGACCATAACGATTTCAAAGCGCTTCATTACCTCATCCTCGCGGCCCAGGGGCACCATCCAGGGATCCTCGTCGTCCGGAGTGAAAAAGATCCGAAGAAGAAGATGAAGCCGTACGAGATCGTCAAAGCGGTCGCGAAACTGGAAGCCGCCGGCGTTCCCCTCGCCGACGGCTACATCGACCTCAACCACTGGCGCTGACGCCCCTGCACAAAACGCGAGTGGCTGTCCAAAACTATCTGAAAAGATTGTCTTTAAGAGCAAAAACCGTGCCAGGGCTGATGCTCGAACACCCTCCCCTGGTCGTCCCTGATGGCTTGCTGGGCGAGCGGCGGGAGAATCCCGCTCGCTGTGTGCGCGAGGCTACCAGAGGCGGGAAGAAGTGGTGGAGGGGAACGGGAGGCTTTTTTCCAGGGAGAAATCGCTTCCCTGCTGGACTTGCCAGTGCAGGAAGAGTACACTATTTCCGCTACAACTCAACCATGCCTCTGGGGCCGGGACGGCCAGCCAGGACAAAGTGATCGCGAAAGCGGGCCAGCAACGCCAACTCCGTGTGGGTGCAGCAGCAATGAAAGAAGCCACAGCCCGCATCAAGATCAACAAGTTGCTCGAAACAGCAGGCTGGCGCTTCTTCGCGGATGGTAACGCCCCCGCCAACATCCGTCTTGAACCCAGCGTAATGATCAAGACAACCGACCTCGACGCGCTCGGCGACAACTTCGAGAAGACGGCCAAGGGCTACATCGACTTCCTGCTTCTCGACGCCAGAGGATTCCCTTTCATCGTCCTTGAGGCCAAGGCAGAGGACAAGAGTCCGCTCGTCGGCAAGGAGCAGGCCCGCAAGTACGCCCGCTCGCAGAACTGCCGTTTCGTCATCCTCTCGAACGGCAATCTGCACTACTTCTGGGATCTCGAACGCGGCAACCCAAACGTCATCACCTCGTTCCCGACGCCGGATTCGGTGATCGGCTACCAAAAGGTCACGCCCAATCCGCAGCGCCTGATCGAAGCGCAGATCCGCGAGGACTATATCGTCCTCACCCAGCGGCCAAGCTATGCGTCCGAAGCGGCGTGGAAAAACGAAGCGGAGCGGCCCGGCTACATCCTGAGCAACAAGCTGCGCTTTCTGCGCCCCTATCAGTTGAAAGCCATCCATGCCCTGCAACGGGCACTCAAGGACGGCAATGATCGCTTCCTCTTCGAGATGGCCACCGGCACCGGCAAGACGCTCATTGCCGCCGCCGTCATCAAGCTATTCCTCCGTTCCGGCAATGCCCGGCGCGTGCTCTTCCTGGTGGACCGCCTCGAACTGGAGGACCAGGCCAAGAAAGCCTTCGCCGCGCAGCTCTCCGCAGATTTCCAGACGGTCATCTACAAAGAGAACCGCGACGACTGGCGGCGCGCCGAGATCGTCGTCACCACCGTTCAGTCCCTGCTGTTCAACAACAAGTACCAGAAGCTCTTTTCGCCCACGGACTTCGATCTGGTGATCTCCGACGAAGCGCACCGCTCCATCGGCGGCAATGCCCGTGCGGTGTTCGACTATTTCGTCGGCTACAAGCTCGGCCTCACCGCCACGCCCCGTGACTACCTGAAGCGGTTCGATCACAGCAGCCCAACCACGCGCGACCCGCGCGAGGCCGAGCGGCGTCTGCTGCTCGACACGTACCGTACTTTCGGCTGCGAGAACAGCCAGCCCACCTTCCGCTACTCCCTACTGGACGGCGTGAAGGAAGGCTACCTGATCAACCCCACCGTCGTCGATGCCCGCACGGAGATCACGACCGAATTGCTCTCCAAAGACGGCTTCATCGTGTCGTTCACTGACGACGCGGGCGAGGATCAACAGGAAGCCTACAAGCAGCGCGAGTTCGAGAAGCGATTCTTCGCGAAAGCCACTAATGAGATATTCTGCAAGACGTTCCTGGAAAACGCCCTGCGTGATCCGGTCAGTGGTGAGATCGGCAAGTCCATCATCTTCTCCGTGAGTCAGAAGCATGCGGAGAAGCTGGCGCAGATCCTCAATCAGATGGCTGATCGTATGTTTCCCGGCAAGTACCAGTCGGACTTTGCCGTGCAAGTCACCTCGCACATAACGGACGCTCAGCAGTTCACCATCAACTTCACGAACAACAACCTGCTCGGCTCGGGAAACTTCCTGCCCGCCTACAAGTCGAGCAAGGCCCGCGTCTGCGTCACGGTCGGCATGATGACCACCGGGTACGACTGCACGGATATTCTCAACCTCGGCCTTTTCCGCCCCATCTTCTCGCCAACCGACTTCATCCAGATCAAGGGGCGGGGCACCCGCAAGCACAACTTCCTCGAACAGCTTTTCGACGACAATCTCAAGGACGGCGTCGCACACCCGCAGAAGACCGCGTTCAAGCTCTTCGACTTCTTTGCCAATTGCGAATACTTCGAGACGGAGTTCAACTACGACGAGGTGCTGAAGCTTCCTCGACCCGCAAGCAAGGGCGCCGACACTGGCGGCGGGATAGGCCCAGTTGTCGTGGGAGGCGCCTACGACCACTTGGGCGCGGATATCCTCGCTACCATCAAGGAAGAGACCATCGGCCATGAAGGCATGAAGATCGACCGGATGCTCTTTGAAAAGTTCGAGAGCACCGTGCGCGAGAACGAGACGATTGCGAAGGCCGTCGAGGCCGGGCAGTGGGACCGCGTCATCGACTACGTCAACCGCGAAGTCCTCGACAAGCCCGAGGAGTACTACACCCTCGACAAGCTGCGCAAAGCCGCCGCCGTGGATCGCCGCCTGCCCCTGCGCGAGATCCTGGAAAAAATCTTCGGCCTCATCCCGCGCTTCAAGTCCAAGGATGAACTGCTGGAAGAGGAATTCGCCAAGTTCGTCGCCGACGCCAAGCCCGAAGAGGCCGAGGCCATCCCAGCCATCAAGAGCTTCTTCAAGGCCTACGTCACCAGCGACCAGGTCCGCCACATCATCGAGAGCCGGCAGTTCACCGACCTGGCTACCAACCCGGTCTTTTCCACCCGCGACTTCAAAGCCGTGCCGGAGAAGTATCGCACGCTCGTTCCGGAATACGTCAAGGATTACGTTTCCTTGAACCAGTTCGCCGCATAAAGTAAACCCATGCTCGACACCGACACCAAACGCCGCATCGACACGGCCCGCGACATCCTCGTGGGCAAGGTGCCCGACCCCAAAAGCCAGGTCGAGCAGATCACCATCGCCCTGATCTACAAGTTCATGGACGACATGGACGCCGAGGCGGAGGAACTCGGGGGCAAACGGAAGTTCTTCACAGGCGACTTCGCCCGGTACGGCTGGGCCAAGCTGATGCGCTCCGGCCTCGGCGGGCACGAGACCCTGAACCTCTACGCCGAGGGCATCACCAAGATGCCCGAGAACCCCGGCATTCCGCTGCTCTTCCGCGACATCTTCAAGAACGCCTATCTTCCCTATCGCGATCCCGAAACGCTTAGAGCCTTCCTCAAGATCATCGACGAGTTCACCTACGACCACAGCGAGCGCCTGGGCGATGCCTTCGAGTATTTGCTCTCCGTCCTCGGCTCCCAGGGCGATGCCGGGCAATTCCGCACCCCGCGACACATTATCGACTTCATCGTCGCGGTCGTCGACCCGAAGAAGAACGAGACCGTACTCGACCCAGCCTGCGGCACCGCCGGGTTCCTGATCTCGTCCTACAAGCACATCCTCAAAGCTAACACCGACGCCAAGGGCCACAGCACCCTCACGCCTGACGACAAGGGCCGCCTGGCGAAGAACTTCAAGGGCTACGACATCTCACCCGATATGGTGCGCCTGTCGCTGGTGAACCTCTACCTGCATGGCTTCACCGACCCGCACATCTACGAGTACGACACGCTCACCAGCCAGGATCGCTGGAACGACTACGCGGATGTGATCCTCGCCAACCCGCCCTTCATGTCGCCGAAAGGCGGCATCAAGCCGCACAACCGCTTTTCGGTACAGAGCAAGCGAAGCGAAGTGCTGTTCGTAGATTACATGGCTGAGCACCTGACGCCGTCTGGCCGTGCGGGCATCATCGTGCCCGAGGGCATCATCTTCCAGAGCCAGACCGCCTACACGCAACTGCGCAAGATGCTCGTCGAGGAGTTCCTCGTCGCCGTCGTTTCACTGCCGGCGGGCGTGTTCAATCCTTACTCCGGCGTCAAGACCTGCATCTTGATCCTCGACAAGTCGCTGGCGAAGAAGGTGAACACCATCGCCTTCTTCAAGGTGGAGAACGACGGCTTCGGCCTCGGTGCCCAACGCCGCGCTATCGAGAAGAATGACCTCCCGCAGGTCCAGGCTGAACTCACCGCCTACCTCCAAACCATCCGCACCAGCCAGCCCACCGACGACCTCCAGCCGACTTGCGGCCTGATCGTCGAGAAAGAAAAGATCGCTGCGAATGGCGACTATAACCTGAGCGGGGAGCGGTATCGAGAGGGCAGCGATCGATCCTCGAATTATCCAATGGTTGCAATCGGCGATATCTGCGAACTTTTCAACGGTAGAGCATTCAAGCCCGAGGATTGGGAAAACGCGGGCAGCGGGGGCGTTCCGATTGTCAGAATCCAGAATCTGAACAATCCTGACAATGAGTTCAATTACTTCACCGGCGAGGTGAATGAGAGAAACACGATCAATAACGAGGAACTTCTGTTCTCATGGTCAGGATCGCGTGGCACCTCGTTCGGCGCGCACATTTGGCGAGGCGGTAAAGCGGTTCTGAACCAGCATATTTTCAAAGTGGGCTTCGATGCAACCCGAGCGACGAAGATGTATTTGCTTCACGCTCTCAATAAGGCTGTGACGGAGGTTGAAGAGAATTTGCATGGCGGAGTTGGCCTCGTTCACATTACGAAGGGCAACTTGGAAAAAATCAAAATCCCCTTACCGCCCCTGGATGTGCAAAAGGAGATCGTTACGGAGATCGAGGGCTACCAGAAAGTAATCGACGGCGCCCGCGCTGTTCTCGACAACTACCGCCCCCAAGTCCCCAACAATCCCGCCTGGCCAATGGTGGAGTTGGGCAAGGCGTGCGAAACGATTATGGACGGGACGCATTTCTCGCCTTCAAACACTGAAACCGGAGACAGGCTATACATCACGTCGAAAAACGTACGTGAGAACTATCTGGATCTTTCAAATGTCAGCTACATCTCAGAGGAGGATCACAGGGCCATTTTCTCTCGATGCCCCGCTAGAACTGGCGATGTTCTCTATGTCAAAGACGGCGCAAATACTGGTTTGGCCGCCATTAACACACTAACCGAGGAGTTTTCTCTGCTCTCGAGCGTGGCAGTGATGCGTGGGAATCCCGAGATGTTGGACAATCGCTACCTTGCCTTCTTCCTGAACTCAGTCCGGGGCCGGCAGAGCATGCTTTCCATGATCTCGGGTGTTGCGATTACGAGGCTCACGCTGACGAAACTGAATGTGGCATTGATCCCCCTCCCACCCCTCGCCACCCAACAAGCCATCGTCGCCGAGATCAAAGCCGAGCAAGCCCTTGTCGCCGCCAACCGGGAACTGGTCGAGCGCTTCGAGAAAAAGATCCAGGCCACTCTCGTCCGAGTCTGGGGCGAGGAAGAGTCAGCCCCGGTGGAGGCGTGATCAATGGAAGAAGCCATCGAACTTGGCAACTACCTGCCGCTCTCCTTCAAGAGTCCGAAGGAGCAGGAATACATCGAGTTCCTGTGGGACGCCTTCGAGACGAACTACACCCATCGCAAGTACCAGTTCGCCTTCCTCGCTTATCACATGCTCACGATGAGCTTCGTCTACTTCAACATCTGGCAGATCAGGCAGGCGCGGCGTGCGGACTTTGAAATGGCGATGGTCGGCTTCAAAAAGGAGGAGGAAAAGGAGCTACTTGACGCCACCTCGCCATTCACATTTTGGCGCGTCAATGAAAGTGGCGCCATGCGTTTCATGAAGCTCATCGGCTGTGACAACGGGAAAGTCGGAATCTACGCTGCGCTCGTGAAAGATCGCAACAACACCGCACACACGAACGGCAATATCTTCTTCAGTACGCAGGAAGCGCTCGACAAAAAGATCACACAAATCCTGCGCGTGGTGGACGAGATCCAGACGCACTCCAAGCCCGTCATCGAGGAATGCTATCGGGCGTTCCTGCTGCAGAGCCACGACCCCGACGAACGCGAGTATCCCGACACGGCCGACCAGATCCGCGAGGTGCTGATCCACGGCAACTACCTGTCGCAAAAGGATATCGACCTCTGCCTTGGCTTCGATCTACTGGCCCTGCCCCACTCTCCATTGATGGAGAACATACGTTTGCTGCATGCAAGCCTGGCATCCATGTATGGGGATAGGGGCGATGAAGCATAAATGCCGAGGTGTCTTTTCGGGGAGTCACGACCAGACCGTGAAGGTGTGGGAGATCCCGCCGCCTGCGGAGTGACCGCAAGCGCCTTCCCCCGGCGCGACCGAGTGGCTCGGTGAAGGCAGTGGGGCTACTTCTTCAGGTCCCAGCACACCAACTTCGCCCCGTCGCGGGCGTAGAGCCGTCCGTTCGCCAGCGCGATCTGGGCGCGGCACGGCGGGGCGTCGAAGACGTGAGCGCGCGCCTTCTCGCGGTACGCCTGCGGCGTCGCCTCCGCCAGCACCAGGTCGCCGCGCTCCGTCAGGATGATCGCGTTCCCGTCCGCCAGCACCATCGAGCCGCAGCCGTAGCGCTCGCGCGACCAGCGCACCTTGCCCGTCTTCAATTCCACGCAGCGCAGCGCCGGCCCCTGCTCCTGCCGCCCGTGAAAGCCGTACAGGAAACCGTCGTGCTGCACGCACGTGTTGTAATGGTTCGACATCTCCTCGTCGCCCGACCACACCTCCTCGACCTTGTCCTTGCCGACCTTGAGCAGCAGGGCGCCGGTCTCGTAGCACGTGGAGAAGAAGACGAGGTCGCCCGCGACCAGCGGCGTCGCGGCGTTGACCGAGGCGTCGTAGCGGGCGCGCCAGCGCTTCTGGTAGCGCACGTTGCCGGTGCGCGGGTCGAGCAGCACCACGCCCTGCCGCGTGAAGAAGATGCCCTGGCGCACGCCGTGAATCGTCGCGGCCACCGGCGAGGAGTAGCTCGCGCCGTCCTGGGTGGCGCGCCACGCCTCCTTGCCCGTCTCCTTGTGGAAAGCGACGATGCCGGCCTTCTTGCCGCCGACGTTCACCAGTACCAGGTCGCCCTCGACCAGCGGCGACGTGCCGACGCCGAAGTAGCTCGCCGGCACCTGGTACTCCTTCACGAGGTCGCGCTCCCAGAGCTTCTTGCCGCTCGCCAGGTCCAGGCAGTGCAGGTGTCCGGCCGGGCCGAGGGTGTAGACGTGGTCGCCGGCCACCGTCGGCGTCGCGCGCGGGCCGTTGCCCTTGCCGAAATCGTCCTGGTAGGAGGTCTGGTAAGGAAACTTCCAGCGTTCCTTGCCGCTCGCGGGGTCGAGGCAGGCAACGACCATGTTGTCGCCGACGCGGTGGAAGAGGATGAGGCGGTCGCCGACGATGACCGGCCCGGCGAAGCCCTCGCCGATGTCCTTCTGCCAGATCACCTTCGGGCCTTCCTTCGGCCAGGTCTGGAGCAGCCCGGTTTCCGTCGAAACGCCGTCGCGGTTGGGGCCGAGGAGCTGCGGCCAGTCGGCGCCGCTCACCGCGCCGACGACGCAAAGCAGACCCACCGACAACAGAAGGCTTCGCGCTGCGGTCATCGTCATTTCCTTCCAGGTCTCGAGTTTAGCCGCGAGCCTCGGGCGAGCGGGTGAGCCAGATCCGCTGCGCGGGGCGCGCGCTCGCCCCCCGCGTAGCGGGATCTGGCTCACCGCTCGCGGCTAAACGAGGAGGGCCGCCCGATCACTCCGCGGCGCGCACGCAGCGGAAGCCGACGTCAGCGGTGCGCGTCTCGACCGGACGGTGGCCGCGGTACGCCGAGCGGCACTGGTCCGCCGGCCCTGTCCAGGCGCCGCTGCGGACGACGCGCTCCTTCGCGTCCGCCGCCTGCCAGGCGCTGCCGTCGCCCGGCGCGGCGTTATAGTTCGGCTGCCAGGCGTCCGCGCACCACTCCCAGACGTAGCCGTGCATGTCGTAAACGCCCCACGGGTTGGGCTTCTTCGCCCCGACCGGCGGGTCGTTCCCCTTGGCGTTGCCCGTGAACCAGGCGTAGTGCGTCAGGTCCGCCGCCGCGTCGCCGAACGAGTACGCCGTCGTCGTGCCGGCCCGACAGACGTACTCCCACTCGGCCTCCGACGGTAGCCGGATCACCTCGCCCTTGCCCAGCAGCTTGCGGCGGCGCAGCTCTTCCGTCACCTTGCGGCAGAACGCGACCGCCTCGTCCCAGCTCACCTTCTCCACCGAGTTGCGCGGTCCCTGCCAGCGCGACGGGTTGTTCCCCGCCACCGCCTCGTACAACTCCTGCGTCACCTCGTACTTCGCCAGCGCGAACGGCTTGGCGAACGTGACCTTGTGGGCCGGCTGCTCCTCCGCCGGGCCGTCCTTGCCCGAACCCATCACGAACGACGTCGGGAATTTGCCCTGCCCCGGCGTTACGGGGACGAACTCGTCCACGAACCGCTTGAAAAGTGGCCCCTCGCCCTGGCCCGCAGGCCCCTGCCCGGCGAGGCCGGCAGCCAGTCCCGTCCAGGCCAGGCAGCCCCAGAGTACCCGCGCTCTCATCGCCCACACCCCCTCGGCACGCCCAGAACAAACCGCTCAATCCGGTCGCGGCGTGATGGACCCTGTTCGGCACTGGTCTATAATGTACGAAATGTGTTCGCCCAGGACCGTCGTCCCCCCCGCCCGGGACGGCGCGAGCGCCGGCGTCCGGCAGCCTGAAGGTTTCCCCGTGGTGCAATACCGCAGGTTTCGCAACACCGACCCCCCCGGACTCGCCGACGTCTGGAACGATGCGTTCACGGGCCGCGGCGGCGTGCGCCTCCGCACCAGTTCGCCGCTCGAGCGCCACGCTTTCGCCAAGCCCTACTTCGACCCCGAGGGCGTGATCGTCGCCGACGAGGGCGGCCGTTGCGTCGGCTTCGCCCACGCCGGCTTCGGCGCCAACGCGGCCGGCACCGCCCTGGACCACGAGTCCGGCGTCACCTGCCTGGTCGGGGTGCGGATGACGCACCGCCGCCGCGGCATCGGCTCGGAGCTCCTCCACCGCGCCGAGGACTACCTGCGGCAGCGCGGCGCGAAAAAGCTCTTCGCCGGCCCGCAGCACCCCGTCGATCCGTTCTACCTTGGGCTGTACGGCGGCAGCGAGCTGCCCGGCATCCTCGCCAGCGACCCCCTCGCCGCCCCATTTCTGGCGCGCAACGGCTACCATCCCTGCCGCACCGTCCAGGTCTTCCAGCGCAGCCTCGCCCAGCCGCTGAAGATCGTCGAACCGCGCTTCGTGGCCTACCGCCAGCGCTTCGAGCTGCGCGAGGACCCGCGGGCGCGCCTCGGTTCGTGGTGGACCGAGTGCGTCTTCGGCCTGATCGAGCCACTGGAGTTCGCCCTGGTGGAGCGGTCGTCGGGCCAGCGGGCGGCGCGGGCGCTGCTCTGGGAGATGGAAGGCTTCAGCGGCATCTGGGGCCGGCCGAGCGTCGGCATGGCGGGCGTCGAGGTCCGGGCGGACCTGCGCCGCCAGGCCATCGGCAAATTCCTCATCGCGCAGGCGCTCCGCCGTATCCAGGAGCAGTATTACGAGATCGTCGAGGCGCAGGCCGCCGAGGACAACCCTGCCGCGGTCGCGTTCCTGCGCGGCCTCGGCTTCGAGCAGGTGGACACGGGCCGCCTTTACGAAAAGAGGGAGTAGGGGGAAACCCTCTCCCCCTACTCCCTACTCCCTCTCCTGATCCTTTGAGAAGGAAATCCATGGCAGGAAGGTACGACGCAATCATCGTCGGCGGCGGGCACAACGGACTGGTCACCGCGTGCTACCTGGCGCGCGCCCGCTGGAAGGTCCTCGTCCTCGAACGCCGTTACCTCGTCGGCGGCGCCTGCGTCACCGAGGAAATCTGGCCCGGCTTCAAGGTCTCCACCGCCGCCTACGTCAACAGCCTCTTCCGCCCCGAGATCATCCGCGACCTGCGCCTGCGCGACTACGGCTTCGAGTCCCTCGAACGCAACCCCTCCTCGTTCACGCCCTTCCTCGACGGCCGGCACCTCCTCATGGGGTCCGACGCGCAGCTCACCCTGCGCGAGATCGCCAAGTTCAGCAAGCGCGACGCCGAAAACTACCCGAAGTACGAGCAGATGCTCGAGCGCGTCGCCGCCGTCGTCGAGCCGACCCTGCTCATGGTGCCGCCCAACCTGCTGCGGCCGGGCCTCGGCGGCGCCTGGAAGATGTTCAAACTGGGCCGCTCCTTCCAGAAACTCGGCCCCGCCATGACCGAGGCCATTGAGATCCTCACCGGCGCCGCCCGCCCGCTGCTCGACCGCTGGTTCGAGTCGGAGGAGGTCAAGGCCACCATCGCCACCGACGCCGTCATCGGCGCCTTCGCCGCCCCGTCGATGCCCGGCACCGCCTACGTCCTCTTCCACCACGTCATGGGCGAGACGAACGGTAAAAAGGGAGTCTGGAGCTACACGAAGGGCGGCATGGGCGGCCTTACCCAGGCCCTCGCGAAGGCGGCGAAGGACCTCGGCGTCGAGATCCGCACCGAGGCGGAGGTGGCGAAGATCCTCGTCAGCGGCGGCAAGGCGACCGGCGTGGCGCTGCAGAACGGCGACCAGTTCGAGGCGAAGGTCGTCGCCAGCAACCTCGACCCGCACCTGACGTTCGAGAAGTTGCTCGACCCGAGCCTGCTGCCGCCGGACTTCGCCGCCGCGGTCCGCCGCATCAGCTACGCCAGTGCCTCGCTGAAGATCAACGTCGCCCTGTCGGAGGTGCCGAACTTCACCGCCTACCCCGGCGACACGCCCGGCCCGCAGCACCGCGGCACCATCCACATCTGTCCCGACCAGGACTACATCGAGCGCGGCTACGACGACGCCAAGTACGGCCGGCCGTCGAAGGACCCGATCCTGGAATGCACCCTGCCGTCCGCGGTGGACCCGACCGTGGCGCCGCCGGGCAAGCACCTGATGTCGATGTTTATCCAGTACGCCCCGTACAAATTGAAGGAGGGCAACTGGGACCAGGAGAAGGAGAAGTTCGCCGACCGCTGTTTCGACATCCTCAACGAGTACGCGCCGAACTTCAAGCGGTCGGTGCTGCACCGGCAGATCCTCAGTCCGGTGGACCTGGAGCGGACGTTCGCGCTGACGGGCGGCAACATTTTCCAGGGGGCGATGACGCTCGACAACCTGTTCCTGTTCCGGCCGGTGCCGGGCTACGCCGACTACCGGACGCCGATCAAGGGCCTGTACCTGTGCGGCGCGGCAGCGCACCCCGGCGGCGGCGTCATGGGCGCCGCGGGGTGGAACGCGGCGCGGGCGATCCTCGGCAAGTCGTAGAACGTCGCGGCGAGGGGGGCGATAATGGCACTGTTCGGACTGCAACTTCTACCGCGGAGGGCGCTCCCATGATCCGGCTCACCGGCCTGCCGCAACGCGCCTGCGATGGCTGCACGCGCCGCGACCTGCTCCAGGCGGGCGGCCTCGCCGCACTGGGCCTGTCGCTGCCGCAGGTCCTCGGCCACGCGAGTGCGGCACCGGGGCGCGACGGCTTCGGCCGCGCCCGGGCATGTATCGTGGCCTTCCTGTTCGGCGGCCCGAGCCAGCTCGACACCTTCGACCTGAAGCCCGACGCGCCGGACCACTTCCGCGGCGAGTTCCGCCCGATCGCCACCAGCGTCCCCGGCGTGCGGATCTGCGAACACCTGCCGCGCCTGGCCCGCGTGGCGGACACGTACTGCCTCATCCGCAGCATGACACACCCGCACCCGCGCCACGGCTGGGGCCTGTACTACATGCTCACCGGCCGCCGCCACAACCGCCCCGACCTCGATGCCCCACCAACGCCGGACGACTTCCCCGGCCTGGGCGCCCTCGTCACACGCCTCGGCCGCCATCCGTCGGGCGTGCCGGCGGCGGTGACGCTGCCGCGCTGGAACCGCTTCCTCGACCTGCCCAACGACTACGCCGGCGAGAAGGCGGGCTGCATCGGCAGCGCCCACGACCCGTGGCTGGTGAGGGCGGGGCCGGACGGACAGTCGTTCGCGCCGGAGGGGCTGACGCTGCCGCTGGACGTGGCCCCGGGCCGGCTGGCGGAACGGCGGCAACTGCTCGCGGCGGTCGATCGAGCCGTGGCTCGCTGGGGCGACGCCGGCCGGCAGTACGACGCCGTCCATGCCCGCGCGCACGATCTGCTGACCTCGCGCGCGGTGCGTGCGGCGTTCGACCTGGCGCGCGAGCCGGCGCGGCTGCGCGACCGCTACGGCCGGCACCCCTTCGGCCAGGGGCTGCTGCTGGCGCGGCGGTTGGTCGAGGCGGGCACCACCCTGGTGCAGGTCAACTGGCACAACGACGGCAGCGACGTCAAGTCGCCGTTCTGGGACACGCACCGCGACAACTTCAACACGCTGAAGCAGCGCCTGCTGCCGCCCGCCGACGAGGGTCTGTCCGCCCTGCTGGAGGATTTGCGCGAGCGCGGTCTGCTGGAGAGTACGCTGGTGCTGGTGATGGGGGAGTTCGGGCGGACGCCGCGGATCGGGCAGGTGGTCATGAACGCCGCGACCGACCGGGCGGGCCGCGACCACTGGCCGCACGCCTATACGGTGCTGGCGGCGGGCGGCGGCGTCCGCGGCGGCCGCGTCCACGGCGCCAGCGACGACCGGGCGGCCTACGTGGTCGATCGTCCCGTGACGCCGCCGGACTTGCAGGCCACGGTGCTGCACGCCCTCGGCATCCGGCCCGACAGTCCGCTCGTTGACCGTCAGGGGCGCGTCCACACGGCGAGCGAGGGGCGAGCGGTAACGGGCCTGTTCTGACACCTCGGATAGGCGCTAAACGGAGAGAATATATACTTG